>NZ_JACBFD010000033.1 GCF_013391405.1 Staphylococcus sp. GSSP0090
AAAGGGAAGAAAAAATAGAAACCCCTTTAGGGGTGCTGGAAAAGTAGTGCAGTTGGCTGACTTGTCAGTGCCCTTACAGGGCTGGCCAGTAAGGAAGGCTTACAGCCGCAGAACAAACCACCCGTTCACACGGGTGGTTTTGATTGAGTTAGCGTATTTTATCTAGTATGGATTAATATTTAATAAAATACAAAGTACATATTTATAAAATTAGAATAAAAAATAAATGTGATATTGTGAAAAATCACCATTTATGGTTAAATTAAGAAAACGCTTTCAAGTTATCTAAAGGGGGAATGGTAACATGATTACATTTATTGTTGCGATTATTTTATTGGTGGTGGGTTATTTTACTTATGGAAAATACATAGATAAAATGTTTGGACCCAAAAAAGAGCGACCCACGCCAGCTTATAATCAAAGGGATGACGTTGATTATTTACCAATGAAGACGTCATCCAATTCTCTTATCCAATTGTTAAATATCGCGGGTGTCGGACCTATATTTGGACCGATTATGGGGGCGCTTTATGGACCGGTAGCATTTATTTGGATTGTAGTAGGTTGTATCTTTGCTGGGGCAGTTCATGATTATCTAACGGGTATGATTTCAATTAGAAATAAAGGGGCACATTTACCGGAACTTGCTGGTAAATTTTTAGGGCAAGTGATGAAGCATTTTGTAAATATCTTTTCGATTTTATTATTGTTGTTAACAGGAACTGTATTTGTGACTAGTCCGGCATTGTTATTACATAATTTAATGGATGGACGCATTGCACTGGGTATTATTATTTTTGTTATATTTGTATATTATATCTTATCTACTATTTTACCTATTGATAAGATCATTGGTAGAATATATCCAATATTTGGTGCCTTACTTTTAATTAGTGCGGTCGGTATAGGTTTCCGTCTTATTCAAACAGGTGCACCTATTCCAGAGTTGAATTTTAAAAACATGCATCCTGATGGAGCACCAATATTTCCATTATTATTCTTTACCATAACTTGTGGCGCATTATCTGGATTTCATGCGACACAGACACCAATCATTTCTAGAACAACGAATAAAGAACAGAATGGCAGATTCATCTTTTACGGCATGATGATCGCAGAAGGTATCATCGCAATGATTTGGGCAGCGGCAGGCATGAGTCTATTTAATGGCTATAATGGATTGAATGATGTCTTAGCACGTGGTGAAGCTGCGTTAGTAGTTAGCCAAGCATCACACCTATTATTAGGGTCTGTATTTGGTACGATTGCCGTGTTAGGCGTTATCATTTTACCAATCACAAGTGGGGATACGTCTTTTAGAAGCGCTAGAATGATCATTGCAGATTATTTAAATTACGGACAGCGGAGTATCGTTAAACGTTTGATTGTTGCAGCACCGCTGTTTGTTATTAGCTTTGGTCTTACGCAAGTTGATTTTACGATACTATGGAGATATTTCTCTTGGGCAAATCAAACAACAGCTGTTGTTGCATTATGGGTAGGTGCGATGTATCTATTGATTGCGAAAAAGAATTTCTGGGTTGCAGCCATACCTGCCGTCTTTATGACATGGAATATTTTCACTTATATTTTAAGCCAGAAAATTGGATTAGGTTTAGACCTTAATTTAAGTTATATCATCGCCTTTGTGCTGACGATTTTATGGATAGCTTATTTCAGTTACCAATACAAAAAAATCACAGCAGGGGCTAAATTTGAACTGGATTATCAAATACCATATCAGCAGCAACAAACAACATAATTATTCTTACTATTTGGATATGAACTCAAGTTGTAATATGGTTTTTAATTGAGTTATATAGTCATTATTTTATTAATATAATCAGCATGATCCATATGTGGGACAGGAAATCTATTTAACTTTTGAATTTCTGTCTCACTTTTTTGCGCATATATAATCATTTTTCAATATCTAACTATTTTATAAAATATCGCTGAAACATCTTGCTACATTTTCTTTTTAAATATAATATAAGGTGGAAATTATATAAATATTATGTTGTTTAGGAGTGATGATATGTTTCAGTTTTTAAAACCAGCAAAACACATAGATCCATTACCAACAGAGCAAGTCGATGATACATATAAGAAATTACGATTTCAGGTTTTCTTAGGTATATTCATTGGTTATGCAGGTTATTATTTGCTACGTAAAAACTTTTCATTAGCCATGCCATCGTTAATTGAAGACGGTTTTAGTAAAGGTGAACTCGGTATTGCACTTTCTGCCATATCTATTGCCTATGGTTTTAGTAAATTTGTGATGGGGACGATTAGTGATCGTAGTAATGCGCGTATATTTTTAAGTTTAGGTTTGATTCTTACAGCAATAGTAAATTTATTGCTTGGGTTTGTACCTTTTTTCACTTCAAGTATTACAATCATGTTTGTATTGCTCTTTTTAAATGGTTGGTTTCAAGGAATGGGGTGGCCACCTTCAGGTCGTGTACTAGTTCATTGGTATAGTGTCAGTGAGCGTGGTAGCAAGACGTCAATCTGGAATGTTGCACATAATGTAGGTGGAGGTTTAATGGCGCCTATAGCGACATGGGGAATTTCCATGACTGCGTTATATAATTTTGGTTATTTAAGAGGGTTTGAAGGCGTTTTTATTTATCCAGCATTACTCGCTATGATTATCGCAATTATTTCTTATTGTTTGATTAGAGATACACCACAATCTCAAGGTTTACCACCTATTGAACATTATAATAATGATTATGCGACCTCATCTAAAGAAACTTTTGAAACAGAACTAACTACGAAAGAGATTTTATTTAAATATGTACTTAATAATAAATGGGTTTGGGCTATTGCATTTGCCAATATATTTGTCTACTTTGTACGATACGGTGTATTAGATTGGGCACCAACTTACTTAAGTGAGGAAAAACAATTCAATTTAAATGAATCTGGATGGGCATATTTTTTATATGAATGGGCAGGTATACCTGGCACATTATTATGTGGTTATTTATCAGATAAATTATTTAAAGGACGTCGTGGGCCAGCAGGTTTCTTCTTTATGTTGGGTGTAACTATTTTTGTGCTTATCTATTGGTTAAATCCTCCAGGTAATGTTTGGTTGGATAATGTTTCACTAATTGCTATTGGTTTTCTTATCTATGGTCCAGTTATGCTCATAGGTTTACAAGCTTTAGACTATGTACCTAAAAAAGCAGCGGGTACAGCAGCAGGACTAACCGGTTTATTTGGCTATTTATTTGGTGCTGTAATGGCTAATATCGTATTAGGTTTGGTAGTACAACACTTTGGTTGGGATATTGGCTTTATGTTACTAACAATGATTAGTATATTAGCCATGCTAAGTTTTATACTTACTTGGAACAAACGTGGTCAAGAACATGTGCATTAATTTAAATGTTTGTATCAATGATCCAAGTGTATGATGTTGAATGAATTTTTTAAAATGGATATATGTGTTTAACAACATATAATAGTTATCGTAAGGGCGAAGATATGAAATGTTATAAGTTTCAATCTCGCCCTTTTAAACATGGGGTTCCGTCTAAGGTGAGTCTTGGGAATACTGTAAAAATAGGGTGTAAAAGTATTTAGACAAAGAAAAATGTGCAGTTGTCAATGAACTTTGATAGTCTTATATTGATAACAATATTAATCTCTAATTAAAGGAGCAGAACAATGAATTTAGGACATCAAATTAAATATTATCGGCAACGTGATCATTTATCTCAAGAAAGCTTAGCTGAAAAATTATATGTTTCACGACAAACAATTTCTAATTGGGAGAATGATAAAAGCTATCCAGATATTCATAACTTATTGATGTTAAGTTCATTGTTTAATGTTTCTTTAGATGACTTAGTCAAAGGAGACGTGGAGATTATGGAACGCAAATTGAAAGAAGTTCGATTTAATTGGTGGTCGCAGCTAATGATATGGCCGATGTTGATAGCAGGAATATTAATTGGACCTGCTATGTATTACTGGGGAGCATTTGGTTTAATACTAGAAATATTATTATTAGGTACTGGTATTATTGCATCATTTAATGTAGAGCGTTTTAAGAAATCATATCAAATACAAACCTATGATCGTATCGTAGCTTTTATGAATGGAAAGGATCCAAATGAAGTACATTCATCTAATTTAAGAAATTTAATTACTTCGATATATAGTTTCGTGTTAGTCGTGGGTATTTTTATCGCAGTTGTATTAATTAGTATATATTTATTTAAGCCTTAAGCATGATATTAAACGTGTGAATAAACAGTATTTTAATTTAAAAATATAGAAATTTCTTCTTGAGGTTGACGTAACGTAAGGGTGTAACGTGTTATTTGTCAGGAGGTGAATTATGGAATATACAGTGAGTCAGTTAGCTAAACTATCAGGTGTAAGTAATCGCACATTGCGCTATTATGATCAAATTGGATTGCTTGAACCGGCTAGAATCAGTTCATCAGGTTACCGAATATACGGTAAAGCAGAAGTAGACATGCTTCAACAAATTATATTCTATCGCGAATTGGATGTAAGTATTGAAGAAATAAAAAACATTATTCAACAACCTGAATTTGACCAAGCAAAGGCTTTAGAACTGCATTTTCAAAATCTAAAACAAAAACGTTCACGTCTCGACAAAATCATAGATACCGTAGAAAAAACGATTGCGTATACGAAAGGAGAAATTGCTATGCAAGATAAAGAAAAATTTGAAGGATTGAAAGCACGAGAAATTCAAGAAAATGAACATGAATATGGTAATGAAATTAGAGAGAAATACAGTAACAATGCTGTGGATGAAAGTAACGCAAAATTTAAAGATATGACTGAAGCGGAATATAATGAATGGCGTAAATTAGAGAATGAAATTATTGAATTATTACCAAAAGCTTATCAAACAGGCGACCCATCATCTGAAATCGCACAAAGATTAGCTGCAAAACATAAAGCATGGTTAATGTATACGTGGCCTGATTATACTAAAGAAGCTCATGCAGGTTTAGCTGAAATGTATGTGGCTGACGAAAGATTTTCAGCATATTATGATAAATATGTAGAAGGTGGCGCTCAATTTTTAAGAGATGCCATAATCGCTTTTGTTAAGGAATAAAGATGGGGAAGACAGCGGGACGTCTTAGATAATGTCTTTTGAGGTTTAGATGATATATCATTCAAGAAGTTAGACAACACAACGTTGTTTAGCTTCTTTTTTATTTTAGCGAGGTAAAAGTAGGGAGTTAATCAATTTTAAGTTTATAGATTTTCATATTAAATGTGTTGGTAATTAGGCATTATTTAATATGATTCAATGCGGTGTAAGTAGCTACGCTGATACATTAGCAGGTGGTATAATAATAGCGTCGCCTATCTCTCAGGCGTCAATATGACGTAGAGAGGAGGTGTTATTCATGTTGGAAATCCTTGTTCACATCACGATCACAGTCATCAGTGGTTGTATTATTGCGTTATTTACGCATTGGCTGCGTAATCGCAAAGAAAAATAGGCGACAAATAGCCACACCTACAAAAATCCCCTCACTATTTGCGGTAGTGAGGGGATTGGTGTAATCCATGTTAGATTCCTTGTTGACAGTATTATAACATCATAGTGGATGGGAATGCAAAACTAAAACCAACATTGTTTTTTATAGTAAAGTTTAAATTTTTTGATGTAAAAAGCGATGATTGATTTAAAATATATAGTTTTTGATAATAAACGTATAGGTAATTAGGCATTATTTAATATGATTCAACGTTGTGTAAGTAGCTACGCTGACACATTAGCAGGTGGTATAATAATAGCGTCGCCTTAACTTCCGGCGGTATTTTGGGCGGAAGGAGGTGAAGTCATGAGTTTAATATTTGTTAGCATCATTGCACCCATCATATCAGGGTGTGTAATTGCGATTTTTACGTTCTGGCTAAACAATCGCAATAAATAAGGCGACAAGCCTCGCCATTAAAAGAACCCCCAATCTATGGCTGTAGATTGGGGGTTAGGTGATTCATGAGTCTAATATTTGTCAAATACATTATAACACTATGATTAGAAGGAATGCAAAACTGAAATTAATAAATAATATTGATATGTAATTAAGTCATATACATCATTATAGTTCTTCATATTAACGACAGTTTATCTTTTTGCTTAATTCCTTTTAAAAATATTACATTTTAAACATTTTTCTTTTTAAATGCATAAATTACCAGTGCTAAAAAGATGAGGATATAGACAATATTACCAATATATAATTCGTGCAATTCTAGTTTAGTCATTTCTTTGAATACTTCGTTGTCTAATACTTGTGTACTTAAATTCAACATGTTGATAGGATTCCATTTCAACCATTCCCATTGATTAATTGCAGCAAATAGTATGCCTGAAATAACAGAAGAAGCAAAATAGAAAACAATGCCTACAGCGATTGAAACACCTGGAGATTTCAATAGACAGGAAATTAATAGTGTTAAACTTAATATTAACCACATACCAATATAAGTAGCTAAAGCAGTTAATAAGTGTTCTTGCAACAATGATAAATTGTCTCCAGATTGTTTTAAAATATCCATATCAGAAAATAGGATTAATTTTAGAACTAAACTTATCAAAGTAGTAACAATAAATAATGCCAATGAATAAATAAATAAAGCGATAAATTTACTTAAAATAATACTCATTCTTGAGTAGTTTCTGTAAAGTAAGTTCTTAATTGTACCATAGTGAAATTCCATAGTGATTATTGTTGCTGCTTGAATAATCATTAAAAAGAATATCCAAGAAAAGCCTGTGAATCCTTGTTTGAACTGAGATTCTGGTTTGAGTATATCCTCATGGTTATTACTTAAAACTGCCATAACAACCATTAGAAGAAAAATTATAATTGGAATAATAATGGATGATTTCTTTTTAAATATCTTATACAGTTCTTGATTAATTAAAGTGCCCATTATGCTTCCCCCTCTTTTTGATCAATGATATTTAGTAATAAATTTTCTAAATCATTTTCTTCTGAATTTTTCAATTCTTCCATAGTAGTTTCTTTAATGATTTCACCTTTATCAATAATTAAAATTGAGTCTGTAACTTTTACCAGTTCACTTAAAATGTGACTAGATATAAGAAACGTCACACCTTGATTTTTAAAGTCTATTATCGTTTCTCGTACATTTTTTACAGCTTTTGGATCTAATCCATTCATTGGTTCATCTAGAATAACTAATTTAGGATGATTTAAAAGGGCGAGAGCAATTCCTAGTTTTTGTTTCATTCCTAGAGAGTAGGTTTTTGCTTTATTATGTATAAAATCATTCATTTCTAACTTATCAACAATGTGTTGAATACTATTTTTGTCTTTATCTTCATTAATCAATTTCATATTTTCAAATCCCGTAAGAAACGGATATAAACCAGGATTTTCAATCAGAGCGCCAATATCATTACTTTTATTTGAAGTATGTGATTTTAGAGTTCCAGATTGATAGCTAGAGAGACCTAAAATAACTTTCATCAATGTTGTCTTACCAGCTCCATTTCCACCTACTAATCCAATAATATCACCACTATTAAGTGTGAAAGATACATCTTTCAGAACGTTTTTACTTTTGATGTTTTTACTAATCTTGTTCAAAGTTAATAAATCCATAGTATTCCCCTTTTTAGTTTTATGACTTTCGCAATAATATTAACAAATAATCTAATGAAAATATATAGTGTTTTGTAAATTAAATATATAGGAAAAATTTATTGTAGTGTAAATAAAGGATTTAATTACAATAGTTTGTAGTTCAAAACCTAGTTAGACAATCTAATAGTTTGAAATCTTTTAATGTAGAAAAATATTTATAAAGAATTAATCAAGGAGGTCGGTTTCTTCTTAAAGCTATTAAATCGTTTGCTACCATCATCTAGTAATATAATTTGGTCGCAGGTAAAAACCAAAATTTTATTTAAATTAAAATCAAAAGAACATTAACAGGCAATATTGTTTTATTATTGTAAAAATTATTAAGAAGTTAATATCAAACAATATATTATGTTATGCTATTATAAACTACATATTATTGGAAGGGGTATT
Organism: Staphylococcus sp. GSSP0090; assembly: GCF_013391405.1. Classification (GTDB taxonomy): domain Bacteria; phylum Bacillota; class Bacilli; order Staphylococcales; family Staphylococcaceae; genus Staphylococcus. The sequence goes on from NZ_JACBFD010000033.1 coordinate 8,085, forward strand.
ATTTATGAAAATATCAAAAATTTTATTAGCATCAACTTTAGCAAGTTCTATTGCTTTAGTTGGTGTTCAAGGGGCAGCCAATGCTGAAGAAGGCGCAAAAACAGTATGGGGTGGCACTTTACCAAGTAGTACTGATCCTGATGGGAATGGTTGGGCTAACGTAGATTTTGATGCATCTGTTTTACCACAATCTTATCAAGAAGAAATTAGAAATTTAACTTTACAAAAAGATACAAATAAACTTTCTCAAGTTGAGTATAACGAACAAGTCGCAAGTATTTATGAAAAAGCGAAACAGGAACAACAAGCACACACAACAAAACAAGGAGACAGACCTTATGGTGGGGTGACACCAGACGGAATGACTAATGAAGAATATGCTGAACTAGAAAAAAATGTACCTAATCCTAATGAAGTATCGAATGAAGAATATAGTCAAGCAGTAGAAAATGAAACTGCAAGAATTCAAAACAATGGAAAAGAAACAACTGCAAATAATGCAGTAGGTATTACTGAAAAATCCAATGTAGACACACAAGAACTACCAGAAACTGGATCATCAGAAGAAAACACAGTACTTAATATTACTTTAGGTATTTTAACTGCTACTTTAGGTTTAAGTGCAATTTTATTTAGTAGAAAAGCTAATCGTTCTAACTAATATTTAATACTAGTGAAAAAGAGGTTACTGTCAAATTTGATAGGTGAATTAAATCGAAGAGGTTAAGCGACATAATTTCGTTGCTTAATCTCTTTTTCTTTTTGGTATGATTTGTATAAAGTCTAGAACATAAGATAATGCTATTCCACAAGAGATTGTGTTCGTATAACCTAATGAAACTTGTTTAATTGATTTGATTTTATTATAGAGACTTTGGTATTTGAATGGTAAAAATTAGAGGAGATAAATCGATTTTAAATTTATAGTTTTGTAGTATAAGTGTAATTAATAAGGCATTATTTAATATGATTCAACGCAGTGTAACTAATTACGCTGATTCATTAGTAGGTGGTATAATAATAGCGTCGCCTATCTCTCAGGCGTCAATTTGACGTAGAGAGGAGGTGCATACGCAATGTCTGAAATCTTTGTAAACATCATGACTACAGCAGCAAGTGGCTGTCTCGTTGCGTTATTTGCGCATTGGCTACGCAAGCGTAATGATGAATAGGCGGCTAGTCACACCCAAAAATCCCCTAACTACTGGCATAGTTAGGGGATTTGGTGCATACATGCCTGATAATCTTTGTTAAATGTATTATAACACCATAGTGGTTAGGAATGCAAAACTAAAACCAACATTGTTTTTTATAGTAAAGTTTAAATTTTTTGATGGTAAAAAGCGATGATTGATTTAAAATATATAGTTTTTGATAATAAACGTATCGATAATAAGGCATTATTTAATATGATTCAACACGGTGTAAGTAGCTACGCTGATACATTAGCAGGTGGTATAATAATAGCGTCGCCTATCTCTCAGGCGTCAATATGACGTAGAGAGGAGGTGCTGAAAATGGTAGATATTCTTGTTCACATCATGACCACAGTCATCAGTGGTTGTATTGTCGCACTCTTTGCGTATTGGCTTCGCAAACGTGACAATAAGTAAAATAGGCGACTAGCCACACCAAAAAACCCCTCACTACTCGCAATAGTGAGGGGTCTGGTGCATCAAATGCAGATATCCTTGTTGACAATATTATAACACCATAGTGTGTAGGAATGCAAAACTGAAATCAACATTATTTTTATAGTAAAGTTTAAATTTTTTGATGATAAAAAGCGATAATCGATTTAAAAAATATAGTTTTTTAATAGTAAACGTATAGATAATAAGGCATTATTTAATATGATTCAATGCGGTGTAAGTAGCTACGCTGATACATTAGTAGGTGGTACAATAATAGCGTCGCCTTAACTTCCATAGGCGAAATTACTATGGAAGGAGGTGAAACCTGTGGCAATTCTCTTTGTTAGTATCATTGCACCTGTGATTTCAGGATGTATTGTTGCGATTTTCACATTTTGGCTAAACAATCGTAGCAAGTGATAAGGAAGGCGACATAGCTACACCAAAAAATCCCCTCACTATTCCAGTAGTGGGGGGATTGGTGTACCTATGGCACTCTCTTTGTTAAATACATTATAACATCATAGTGGATGGGAATGCAAAAAGGTTAGCAAAGTAGGGAGGAATCACTTTATTTACTGAGAAATGATTTTGAAGGTTCATTGATCAATGCAAACAAGTATTTTGTATAGTGTTTCAAATATCATAATTTATGATTGCATTTAGTGTTTGTACAATAACTGTCTTACTATTGTTCTTTTTGTTTATTTATCATTACTTGAATATATAAAGCAATCCATAGTTCGTGTGGATATGATGCGTTTGATTCAACTGAACCAATTGCTATATTGTGTTTTTCTCCTCTACGACGTGTTACTAGGTTTTTACCTAAATCAAAAAATGAACGCTGTGCCATTAACACTTTTTGAGAATCTTCATCTGAAATCATGGTTTTGGTTGAGAAATAAGGATTATTAAATTGATATATTTGATTACTATTTGAAAAAACATATGGCGTTTGTTGTTTAATACCGCCTTTTAATAATTTTCTCATCTGTAAATGACCTATTTCTTCTCCATCAATCAAAACACAGTAATGTGGTCTTAAAGAGTATACTTTAATTCTTTTTATAATAATTTCATGTTCTGATGACGTAAGTTTGACTCCATAGACTGGGAAAACATCAAATATGCTTAACCATTTTTGAAGGTTATTACTAAAGTAAGGTGTCCAAATTGTATCTGTCATGCCATGGATCTTAATGTGTATATCGTCAAATATGTATAAAGACGCTTGATAAAAATATTCGTTTTCTCGTAGATTTGGACTGTTTTCATATACTGTAAGTTCTTTTTTATATTTTTGCTTATAGTGTCGTCTTATTAAAATAGTTCCAGATAAAACGACAATGCTTGCTACCCAAAAAACAATTAAAATCCAAGGGGGAGATAGAGTTATTTAAAAAGCCCATCATGCTACCAATCATTAATATTGTTACTAATATTGTTTCAACAAATAATACTAAAATAGCCAATTTTATATCTCCTCTCAATAAATTTAGCATTTGCCAAAAATTACATTTATACTTAGATTACGAATTTATTATTGTTAATATCTCACTGATAGTTAATGGTACTAAAAAATTGAGTATGGAGAAACCCCATCTCTAAAAAAGAAATGGGGGAATTTTTGGTATCAAAAACTAACGTTTTTTGCCCAAATTCTTCTACCTATTTTATATCATTCTTGATAGCTTATAGAATCTTCATTACTTAATCTATCCTTACTTACTGTACCGATTGAAACACCGCTATTCGTAAATTGTTTCTCATCTTCAAATATTGTTTTATTAAATAAAATAAGCATTTGTAAGGTCACTAAAACTTCATTATCAGGATGATATAGAGATTTAAGTGGAATCCATTGAATTAAGTCATCATCAAAAATATAATGTTTTGAGTTTTTTCTTAAAATATATATTAATTAACTATGAGGCAATATTAAGCTATTACTATTTTTTAGTTGTTCTGATATTTCTAAATGTGAAACATAAATTATTTTAAATTTTTATACAAGATTGTAAAGGCATATCTTTCTGAACTTTCTTCTAAGATTGACGCTAATGATTCATTAAAATAAATACCGTAACCACTCAAATGATAATTCACTATAACTGATTACTCACATACTCAAGATTAGAAGTAGTAAATGTAATATTTTTGACTAAGTAGTACAAAATAACTATAATTCGAATTATATAACAAATTAGAAAGGAAATTTTATGAAGAAACACAGTGGTAGACCGCTTGAATATAGTAAAGTAGATGTATTAGACGCAGCAATTGATGTATTTTGGGAAAAGGGTTATAAAGCATGCTCCACTGTAGATTTATGTAACAGAACAGGTTTAGGCCGTGGTAGTTTATATAATGCTTTTGGCAGTAAGCATAAATTATATGAAGAAGCTTTAAAACGATATCATGAATTTTGGATAGAAACACAAATAAATATTTTAAAGCAAACTAATTCAGCTAAACAAAATTTAGAGAATTTATTAAGCTGGGCTGTGGAAGAAGATTTTAAAGAAAGTGCAAAAGGTTGTATGTTAATCAATGCTTCGATGGAATATTGGAAGAACGATCCAACTGTTGCTTATTGGTCTCGTATTCATGCTAATCACTTAGAATCTGTAATTAAAAAAGTAATTCAGAATGGTATCGATTCTAATGAGATAAGTTCAAATATTTCCGTTGATGATTTAGCAAGAAATTATCTATGTAGTTTTTATGGAATAAGGGCGCTTAACGCGTTCATACCTGATATAGAAACAGCACAAGACACTGTTAAAAGTATAATGGCAAACTTTCCATAACTGTTTGCTATTTTATTTAGCTAATTTTGTACTAATCAGTACAAAATTAATATAAAAATAAAAGGAGATTGAACATGAATCAAACAATTGAAACAATTTTAAATCACAAATCAGTACGTTCGTTCAAAAATATTCGTTTAACTGAATCACAAATCGAGCAACTTGTCGAAGCTTCACAAGCTGCATCAACAGCAAGTTATCAACAAAATTATTCGATTATTGGTATAAATGACCCTATAATAAAAAGAAAAATTGCTAAATGTGCTGGTAATCAACCATTTATCGAAGAATCTGGGCATCTTTTTATATTCTGTGCTGATTTATACAGAAATAAGTTGATGTCAGAAGAATTAAATATAGATATAGAAAAGACTATACAAGGAGTTGATGCAACTATTGTTGGTGCTGTCGATACATCTTTAGCAGCACAAAATATGGTTATAGCTGCAGAATCAATGGATTTGGGTGTATGTTATATCGGTGGTGTAAGAGATGGTATTATTGAAATATCCGAATTATTAGAACTTCCAAATTATGTATATCCCGTATTTGGTTTAGTTGTTGGCTATCCTTCTGAAGAAAATGATAAAAAACCGAGAATTCCTTTTGAAGGTATATATCATGAAAATAAATATAACCTTGATAAAATGCATATTATTAAACAATATAATAAGGATACAAATACTTATTATTCAGTTCGTTCTGGGAAATCATCAGATAGATCATGGGCTAAAACAGCAATTAGTAGTTTAAATCGTCTACCAAGAACATTCATTAAAGATTTTCTCAATAAAAGGGGCTTATCTAAACATTAACTTTCTATAAAAATAAGAATGACTGAAAATACGCTCGCCATTCTTAATTTTTAATAACTCTGTATACTGTATTACTACTAAAAAATGCACTATAAAAAAATGTTTTTATACACTTATAGTACATCTCTTTAGGTGTTTGTTTTATAAAATGTAAATTATTCACTTTTAAACCAGGTGATTTGTTTTATTATAAGTATATGGCACAGATATCTCTCCTTTAATTATGGTTTCGTTGCTTATAATTATAGAGATATTTGTGCTTTTTTGTATTTAAAAATAAAAAATAACGATTGATGATTTTAATCACCAACCGTTAAAAGTGTACAACCGAAATTTTAACTATTTTATTCAACTATTTTATCAAAGCCGACAGTTAACATCATTATTATTTTAAATGTTCAATATTTTCCTTTAGTTCTTTCACTTGTTTTATACTAGATTGAATACCATTTGTAGAGAAATACCATTCTTTCGGATCTAATGCGACAATTTGCTTATGCTTAATAGCTGAAACTTCTTGTAAGACATCGTTATTCAATATTTTTTTGCTAGTCCCTTTACCTGAAGTTGCTTGATCTCTATCCATAGCGAAAATAATATCTGGGTTTTTCTCTGCTACATATTCTAAACTTATATGTTTCCCATGTGGACCTGCTTTTATTTTTCCATCAACGGGTTCCATACCCATTTCATTATATATCAAGCCTCCAAAACGATCTTTAGGGCCATATGTTGAAAGTTCTCCTTCGCTTGTTAATAGTATCATTGATTTATCACTGATTTTTGATGCTATTTTTTTAGTGTCATTGCTAATTTTATCTAATTTTTTTATATATTCTTGTGATTTAGACTCTTCTCCAAAGATTTTACCTAAATCTGTTGTATTTTTTTTAATAGAGTCTAAAGTTTTCTCATCGTCAGTACCTATATATAAAAATTTGGCATTGGGGGCTGCTTTTTTGAGTTCATCTAATACTTGTTTACTAGCCGTACGTCCGGAAAATATAATTAAATCTGGTTTTTGTTCAGCGACAGCATTATAATCAGGTTTGCCTAATTCTCCTACATTAGCGTATTTTTTTTGTTTAAATGCTGCTAAGTCATCAGGTAAACTTTCGGCATTTTTACCTTTTGCTATACCTTTAATTGCGGATGAGTGACCTAGAGCCTTGATCGTATCCACAGCACCGTAATCAAAAGTGACAATACGTTTTGGATTTTTAGGAATCTCAACTGTTTCTTTTTTAACTTCAGCGTCTTTACCATCTTTCCTATCTCCACGTAAGTCATATTTCGTTTTAATTTTTACGACATCTTTCTTTTTCTCATTACTTTCGCTTTGACTGCATGCGGACAATAAAACTGCTAAAACGATTAATAATATAAGTTTTTTCATTTATTAACATCCTCAATTTTTATTTTATATAATGATTACATTAAAAAGGCCTGTAGACTCGAATATGAACTTTAAATATCTGCTGTGCGATTTGCCAACAAATAACATGGAGCACTTATAATTTTTAGCTTTCTCTATTGTATTCATGGCCATTTTATAGTTTCTTTGTGACCAATGATTTATAAATTGGAGGCCTATATCTTCAGCTTGCATAAGTGCGTAAAAATATTGCTCTAGTGGAATCACTTCTTTAGATTGGTTTAATAAAGAAGAAAGCATACTCTCGTTATTATTCTTTTTTTGATTATGTTGAATCTTAAAATGTGTCATTTGTTCATATGTAGCGGGGTTATTAATTTTTAATGTCATTTCAGCTTTGTTTTGTAGCATCTTTCTCTGTTCCTTATGGTTATCATCTATAAGATGAATATTAATATTTCTTAGTAGTGAAAGTGGTATAGCAGCAAAATGAAATTCTGTAAAATAAGAAGGTGGTTTATTTTCTTTTAAATTTTCAACAAATGTTTGCTCATCAGATTTGTCTAATTCTATAAACAATACTTCTGGATGAAATTGATTTAGATAGTTTGATACAGCAAGCCCTTCTTTATAATAGGCATCCAAGGTTTGGTGCTGGGTTAACTCCTCTGCAGTTCTTCTGATGTGAGGTAAATTGACTATGTATATCGTATTCATATAGAACCTCCATAATAGTTAAAATATACTTTCTAATGAAATATGATTACTCATTATTTAAAATTCGGTTGCCATTATTACTCTGTAATCTATATAGATAAGTTATTGTTTTTCTTTACATTTTAGATATGAAAAAGCACAAAAAAGCATGCCTTAATTGATAATTGTTATCAATTATAACATGCCTTTGCTTATTCACAATTATTTTTTCAGATAATATTAACTTACAAAGAATAATCAATTTATATTTTCGACTATATAGTTAGTTTAATTACTTCATATGTTAATAGGAGAAGTACTATATTATATATACCTTAGAATAAGTATGCACTTTCCTTATAGCTACTATGACACAAAAAACTAGACTACTTATTTCCTATAAAACTCAGGAAACTAGCAGTCTGGAAAATAGTGATTTTATTTAAGTTCTCATTTTAAAGGTTTAGTGTCTTAAAAACAGAAGTCTCTGAATTTTTTACAATAAATGGTTTCTATTGTAAAGCCTTCATATAAAAGCCTATTGAGAACATTTCTTAATATTAAGAGAATAACGTGCTATCATTCGGTATATTTTCTAAATAAACAATTTTACCCTCATCATCTAATCGTGCAATATCAATGCCTTCTTGAGTATAAACACCACCTTCAAATCGATTGCCACAAATCACCCACTGAGTTTCAAAAGTACCGTCATTATTTTCAATCCAACCATTATGCATATGTTTCAAATCTTTGGTTTTTTTGTAGACACTTTTGATAAATTGTTTCCATGCATGCTTTCCTTTAAAAGACTTTCCGTTCAATACAAATTCAATGTTTTCACTAAATAAATCATTTAATTTTTCAAAACTTTCATCACTATATCTAGATTCATCAAACAATTTGAAGTAATTATCTAATATTTTCATTATTTCACTCTTTTCTATACCAAATTTATCACAAATTGATTCTATCATTGAAAAGGCATGAAGGTAATACGATTTATGGAAAAATCCTCTATATCTCATGAGTCAAGTTGGCATAGAGCATAGGTGCATAGCGTGCACTTGAAATAAAAAATAATTCGTGTATTATTAAAAGTGAACAATTACACTTTTGAAATGAGATAATCTTGGATTAAGGATTGGTTATTTGAAGGAAATGTCGAAGAAGCATTAAGATTTTGTTACTTGCTTAAAGATTGGTGCATTTGAATAAAGGCAAACTAGCTATAGTCAAACGTATTAAAACTTAAGGAGTGATTGATTATGCGTAAATTTGGGAAAATTTTCTCGGCGACATTGGTTGTATCAACACTTGTTTTAGGGTCTTCAGCAGCATATATAACGACGACAAGCACTGACGCAAAAGCAGCAGAACAAGTTCAAAAGTGGGGACATGGTGAAGGTGGGTCAAGTGGTGGAGAAAGTGTAAATACTCAGGGTATGACTAGTATGGATGCACAGACACCGTGGTATAATTATGAGGGCTATACAACATATGATCCAACATTTACATTAGATTATAATTTCGTTAGAGCTATGAAATATGACAATGTATCCATCAATGGTTATGTAGTAGATCCAAAAGATTATAAAGATTATGAGTATACCAAAAATATCTATGATACGAGTATAGATTTTAACGATAAGGATGAACCGATTCAAATCACTTTTAAAACTAAACCTAATACAGTAACTAAAGAAGCATTTAAAAAAGCACATGCATCTAACATGGGACATGAAGAATTAGTTACTGAAGATTATACTATGGTTCCTTATAATACGAATAACGGTTCATATAAAGCATTTTTTGATAAAAATGATTATTTAACAAAAATAATTATAGGTCAGTAATTGGGCACTAATTATAAAAAATTATAAACGTAACAAAGGCACATACGTTAGACGGTATGTGCCTTAATCCTTTAAATATTAAAATAAAATTATTTATTTCCCAGTAATCGAGGGAGTTAATTAGAAGTAGAGAATGCGTTTCCGATGTTCGATATTTTCGTTCATTTTATGGCTACAACAGCAATTGACTCTATCATTACTTTATTTGCAAACTGGATATACAAACATGATGATAAATAGGGAATTAGTTGTATCTATAATAATAGGAAAATTTATATTTTCTTTTTCTATTTTTGGTGTTCTTTGATTAAAGAGGAAATAAACGCTTTTATTTCTTTAGACATATTACTATCTTTCAAGGCAAATTCAATCGTTGTCTTTACAAACCCAATCGTTTCACCAATATCATATCTTTTTCCTTCAAAATCATATGCGTAGACTTGTTGGTCTTGATTTAACCTTTCAATAGCATCTGTCAATTGTATCTCCCCACCGCTTCCTGTACTTTGATTTTCTAGATAATCAAAAATCTTAGGGGTGAAAATATAACGACCCATAATTGCTAAATTGGATGGTGCTGTGCCTGGTTCTGGTTTTTCTATAAATTGTTTAACTTCAATTAATCTATCATGAATGTTTACAGGATCAATAATGCCGTATCTATAAGTCTCTGAATTGTCTACTGTTTGCACACCAATAACTGAACTTTTTGTCTTATAATAAACATCTGCAAGTTGTTGTATTGCAGGTGTATCAGATTCGACAATGTCATCGCCAAGCAATACTGCAAATGGTTCATCTCCAATAAATTGTTTAGCTGTATAGATAGCATGTCCTAGACCTTTTTGTTCTTTTTGTCGGACATAAAATATGTTGGCTAAACCGGTTGGATGAGTAACTTTCTCTAGCATCTCATTTTTACCTTGTTCTATTAGAGTTGTTTCTAATTCTTTTTGTATATCAAAATGGTCTTCAATAGCTCGTTTATGCTTGCCAGTAACAATAATTATATCTTCTATACCAGCTTTTGACGCTTCTTCTATAATATATTGAATTGTCGGCTTATCAAGAATTGGAAGCATTTCTTTAGGCATAGCTTTTGTTGCTGGTAAAAAACGAGTCCCCAAACCAGCAGCAGGTATTATAGCTTTCTTTATCATTTAATTCCTCCAAAAATGCATTTTGAGTTAGTTGCATAAATTTAAGTATATAATTACGTGTAGAATACAAATGTTCTGTGATACTACATTTATATATTTTGCATTAAAAGTTGTATTAAGTTTTTTAATATTACGGATTTAGTATTTACCAAATTTACATAAATTAATAATATAGACGAACATATAGCGAGCATTATTATTATTAAGATAATACTCGCTATAAACTTTTGTTTTCAGACATGAAAATATAATATTAAAAAATAACTTCTTATATAAAGTTATAATATTTTCTACAAAACATCATCTTTAATTAATTCAGCAATAACACGTTCTGTATTACGGTTATCATCAAATTCATTAATCTTTTTATAATTTTCTTTGATTTGATTAGATATTTTATAATTATTATTAATTACTTCTTTTACTGTTTTAATTAATTCATTTTCTGAATATACAACAGCTCCAGGCGCATTATCTTCATTTACAGGTGTTGTTCCACCATGTTTTTCGATAATAGTATCAAAATCCTTCCAATAGAATATTGGATAGGAGCCACGGTAAGCAGCATCTAGTATGATAGAGGAGATATCAGTAATATAGATAGCAGAATTAGTTAACGTATCTGTAGGATCTTCTACAAATATATTTTTATAATTTCCAAAATGTGATTTGGCAAATTCAGCAAATTTATTATGTGCAGCAATTTGTAATTTATCCAGCATTCCAGCTTGATCAAAGACTTTTATAATATCCATCAATGATTGATAGTACGTTGTTTTTTGAATATTTCCATTGAATACTTCAGATTCTTCCCAAGGTCGCCACGTTGGCATATATGTTATTTTATCTGCATCTTTTGAAAGCTTAGCTCCATCTAGTTTAGGTAGCCCTGTCTTCATGATATCAAAATCATTGTATCCCATTATATTAAATTCTTTTGCTTCTACATCAGAACTCACTACGGATTTTACAATATTATTAGTCATGTTTTCTTTATGAAAACCACTATTTTGTGGATTATCATGTGGCTTCATAAATATAATGCCATGTTGTAAAAAATAAAGTGGTGTAGCCTTTATTTTATCGTTTAACTTATCATTGAATATCCTTGTATTTATGACATGATTACTCAATTCACTAGAAATAAAGTAGTCTGCTAAAAAGACATATAAGTAATTTTTAAAACTAAAGCGCTCGATAATCTTACTATTCCATTTTTTCTTCATGGAAGGATACTGTTGTGATTTTTTATCTAGAATAAAAACATTTTTAGATTTAATTGACTGGTTACTAGCAGCTGATTCAAACACATACTTACCAGATTCTACTGCTTTAGATGCTTCTTTTTCAAAAAAGACATTTATTTTACCATTTCGATTGATTAATTTATACATACCAGCAACTTTTCTAGCAATTTTAATTTTAAATTTATGCCACGGGTGATAAATTTTTAGGCTTGTTAAGTTACCAATTGATAAATTATTTGCAGCATTTCTACGAATAATTATGGCATGCTTTTTTGAATTAAATGAAAGTAAAACCTTTCTGTTATCCTTTAAATTAGAAGATTGATGTAAAGGATGTAATTTTTTATTATCTATAGCAACAAAAATTGTGTTATGAATATTAGATAACTGTCTTAATTGACTGACTTTTAACTTTGCAGTAAATGATCCTTCCGTATTCCAAGTTAATTTAGATAAAAACACACCGTTTTTCGTTACTAAAGAATTTGGTTTGATTTCTGTATTATAATGAATCATACCGCTCAATTTGATATAATTTCTTTTTTTCTTTATAAGAATATCACTGTATTTGTATAGCAAATGTTGCTCTCTATCGGTTTTTATACTTAATTTTCCATTACGTTTATTAATAATATAGAGTCTGTTATTTAGTCTTAAGTATATTGAGTTTTTGATGTGTGAATTAAATAATTCATTTAATTTTATATCCTTAAGTTGTTTTAAGTCATTAAGACGTACTACCTGATATACATCTCCGGCTTGAATTAATAATTCATTAGCACTATTTAAATCAAAAATTAACTGTGATGTAGTAAGAACACTGATTATATTTGTTTTAAATGCAAAATCTTTCTTTGAGTTAGTATATTCTAGAAAAGTTACATAATTCGAATAAGATATTTTCAAATGAATAAACGGGTCCTTAGAATCATTTATAGCGTTTACTAAGAAAGCTTTTCTACCTTCTGAAAACAGAAGTGAATTTAATTCAATTTTTTCATTTGTATAGCTGTCGATTATTGAATAGCTAAATTGCGTTGGTTCAACTATGAATCGGTTATGAAATTGCTTGATTAGAATATTCAAACTTCCTTTTGTTCTATTATTTAAATAAGGAGTAATATATAATGTGTTGTTTTTTATGTGTATATAGTATTCTTTTTGATCGTTTTCAATTATGCCAATTAATTTATCACTCATATTAACTTTTTTTAGTATATGATCATCATTACTTAAATAAGATGAATGGACTGTAATATCTTTTTCATTTTCTAAATTAAAAACTAAAGTATCAGGTAATTCTTGTTTAATGAATGCATGGTTATTATTAAATTTACTAACTTTTAACATATATTGCATATACCTTCTAACCTAATTTGATTTTGATTGTTTGTTCTATAATTATTTTAATTTCCATAGTCAGTCATTATAAGACATTTTACGTATTTCTATATCACTATCATAATTAATATTTTCTTCATTTTTTTCATAGTATACTTCTTCTTTAAAAAATTTTAAAAGTAATAATAACAATAGATCGATTCCGATAATTGTAAGAACCCATTGTAAAAATTTCATTACACTTACACGTCCCCTTATAAAATTTAACTTCTTAATAAGTAATTCTCCCAAATTTTTAAAATAATTTTTCATAACTAGTGTGTTCAGCATATTCTATACAAAACTAAAATTATAGAATGTTATGAAAACTCGTTAGTAAATCACATGAAACTATCTAATTTAAAGATTTATGTTCTGTCTTGACAATATTACCAACTAAGTATTTTCCGAAGGTACTTAAATTCATAATATATGTAAGACATATAGCAATCACTATAGTGATTATAAATTTATATACTATGTCCTCAAATATGTTATCGCTTAAAACTGTCATTCTATTTAAAAAAATCAGATGTAATAAATATATGCTAAACGAATAATTACTAATAAATAATATGAATTTAGGAACATATTTAATGTATGAGTTTATTAAAAAGAACATCAAAATAACTGAAGTAGTATAAAGAGGGGTATCAAGTCTTTTTGAACCAATCGCACTATTAATACCTAAATTATGAGTAAGTAGCACGATTATAATACTAGTTATGAATAAACCTAATATATGGTATTTGTATTCTCTTATTTTGGCTGTGAAACTATCATAGTAAATGCCAATATAGTAACCGAGTAAAAAGTATGTAATCCATCCAAAGAATAGTGTTTGTCCTTCTTTCCCCCAAATTATAGAACCCATGAAATTGTCAGGCGCTGGAAATATAAGACGTACGCCCCAATATATACTAGTAATTATAATTGATCCTATAATCATAGGTAATGGTTTAACTTTATTTAAAATTGTCCCAAAAAGCAGATGTAATATATAGAATTGGAATATAATAACGATAAAATAGGTTACAGAATAGCCTCTTATACTAACTAATAAAAACGCATCTATAAATTCCATTAAATTTGTTGGACTGTGATAACTGAATGTCCAAAACAAATTTACAAATATATAGGGAACACCTAAAATTAATAATCTTTTTTTAAAGAACCCCTTTTTTAATTTGCCACCATATATGTATGCATTTAAAAACTCTGTTATAAAAACAAATGTTGGTGTGCTAAACATTAAAAATATTTGGACATATGTTGGCCATTCATTTTTTTCTAAGTTTGGGTTTTGACCTAAAGTTATTGAGATTGAATGGGTCAAAACAACGCCTAAACAAGAAATGGCTCTCATCCAAAATATAACTGATATAAATTTTTTCATATTTCTACTCTTTCCATATAAATGAATTGGCTCCTTTATTGATATTCAAAATAATATTAAGTATAAGATGTCTCTCTTTCTTGTAAATTCCCATCGCTGTCAATATAGACTCCTTGTTTTTCTAGTAAATCTTCTTGAGATTCAATATCAATTAATTCGCATTGATATAGCTCTTGCATTTCTTTGTATTTCAAAAAATAATAAGTACCCATAAAACATGACGCCAACAATAAAATATTTTTCATTTTCTTTCCCCTTCCATTCAATTTGCATGTATATTATACACGTTGTACTAGCAAAAACTATATTTTTTTTATGATATTTACGATAAATATAGTTATTCGATAAAAACAAAAAGAAAGTGGTAATGTAGTGATAAATAAAATTGGGGACATGTTAAGAAGAAAATTTCAATTATGTAAAATTAATGTAGATAAACAATATTTGGAAATGGACTTTAAATTAACGAATTTTATTCGTTTTAATTCAGAGGACTTTTATATAAAAAACAAAACTCAAGATATACCTTATGAATTTGTAAGATTTTCAAAAAACATTTTTTCTATAAAAATAAATTTAAAAGATATTCCAGATAGTAGTATGACATTTGATCTTTATTACAAAAAGAGAATGTTATGGCTTGTAGCTGATGAAAATATTGATAATGCTTTAGAATTAGGTAATAAAATTTATATAGTTAAAGTAGATAAGTCTTTAATGTTAAATAAATATAAAACTAACTTTGATTTGTTAAATGAAAATAAGGAAGTTAAAATATCTCAAATTACTGATGAATGTATATCCTTTAACACGGATTCAATGGTGGAATCGCTAATTCTATTAAATAGAAACCAACAAAAAGAAATACCTATATTAAATAATCAATTAAATTTGTCTTATATAACTGAAAATATTAAAGAACAAAACTATATTGCTTACATTGTTATAAATAAAAGTATTTACCGTCCGAAATTCATACAGAATAAAAAGGTAAATTATCTGTTTATGGAATATGAATGGTTGGATAATAGTTTAAATGTATCAATGAATACTTTAGAGGTATTACAATTTGATACGAATAGTTTGTTGAATGAAACTTCAATAAGAATTAGAGCGATTATTGAGAATGCGGATGATGAATTTAAATTTGAATCATTAGGATTAATTGATGAAGATTTAAATAATTTAGAGTATCTAACAACAAAAGTCTATAATTCGAAGGTTTTTTCAAAAGTAGAAGTTAGTAAATTTGAAAATATGAAAAGTAAAAAAATAATAGCCATTTATTATGATAGAAAGATAAACAGTAAAAGGTTTTATATTTTAAATAGTAAAAAGAAAATATCTTTTACAGATTATTATAATTCTGATGAACAAATGCACCAAGTTAATATAAAAAAGAAAAATGGCATTACTATTGTCACTTCCAAACCGAAAATAAGGGCAGGAGTCAATTCAGTAACTGAAAATAATATAAATATTTATTTTCAGCCTAATTCAATTTATGAAACTTTTCAGTATTTTATAACATTTGAGGAAAGATCATCACAAAAAAGATATGAAATGGAAATTCATAGAGGCGAGCAAGATATAGAAATTCCATATGAAGAAATAGAAGATTTAAAAACAACTTCAAAAAATATAATTGATATTTTTATTTCCATATACGATGATTCAAACCTAATTCGTAAAGAGAAAATAAAATTTAAAAAAGGCACATATAAAAAAGATAATTATATTACATTAAAAGAAAACAACTTAGGTTATAAACGTGTATATTATATGGTTACTTTAACTCCATTTAAAAATATAAAAATTGAGTCATTCGAATTAACTTCTGAACAGTATGAAATATTAGAAAATGGTAAAAAGAATGATAATGTATGGCTAATTGGAGAAAGAACAGATACTGCACAAGACAATGGTATTCAGTTTTTCAAATGGTTGCAAAAATATACAGAAATAGACGCGTACTACGTAATTGATAGTCAATCTGATGATTACGAAAGAATTAAGCATCTCAATAATGTTGTTGTCTTTGGATCAAAAAGACATTTTGAAGTTTCTGCAGTAGCAAATGTTTTAATATCAACACATGACTTAGAAAATATTGTTCCATATAAAACTGCTAGAAACTTTTGGGGTTATGAAGATAGTGTGAAAGTCTTTTTACAACATGGAGTTTTAGGTAGAAAGAAAGTGGAATATAATAAAAATTATTATGATCTTCCATTCCACTTATTTAATGTTTCTAGTACTAAAGAAAAGTATGATATTGTGGTCAACCAATTAGGTTATGACCCTCAAGATGTAGCCATTACAGGATTACCGAGATTTGATAATTTACCCTTAGAACCTGATGAAAAAGTAAAAAAAATATTAATTATGCCAACATGGAGAGATTGGTTAAATAGTGAATATGCATTTAATAACAGTGAATATATGCGAAGATATTTAGATTTAATTAGTAATGATAAAGTTGAACAGTTACTTGAAAAATATAATGTTGAAATTAATTTTTATCCACATTATAGATCTCAAAGTTTCTTTAAATATCACTTAGATAAAACTAAAGGAAAAATTAATTATATAACTTTAGGAGAAAAAACAGTACAAGAGTTATTAATTGAGCATGATATATTAATTACAGACTATAGTAGTGTTAGTTTTGATTTTTCTTATATGAAAAAACCAGTGATCTTTTTCCATTTTGATATTGATAGATTTTTCAAAAAAGGAATCTTAAGACCTATTGATGAAACGTTTATAGGTGAAACTGCATACAATGAAACTGAATTGCTAAATAAACTTGAAGAAACAATTTATAAAAATGAGTTAAACTCAGATGCTGATTTAAATGAAATATTTGATTATATTGACCATAAAAATAATGAAAGAGTTTATCATTCTATATTGACTAAAATGGAAACAATTTAGACTAATTGCATTGAAAATGGAGATGATCTTTTGGAAAAAGATGAGCATCGTCTTTTAACTAACTTAATTAATATTCTAGTTGGTGTTTTGTGTGTCATTGCTATTTTACTTATGATTATAATTCCAGATAAAAGTGATTTACCTACGTTAATAGCACTTTTAGCATTTACAATAGCTTCTATTCCAGCAATTTTGAAAAGGAAAGTAAGTGGTTGGGTTCTTGGGAGTTTAGGGTTAATATTAATTATTTTACTTTTAATTTAATATTATTATTTATATTTAAGAAACAAATTTTTGATTGCTAGGATTACACGCTTTGAAATTAATTTATTGATAAATAGAAGATTAAATCAACCCGGTCCTCACGCTATTTGTAGTAGTGTGAGGATTGGGTTGTCTATATTTTGTTAAATTTTCGTTGGTTGTTGTTCTCCCAGATAACCATCCTTGATGATGATAGTGTGCTACTTTACCAAAAGACAATTGATAGAATAACGTGGCACTATCTTTACTTTCTTTTGGATTCATATCATTTCCTATAATTTTTCTATCTATAGAAGTAAGCATATGACAAAATGTGTATGGTCTGATAAATCCTACCTTTCTTGGTACATTAGATATTTCTCGGGAAATAAAGTGTATGTCGTAATAATAACTCTTGTTAACATTAAAAAATTTCTGCTTCTATATTATTAACTTAAAATGAATTAAAGAAAACAACTCATACTTATAGTATTTTAAGTTTTAAAAGTATGCACTTTTTCTCCAAAAACAATTGATAATAATTATCAATTGATATAACATATGACTTATTAAACGAGAGAGAAGGGCATATCATGAAAAAAGCACTTATATTTTTAATTATGGTAACTTTATTACTAAGCGCTTGTAGCAATAATGACAAAAGTGAATCAAAGCAAGATGATGAAATGACTACGTTTAAAGCTAAAAATGGAAAGAAATACAAAGTACCCAAAAATCCGAAAAGAGTTGCAGTGCTACCAGCTTTTTATGTTGGTGATTTTATTGAACTTGGTATAAAACCTGTTGCTGTATCTGAACTTGCGAAAGAGTCAAGTATCATTAAACCGCATGTCAAAGGTGTACCATTGATTGGTGAAGATGACGTCGAAAAAGTGGCAAACCAAAAACCGGATTTAATTGTTGCAGATGCACAAGATAAAAATATTAAGAAGTACGAGAAAATCGCACCTACTGTGCCATTTGAATATACAGATTATAACCACCAAGAAATCTTAAAAGAGCTAGGGAAATTGACAAATAAAGAAAAGACAGCAGATGAATGGGTTACACAGTGGGATAAAAAAACGAAAAAAGATCGTGAGGATATCCAAAAAGTCATTGGCAAGGATGCAACGGCTTCAGTATTTGAAGTAGAAGAAAAAGGGTTGTCCATATTTGATTCCAATTGGGGTAGAGGTACGGATATTGTACATAATGCCTTTGGTATGAAGACGCCTGAAGCATATAAAGACAAATTAAAAGAAAAAGGTAAAGGGTATCAGAGTATTTCAAAAGAAAGTATAGATCAATATGCAGGCGATTATATTTTTTTAAGTAGTCCTAAATATGGTAATTTTGATTTTGAAAAAACAAGATTATGGCAACAACTACCAGCTGTAAAAAATGATAGAGTCATTAAATACCAAGCTGAAGATTATTGGTTTACAGATCCTATCACACTGGAACATTTACGCAAAAAATTAAAAGATGATATTTTGGAAAAGGCGCAAAATGACAACGAATAAATCAATATTTAGTGAAGTACATGATACAAGATATATATAATACAACTAAATCACATAAGATAGAGATAGAAATTTCTAAAATACTTTCTTAGTTACTATGCACAGGTGACTGAGATAAAGGATTTCTTCCAATAAAACGAATGCATCATTACATTAGCATTTTATATAGGTTAAAGGAGAACTACTTTTCATTTGCTTTACGTGGAAAAGTAGTTCTTTTGAATAATGATACTTTAAAATGATTTAATTATGTATAATACATATACAAAAACCATTTCAATTATATTAATGGTTGAATTTTTATTTATCATGTAGAATAATTTTTACAACTACGCAAAGGATCATATCAATTTAGTGTACATATAGAGGTGAAATCTCTAAATAATAAATAAAGAGGAATGTAATTTGGAAAAAGAAGGACTTGAAGGTTGGATAGAAATCTCAGAATATTTCCGTTATATTGAAATCATGATAGAGAAAAATTTAAAGCAACAATATCATATCAGTTTAAAAGAGTTTTATGTTTTATATGAAATTTATAAAAGTGATGATAAAAAATTAAATATAAACGACTTAATAAAGACAGTGAATTTAAGTCAAAGTGCGATGTCACGTCTAATTAATAGGTTGGAGTCAGAACCGCATAAATTAATCAAAAGAGAAGAATGTGGAAAAGATCGACGCATCACCTATTTTCACCTTACAGAAAACGGGAGCGATTTAACAATTAAACTTATTGATGAGTATAGAAAATTAATCAAGAAAGTGAATATTGAGCACATAGAGGAACTTATAAGTATTGTTAAAACGACGATATAAATTGTTTGTTTGACAAAAAAAGAGACATATGTAAATATATGCATGTGCATACATTAAAAAGCGGAGGAGAATTTCTATGAAAGACGACAATTTATTTAGCCCGATTAAATTGAAAGGATTAGAACTAAAAAATAGAATTATGATGTCACCGATGTGTCAGTATAGTGTAAATAAAAAAGATGGCATCCCTACAGATTGGCATTATCAACATTATATAAGTAGAGCAGTTGGTGGAACGGGATTAGTTATGGTAGAAATGACTAATGTTGAACCTGATGGCAGAATTACTGATTTTTGTTTAGGTTTATGGAATGATGAGCAAAAAGAAAAATTCAAAAAAATCGTTGAAGGAATTCACACAAATGGTGCAAAAGCTGCGATACAAATCGGCCATGCAGGAAGAAAAGCAGAGAATGCAGAAACACCTGTTGGTCCTTCTGCAATTCCATTCGATGAAACTTTTAAAACACCACGTGCGCTTGAAAATGAAGAAGTCTATAACATGATTGAAAAATATCGTTATTCTGTTCGTGCAGCAGTTGAGTCTGGGTTTGATACGATAGAAATACATGGTGCGCATGGCTACCTTATTCATGAATTTCATTCTGCACGTTCAAATCAACGAAAAGATGAATTTGGACAAAAACTTACGTTATTCGGTGAAAAAATTATTGAGGCAGCTCGAGAAGAAATGCCAGAAGAAATGCCACTCATCGTACGTATTTCAGGAACTGAATTTGTAGCAGATGGTTATGGTATTGATGGTGGTATTGAAATCGCAAAAGCTTATTATGAAGCC
Organism: Staphylococcus sp. GSSP0090; assembly: GCF_013391405.1. Lineage (GTDB taxonomy): Bacteria > Bacillota > Bacilli > Staphylococcales > Staphylococcaceae > Staphylococcus. The sequence goes on from NZ_JACBFD010000033.1 coordinate 28,781, forward strand.
GGTGCAGATATTATAGATGTTTCTGCAGGCGGAGAAGGGCCAATTCCTCCATTTGGTAAACCAGGTACTCATGCTGGGTATCAAGTACCTTATGCAAGAAAAATTAAAGAAGCTTTAAATATTCCAGTTATCGCTGTGGGACGTTTAGATGACTTTGTACTTTCCAATGCGGTTATTGGTAATGATGAAGCTGATCTTGTAGCAGTTGGAAGAGGATTATTGAGAAATCCTTATTGGGCATTAGAAGCGAATCAACAATTACGCAAAGTAGATAAAAATGAAATTGTTCCACATCAATATTTAGCGGGTTTTAGATAATTTATGTTGAAGGAGTAAACAAAGTGAAAGTTAGTATATTAGATCAAACGCAATTAATTGAACACGAGAATGCAGAAGCTGAATTTAATCGCACAGTTGAACTGGCCCAATATTTGGATGAGATAGGTTATACACGTTATTGGTTATCTGAACATCATAGTACAGATGCACTGGCAGGTTCTGCACCAGAAATATTGGCAAGCTACCTTCTCGCTAAAACAAAAAAATTACGTGTTGGTACTGGTGGCGTGATGTTACCACATTATAGTTCATATAAAGTTGCAGAGATGTTCAAAGTTTTGAGTGCATTAGCCCCAGGACGTATTGATTTAGGCGTAGGCCGTGCACCAGGTGGACATCATCTATCCAATATTGCGCTTCAGGGAGAAGCTTTATCAAAAAGAAACTTAGATCATTTCCCTCAACAAATAGATGAAATATTACATTATTTTAAAAATGAAGTCCCGAAAGAATCTAAATTGAAAGGCTTATTAACTACACCAAACGTTAAGCAAGTAGCAGATTTTTGGGTTTTAGGTACTAGTCCTTCTTCGGCATTACTAGCAGCTCAGAAAGGGCTACCGTATGTATTTGCACAGTTTATTAATTATCAACCAGGGGGAATGGAACGTGCAATAGCACTATATCGTAAAAACTTTAAACCATCAGAAGTGCTTTCTGAACCAAAAGTGATTGTAACAATTAAAACGATATTGGCTGATACAGATGAAGCAGCAAATGAATTAGCTAAAAGTGCCTTGAGATTCAATTTTTATTTGCATAGAGGAATATTAACAAGACTAGTTTCACCTAGTAATGCTTTAATTGAAGTTAAAACAGATCGGGAAAAACAGGAAATTGAAGCATTGAAAGAAACATATCTAATAGGTTCAAAAGATACTGTGCGTAAAAATGTACAATATTTAAAAAGTAAATTGGATTTAGATGAAATAATGACAATTAGTCCTATTTATCATTTTGAAGATCGTAAATATTCTTTGAAATTACTGAAAGAAGCTATTGAAAATATATAAAATGTAATATGTATACGATAAGTATAAAGTAGGTATAAAATGAAATTAATCATATTGAGGAGGAACTAATATGAGAGCCTTTGCAATTGAAACATACGGAGAACCAGAAGTTTTAAAAGCGTATGATTTACCAATACCTGAAATTCAAGAAGATGAAGTCTTGATTGAAGTTGAAAATACGGGTGTTAGCCCTTACGATTGGCATGTAAGAAGAGGAGAGCAAGAAGGCAAGATTGATTATCCTATGCCACTTATTTTAGGGTGGGACGTATCAGGTGTTGTACGAAAAATAGGTTCAAAAGTCACAAATGTAACAGAAGGTATGCCAGTAGTAGCTACTCAAAAATTAAATAAAAATGGTGGTTACGCAGAATTTATTGCAGTTAATCAAAATACAGTTGTGAAAAAACCTGAGTCATTATCATTTGAAGAAGCAGCGACCATTCCAATAAATGGTTTAACGGTATATCAAGCACTTATTAAATACGGAAAACTTAGCCACGGTGATAAAGTATTAATTCACGGTGGGGCTGGAGCAGTTGGTATTTTTGGTATTCAACTAGCAAAATCTAAAGGTGCATATGTTGCTACAACAGCAAGTTCTCGTAACCATGAATTTCTTAAAGGTATAGGTGCAGATATTGTAATTGATTATAATACAGAAAACTTTGAAGATGAGGTAAAAGATTTTGATATTGTATTAGATACGCAAGCTGGAGATACATTGGAACGTAGTTATTATGTTCTTCGAAAAGGCGGAAGACTTATTTCAATTCGAGGTCAGGTTGATAAAGAGAAAGCGAAAAACAAAGGAATTGAGGCTTATTTTACATGGACTGAATTAAATCGTGAAGACTTAATAGAAGTTGTTAATTTATACGGGTATGGAGAAATAAAAGCCTATTTTGATAGTATTTTCCCATTAACACTTGTTAAAGAAGCGCATAGATTCAGTGAGTTAGGTCATGCTCGAGGTAAAATTGTATTAAATAACAAAATATAATAAGTAGATATATTATATGATTTTATTATAAAACTGAATATATTTGTTCACATTATTAGCTCAGTCATTACTAGCTGAATTGCTATTTTATTTGTCAATTGATTATGCAATCGTAATGATAAATAGCAAGGATACTCATATTGAAAAATCCTCTCCCTATTAAGTATAGTGAGGGGATTTCATGCATTAAATGTAAGTATTAACGAAGTCTTCAAAAGAGTATTATTATTTTTATCTTAACATGACATTATTAGTAACTTAACAAAACCGTGAAATACATAAGTGTTAGTAAAATAAATCGTTACTCTAATAAATGTGATTTTAGTGTTTCTCTGTTTGCTTCTAAAGAATAAGGATCGTTATACCAAAAATTTTCTGCTTTAACATGGTAAACATGATGCTGTTTGACTGCAGGAATGTTTTGCCAAACTTTCGTTTTTTCAAAATCTGGAGAAGCTTTACCTTCACTCATCGTAAAAATATAATCGCCAGCATATTTAGGCATAGATTCTAACGATAGCGGTTTATAACCCTCTTTTTCAACTACTTTCTCCAAAGATTTAGGCAATTCTAAATTAAATGCTTGGTACAGAATTTCTCCACCTCTGCCCCAATTTTTACCGAAAGCATAATATGCTTTATTAAAATCATCAAAAATTGAAATGGTACTATCTTTGCCAATATGATTTTTAATTTCTTTTTCATCTTTAGCAGTTTGTTTTTTCCAATCACTAACCCATTGTTCTGCTTTTTCTTGTTTATTTAATAGTTTTCCTAATTGAATTTGTGTATCTAAGTAATCTCTTTTGCCATATGTCATAGGAATGGTTGTTGTAATTTTCTCAAACTTTTTCAAATTCTTATCGTCTGAATCTGCAATAATAAGATCTGGCTTTAATTTAGTTATTGCTTCTACATTCTCAGGATTAATCTTTTTCGTTTTTTTGAATTGTTTATTCAAAATATCACTTTGCCCAACATCTTTATTTACACCTACTATATGGCCACCTAAGTATTTAATGCCTCCCGCATATGTATCAGCTATGACAACAATCCGTTCTGGATTTTTAGGTATTTTGATAGATTTTCCTGAATCTAATTTATATGATTTTACAGCATTTTTGCTTTGTTGGTCTTCACTATCTGAACATGCTGTGGCTAAGAGTAGCGTAGAAATGAGTATGGCAAGTACTTTAATTGCATTTTTCAATTGATTCCCTTCTTTCTAATTGTATAAATACAGTCTACGCTCATTGATAACCATTATCAATTGAATATTTTGAAAATAAATTAAAAATATTCCGTAAAAAATATAAAACAATAATTTTAATGAACATCAATATATTGAAATTTTAAATTATCTTAATGATTTGCAGTCGACTATCGTAGGAAAAGTCTGAGACATCTTATTTACCAGTCTCATCTGAGAAAGTAGTGTCGTTGTCAGATTATTTGTTGTCATTATAGAGTTACTTAGTAAAAGCGGCTTATACTCCAGAACAAATCATTCGTTTTCATGGGTGGTTTTGATTAGTCTCATTTTAGTAATCAAATGATGACTCAGAAGCGGCTAAAAAGGTGACATATCATAACTAAATAGTTAATTCATGTATATGTTTACACTAATGAATTTTTATTTAGTTAATAGAAGTAGGATGAAATTAAAAATTAAAAAAATATATACTAATGTAGTGGACAATGTTACTGTATGGTTATCTAATGTTTGCTATAAAATTTATAGAAAAGGAAGAGGCATATGAATTACGCAAATAATGTTAAGCCAAAAGGGAATCGAATAGTCAATATTCTAATATTTATAGGGTTATTAATTATTGTTTCGTCACCGACCATGTTTGCGGGGGCAATCATTCACTCTGCCGCTAATCATGAGAATTTGTGGATTGTCATTAGTATTACAATCATCGGTATGATTTGGACAATACTAATGATGTGGTTATTCAGATGGTATTATCAAAAAAGAAGTTATGAAACTCAGCAACATCAATTTAAATTAAAAGATATTTTAATTAATATTTTGTGGCTCATTGGTATGCGTGTTGTTATTAGTATTTGTATTGTCATTATGGAATCTGTATATAACGAGAACACATCAGAAAATGATAAAATATTGATGAATCAAATGGAACAACTGCGGAATTTGAGTGTTTCAACGGTCATCGCTTTACTATTTTTCTTAATTATTATTGTTTTTGTAGCGCCATATTTAGAAGAAATACTTTTTAGAGGTATATTTAAGGAAACGATATTTAGAAAATCTGCATTTGTATTACCATTGCTAATATCTTCTGTGATATTTTCATCACTTCATGGTTCAACCAATTGGATTAGTTTTGTGATGTATATGACTTTAGGCTTGGGCTTTTATATGGCGTATAACAGACGTAAAAATCTAAAAGATAGTATGATGGTACATATGTTGAACAATGCTATTGCAGCTACTTCTATGGTTGTTATGTTATTTAGTTAGTATTAAAACAATAGATCGAATACATAAAAAAGACGGCTAATCGCCGTCTTTTTTGTTTTCTTAATTGATCACTATAAAATGTTTAAGAACTCAGTATTCAGTTCACTTTTTTACTCGTGTGACAACCTTCTTTAACACCACAGGACGTACACTTGCCGGCTTTTGATTTTTTCAAGAACCTAGTGAGCGTATATACAGTGTAGCTGAAAATAGCCACAATAATGAGGATATTGATGATTAATGTCATAAAATCACTTCCTTAAATAAATAGATGACCGATTTGGTAAAATACCAGTGTTAAAACGTACGCAGTAATCAGTGGGTAAGCTACTGCGAAGACGGTCCATTTTATAGAATAGGTTTCTTTACGAATCGTAGCGACCGTAGATAAGCATGGAATATATAATAGAATGAAAATCATAAATGCATACGCTGATAAAGGCGTAAACTGATGTTGGATGATGTTAACTAATCCAGATTCATCAGATGCATAAATAATGGCCATTGAACTCACGATGACTTCTTTAGCTAGGAAGCCAGGGATTAAAGTTGCACCTGCTTGCCAAGTACCAAAGCCTAATGGGGCTACTAAAATGGCAAAGAAGCTACCTATAGAATGTAAAAAGCTGTCATCCACATCTACATTGAATCCACCTGGACCAGTATAATTGAGTAACCAAATGACAACAGAACCAGCGAAGATAAAGGTACCTGCTTTTTTAACGAATCCTTTGGCTTTTTCCCAGGTACTTCTCCAAAGTGTCTTAGCAGAGGGCATGCGATAAGTTGGTAATTCGACAATAAATACAGCATCATCATTTTTCATTACTGTTTTAGTAATCAGTACGCTTGTAGCTAAAGCCACCACGATACCTAATACGTATAGGCTAAGGACGATAAGGGCTTGATGTTGCTCAAAGAACACGCCGACAAATAGTGCATAGACCGGTAAGCGTGCAGAGCAAGACATGAAAGGCGCGATTAAAATGGTTGTGAGACGTTCTTTTTCGCTTTCAATGCTACGCGCAGCCATAATACTCGGCACATTACATCCGAAGCCAATAATCATGGGGATGAAAGATTTACCACTTAAGCCAAAGACTTCCATAATTCGATCCATGAGCACAGCGATACGCGCCATATAACCAGAGTCTTCGAGCAAAGAAATAAAGAAGAACAGCACTAAAATTTGTGGTACGAATACAATAACTGCACCCACACCAGCGATAATGCCATCTGTAATTAAATCTTGTAAGAATGGGAATAATCCTATACTATCCATAACGGATTTAACTGTGTCAGTGAATGTACCTCCTATAAATTCGTCAATTTGATCGGATAGGGGCGTACCAACCCACGTAAATGTGATTTGAAATATGAGCCACATAATGCCCAGAAATATTGGGATACCTAAAATTTTATGAGTTAAAACCTTATCTAAACGTGAAGAGAAATATTGACGGTCTTCGTCTGGATAATGGATGGTATCTTCTAATAAATCATCGATATAGTCATTACGTTTCTGTTGAATCGCTTCTCTAATAGATATCGTTAAAGAAGCGGCTAATTGTTGACGAATAGGTGCTATCATTTCAATTAAATTTGTATCAATGCGTTCTTGCACTTTTGGATTATCTAACAAGAATTGAATTGCGATAAATCGATAAAGATGTGATTCAAAGTTACTATGTTGTTTTAATTGTTTCGTTATCTTTGTAATTGCTGCTTCAATATCAGACCCATAATCAATATGCAAAGGATGATTGTTAGATAGACGTTGGTCTTTTAAAGCAGTTAACAATTGCTGTGTGCCTTTACCATTTCTAGCAATGATAGGGAGTAAAGGTAATTTTAATTTTTTAATCAATGCGTTTTGGTCGATTTGAATACCTCGTTTGGCTGCAACGTCCACCATATTTAACCCGATAATCAAGGGTGCGCCCAATTCCATCAATTGCACAGTAAGTTGTAAGTTCCGTTTTAATTGGCTGGCATCTACAATATTAATCATGCCAGAAAAAGATTCGTTTAATAAATAGTCAGTCACTACAGTTTCATCTTTGGATATTGGTGATAATTCGTATATACCTGGTAAATCTATAAGGTTCCCAGCATTTGATTTAAGACGCCCGACCTTCTTCTCTACCGTTACACCACTCCAGTTACCGACATATTCGTATGTACCAGTGAGTGCGTTAAATAATGATGTCTTTCCTACATTAGGATTTCCAATAATACAGTAATGATTAGCCATGTGATTCCTCTAAGAAGATCTGACATGCATCACAACCACGGATACTTAAATTTTGACCATTCATTTCTAAAATACATGGTCCTTTAAACAAACATTTTTGTTTAATTTTTATCTTTGTTCCGTACGTTAAACCTAATGCATTCAGTCTTTGAAGCATGTGCTTGTTTTCAATTTTTAAGTCAGTTACTGTATAATTTTTTTCTAAAATACCAGTCTTTAAATTTAACATATATATCACTCTTTCATAATAATAATCATTATCAATTATATAATTAGGTTTAGCACAATAGAAGTGCTTTAGACATTAAGTTTTTGAACATTTTGTTAAACATGATTGCCATATACATATAACTTTAATAAGGATAATTTTAAATAGAAAAAGGGTATAGAAAAGTGAGCAAAGAAATTGTAATTAGCCAGATGTAATATTACACTATAACCAATATCGAACTTAGCACAAGAGAACTTTTGTAATCAGCAATAGTTAGTTGATACATAATGGTTAACGACAACTAGGTGATTTGAACTCAATCCGATAAGTAATATATAAGATAAAAAATGCAGCTGGGTTTGTAAAATTTGCATTAATGTAGGAGGGATTCAAATGGCTATCCGTGAAAATAAACGTATCAAAGTAAAAAGAGTCAATGAAACGCGCTCAAGTGGTATTTCTGTCATGATTGAGGAAGGTGGATTGGGAGCAGATCAGTATTATCAAATAGAAAAGCAAAACGCAAAGACGTCAGAAGAGCATTTGCATCAATTTGAACACGAAGTCAGTGAGAAAAGTGATGTAGAGTTGATCGATTTATTAATCGTCAATGCACAAGAAAGTACAAATCGCGAGTATAATGAAGCGTTAAAAGTGATACAGTTAGAAGTATTGAAACGCATGGAAAATTAAATATTGAATCAATGTGTAATAATAATTAAAAGTGAGGTTGAGATATTTGCTTATATCTCAACCTCACTTTTCTCAATTGTTAATAGTTTACATAGCCAGCTTATTTTAGAGACGATGGCATCTGTTATTAAAAATTTGATTTCTGTTCTACGTATAAGTATATTAGCCGTTAAATTCTAAAGGATTTGGTCCAATTCTACGATCTTGATTTAACGCATCGATGCGTGCGATTTGTGCTTGTGTTAATGAAAAATCAAATACATTTATGTTTTCTTCGATTCGATGTGGTGTTACAGATTTTGGTATTGTCACAACACCATGCTCAATATTCCATCTAATCACTACTTGCGCTGGTGATTTTCCAATTTCATCAGCGATTGCAACGATTGTATCATCTGTAAGAATTTCAGCATTCATTAAGGGTGACCAAGATTCTATTTGAATCGATTCAGACGCAAGATAGTCTCTTAATGACTGTTGTATAAGGTATGGATGAAATTCTACTTGGTCGATGACTGGTTTGATAGAAGTATGTGCTTTTAATATTTCGAGATGTTCAATATCAAAGTTACTGACACCGATATTTTTGACTTTTCCTTCATTATATAAAGCTTCCATGCCTTTCCATGTTTCTATCATGAGAGATTGGTCTGTACCTGGCCAATGAATAAGATAAAGGTCTAAATAATCTAATCCTAAAAGCTTTAATGAAGTTTCATATCCGACTTGAACATTATCTCTACCGTAGTCATCTAACCATAATTTTGATGTGATAAACAAATCTGCTCTTTGAATACCAGCTTCAATGATACCTTCTTGAATACCTTGTCCGACCATTTCTTCATTACCGTATACGAAAGCAGCATCAATACTGCGATAACCACTTATAATCGCATGTTTAACAGCCTCTTTTGCCGTATCGTTATTTTCCACTCTAAAAACGCCTAACCCTAATTGAGGCATTGTATTACCGTTATTAAATGTTGTATATTGCATCAAAAAACTCCTTTTTTATAAAATAAATGAGTGCCTTGTTTATATTCGATATTGTAAAGGCCATATCGTAAAAAAGTAAGTACGCACTTTAAAGTACCTATGTCTTGGAGCATTTTAAACAATCATCAGTGTACACGTGTATCTGAATCACAGGTAGATATTTAAATTAAGATATAGTCAAATATATGGAAAATGCAATAAAAGTTAATTCTTTCTTAAATAGCATATACAATAGATTCAAAAATCATTATACTTAAAAACATGTTTGTTTTAAAAATAGCAAGGAGTAATCAAAAATGAATTTTATACAAAGTTTATTACGAAAAGAAGATGTATCGCGATATCAAAATAAAGATGCACATCTAGAACGTACACTTCGTGTAAAGGACTTTTTAGCTTTAGGTGTAGGGACAATTGTTTCTACAGCGATTTTTACATTGCCTGGTGTTGTATCAGCGGACCATACGGGTCCTTCTGTAAGTTTATCCTTTTTAGTGGCTGCCATTGTGGCTGCAATGGTCGCATTTGTATATGCTGAAATGGCAACAGTAATGCCGTTCGCAGGTTCAGCATATACATGGATTAGCATTTTATTTGGAGAGTTCTTTGGCTGGATTGTTGGTTGGGCGTTAATTGCTGAATATTTGATTGCCGTGTCCTTCGTTGCATCAGGTTTTTCTGCTAATTTAAGAGGGCTCTTAGACCCCTTCCATATTTCATTACCTAATTCACTTTCGAATTCATTAGGTACGGATGGCGGTATCTTAGATTTGATAGCAGCAGTCGTAGTGGTTATCACTGCGTTGTTATTATCTCGTGGAACTTCTGAAACAGCACGCGTTCAAAATATATTAGTTGTACTTAAAGTACTCGCAATCTTTTTATTTATTATTGTTGGTCTATCCGTTATAGATCTTGGGAATTATGTTCCATTTATACCGGAATACAAAGAAACTGCTGCAGGTGCATTTGGCGGTTGGCAAGGTATTTATGCCGGAAGTTCAGTCATCTTCGTCGCATACATTGGCTTTGATTCAATAGCAGCTAATTCTGGTGAAGCGATTAATCCACAGAAAACAATGCCGAGAGGGATATTAGGTTCTCTTCTCATCGCCGTAACACTCTTTATTGTTGTAGCACTTGTGTTAGTTGGTATGTTTGACTACAGTTCATATAAAAATAATGCGGAACCAGTCGGTTGGGCATTACGTACAAGTGGACACGGTACGATTGCTGTGATTGTTCAAGCGATTTCAGTTATTGGTATGTTTACAGCCTTAATTGGTATGATGTTAGCAGGTTCACGTTTATTATATTCATTTGGTCGGGATGGCATCCTTCCGTCTTGGCTTGGAAAATTAAACAATAAAAATCTGCCCAACCGTGCATTAATTGTACTTTCAATTGTTGCAGTGGTGATTGGTGCAGTCTTTCCATTTGGATTCCTTGCACAATTAATTTCTGCGGGTGCATTAGTAGCGTTTATGTTCGTTACAATTGGTATCTATGCTTTACGTAAGAGAGAAGGTAAAGATTTACCAATGCCAGCATTTAAACTGCCATTTTATCCGGTTATGCCAATCATTATCTTTGTGTGTGTATTTGCAGTATTTTGGGGCTTAAGTGGACAGGCTAAAATATATACATTGATTTGGTTTATTATCGGTATTGTGTATTATCTATTTTATTTATTGAAGTCACAAAGGAAGCAGAAATAAGCTGCTCATATAAATGCTCACCAACCAATTTGAGTAATATACTTCATAAGAATTAAAATGGAAGTTTTAATTGAAAGTGTAAGTTGCGTCATGTTATAAATTTTATACATAAGGCTCCTCGTTTTAAAATTATGTAATGATAATTTTATGATTCGAGGTGCCTTATTTTTGTTATGCACGTGCGTTTCCAGTCATGTCATTTGAAATCTAAGTAAATATCATCATATACATTTCATATATAAATAGATACAATTAATATAAATATATGAACAAAGGGGACTTTTCGATGGATATTAAACTGATTGTAACGGATATGGATGGAACTTTTTTAAATAGTGACAGTCAATTCAATAGTGAATCATTTCAATTATTGAAAGAACACTGCGCACAAGCACAAATTCGTTTTGTGTTTTGCACTGGTAAACAATGTGAACGCGTTGAAAATATCGTCGGGGATTTAGCTCAAGATACATTTATTGTTGGAGATAGTGCGACAAGAATTAAATATAACGGATCATTTATATATAATGCTACAATCGATCATCATAAAGGACAAGAAATTATCCAAGCGATTAGTGAAATTGATCCGACACAAACGATTTTAGGTTGTACTGCATCTAGTGCCTATGTACTCAATCACATTTCAGAAGCAGAGAAAAGAATTGTACATGGGTCGTATCAAGAAGTAACCTATATTAATGATTTTTCAGAAGTTGAGGAAGATTTTTTGAAAATTTCAGTGCATGACCCTAAAGCAAATTGTAAGGCGACGGCACAGCAAATTAAGCATTATGAGTCAGATGTTTATATCATTGCATCGGATGACGAATGGATTGATATTGCAGATTTAGGTGTTAATAAGGGGACGACGATACGTCGTATTCAAAATTTATTACAGATTAGCCCCGCGGAAACAATAGCATTTGGTGATGGTATGAACGATATCGATTTATTTAAAGCAGCTAAATATAAAGTGGCGATGGATAATGCATACCCAGAGTTGAAAGCAGAAGCGAATTTAATCGCGAAAAATAATGATGAAGATGGTGTGATACAGACACTCAATTTATTACTTGGATTCAAGTAATAAATAAAAAATTAAAATACGTTAAAAAATATGATAAAAGCATAATAATGCATACTATAAGTGGCTGTTTCTGTGATATTATCTATCTAGTACATATGATTTTTATTTATATGTATTAATATAGATTTTAGGAGGCGTTTTTTCATCATGAGCAACGAACAGCAGTCACGCTCTAACAATAAATTGATTTTAGCAATTGTTTTAAGTGTATTAACGTATTGGCTCTTCGCTCAATCGTTTATAAATATATCCACACAGGTGCAACAAACCTACCAAACGACACCAGGTATCGTTAATTTATCTGTAAGTTTAGCTTCATTTGCCACAGGTATTTTTATGGTAGGTGCAGGTGACGTTTCAGATAAAATAGGAAAGTTAAAAATGACCTATATCGGTATTATTTTTGGTATTTTAGGTTCATTGTTCATCATAGTAAGTGGGGTAACTGCACTGTTATTAGTGGGTCGTATGTTACAAGGGTTATCTGCAGCTATTTTACTACCATCGACAGTAGGCGTAATTAACGAACAATTTAAAGGTAAAGAAATGCGTAGAGCATTTAGTTATTTAATGATTGGGAGTGTTGGTGGTATCGGTTTAGCATCTATGATTGGCGGCTTCATAGCTACATATATTAATTGGCAAGCAAACTTTGTTGTCTCTATCATTATCTCAATTATTGCTTTTTGGTTATTATGGGGCACAGAAGATATTGAGAAGGAAAAAATCGATAAACGTCCATTTGACTATATCGGTATGTTTCTATTTGCTGTCCTTATAGGAAGTATTACTTTATTCGCCACACAAGGTTTTGAACAAGGATGGTTTAGTCTTTTTTCAATTATTTGTCTTGTCATTTTTGTAATTTCAACGGTCTCATTTGTCATTTATGAACGTCAAAAACAGGCACCATTTATAGATTTTTCATTATTTAGAAATAGAGGGTTTGTGGGCTCGTCTATGATAAATATTGTACTTAATGCCGGTATCGGTACAACGACAGTGTTTAATATGTATGCACAAACGGAAATTGGCTTAAATGCATTTCAAGCAGGTTTAGTCACTGTACCATATGTCATTATGGCGATCCTAATGATTCGAATTGGGGAGAAATTATCACTGCGTTATGGTGGTAAGCCATTATTACTTGTTGGACCGTTTTTCCCAGCAATAGGTATTATCTTTATCAGCTTGACAGCACTACCTCAAGATTGGTACATAGCTTCTGTTGTCTTTGGTTTTGTTATATGTGCCATTGGTAATGGTCTATGTGCTACGCCAGGTATTACGGTTGCGATATTAACGATTCCAGATGAAAAAGTAGGCTTAGCTTCAGGTATTTATAAAATGTGTGCCACTTTAGGAGGCGCTTTTGGTATTGCGTTATGTACGACGATATTTGCTGCTGTGCAAACGACATATAGTGCAAGTGTGGCCGCAACGGCTGCATTTTTAACGACGATGTTAATCATGATTATCGGTGTGATACTGACTCAAATTATTATACCGAAAAATATCAAGGCATAATCGTTAGTAAGCTTTAATATGTATTGAAAGTCTAAAATCTAAATAATTAGGTAAAAGATTTAAAAGTCTGGGACATAAATATGTGTCTCAGATTTTTTTAATAAAAATAGCTCATTTTCATACAACAGTTATATTGTATGAAAATGAGCATGACTAAAATCGAAATAAAATATTAGTGATTTGGTATTACTGGTACAAGTAGATGTGAATCATAATCTCCACCTGTATAAATATTATGTGTGCCTTGATTGATTGTTTCATCATGTTCGTAACGTGTACTCAATCCTGGTGTACTGTTACCTTTCACCACTTCGCTGCCTTTAATAACAACTTGGATGCTTTCACCTTGTTTGAATAATGTACCAGAAGGTAGTATTTCAATTGCTACAGGTACGATTTCATCGTTGTTGAGTTTAGCTTCTTTTTCATGTGTGTGCCATGGTTGAAGTGGTGTAGATTTATTTTGATCTAATTCACGGTGAGAAACGCGTAACCATCCTGTCGCAACTTGGCCATTTTCAATGTGATTAAAGTCTGGGAAATTCACTTCTTCGCCTTGACGATTTATTTTTTTAATACCTACAAATAAATCCATATCATCGGCTTTGTCGGCTGAAACCCATAATTTCAATTTCATATTGCCTGTAAGTTCAGTATCTTGATCAAACGTAGTGCTGAATCTTACTTCATCATTACCATCTTCAGCTTCACTGTTATAAGCAACTTTAGCTGTATCTTGAGGTTTTTCACTATTAAGTGACATGTTTTGACCGTCTAAATATAAAGCAGTTGCTTGTGTATTTGGAAGTGGGAAGTTACTCGCATATTTTGTTTCACCTTGATAGAATTTATCTCTGACTTCGTAACTCACTTTAGGTGTATCTTGCCAATCGTTGTCGACATCTTTAAGATAATAGTCAAAGAATGCTTTTTGTTGTTCAAGTGATTCACGAGCGTAGTATGTTTCCCATTCTTTACGTCCGTGGATTTTAAGCCATTTGTCAGTAGAAGATGCTTGTTTAAAGCCTTCAAATGTACCGCGGTTATGCAATCCTTGTGTAGACCAACTTGCACAAACGAACATTGGCACTTTGATTGCTGATAAATTTGCTTGTTTGCCTTTCCAATAATTATCAAAAAGTGGATGTTGATTTTGTGCAGCTTTTAAATCTTCAATTTCTTTTGTTTCTGGCCATCTGGCCACGATACCGTCATACCAAAATCTATAGAATCCTGTATCTGGTATGCCACCATGAAACGCAACTTCACGATACATATCGTTTAAGCCTTCCCAAGGAATCATTGCTTTAAGGTGTGCAGGATTTAAAGAAGCTACCCACCATTGTGTAACAGCTAAATAGGAAACGCCATTAGTACCGACATTGCCGTTGCTCCATTCTTGGACGCCAGCCCATTCAATGACTTCAGCGTAATCTTTGGCTTCTGATAGTCCCCATGGATAGAGTGCATCATTGTTATTAGAACTACCTCTTAAAGCGACTTTTACAACAATATAATCGTTTGGTACCCAATAGCCAGGATCTGGTGACTCTTCTGGTGTAAAGCTTGATGTTGGTATAGTGCCTAAGGTTGGCCATAAAGCGCCCATATTTGTGATTTTAGGTTTGTTATCTTTGCCGTAAGTATCTGCGGACATGACTACTGGAAATTGACCTGGTTTATTTGGACGGAATACATTTACATAAAGTACAGCGCCGTCTTGCATTGTCACAGGGATATCTTTTTCCATAATCATTTCTTGATTACCATATTGAATACTGTCTACGACGATGTGGTTTGTACCTTCTGTTACAGATTCAATTGGTGTTACGTTTAATTTTGGATTACCTAACATTTGTTTAGTCATTTAGTTCAAATCCTTTCTTGTTTAAGGTTAGTCTTGTTTTTTAATACACTTTTATCCTAAACTCAACAGTAAGGATGTACAACAATCAGTCACATAACATGTGTACGAAAATGGACAATGACCAATGTATTGTCTATTAACTTAAAGAAAAAGGAGGCATCTACTTTAAAATGGCACAAGATCGAAGAGTTCGTAAATCACAAGCAGCGATTAAAAATACATTTTTAGAACTATTGAAAAAAGATGACTTTGAAGCGATTACGGTGCAGAAAATTTCAGATTTAGCGGATATCAATCGTGGTACTTTTTATGCATACTATGTAGATAAGTATGATCTTTTAGAAAATATGGAAAATGAAAAAATCACTGAACTTCAAGCGTTTATTAAACAACAACATCAAGAAAATGAACCCGGTGTACCGTCTCATGTAGTAAAAAATATTATGTCTCATTTAATAGAACATATTGATGAAAATATCGATTTTTACAAAACGATGTTTGAACTCGGGAAAGCGTCCATGTTACAAGAAAAGTTATACACGCTTATCTATAGTCATTTAAGTGCGTATAAAAATGATGATAATCAAATTGGTGACATGCCTTTTGATTATTTTATGAGTTATGTCTCAGGTGCAGGTATTTCAATACTTAAACATTGGGTGCAAGATAACAATAGAATTGATAAGGGTGAATTTGTGCATCATTTTTATAATATTGTGACAGTAGGGACAGTAGGTATTGTAAAACAATCCTTTTAAATGAAACGCGTAAGATATTGACCATGAAAAGTGGTGGCTAACATTAATAGATATATAGGAGCAATCAATATGAATAAAATCACATTAACATTTTTAGAGAAAATGACGGTTGTTATTACGCCGTTTCTTTTATCGGGTATTGCATACGCAATATTGGTCAACTTATTATACATAAAGAAAATACCAGTCATTGGAGATCATATGCTATTTAATCTTATAGAACGTTATTATAGTGACTGGATTGTATGGGTTATTGTCGGTATCGTATTTATTGTAGGCATTTTTATAGCAATGTATATTTATAGTGAGATATTAAAGATAACAGTAGAAAGAGATAAACTACATATTAACTTTAAAGATAAACAAACAGAAATTTTGAAAAAAGATATTATGGCTATTTTCAAAGAGCAAAAAGAATTGGTTATTATCACTATGGATGGGCGTGAACGGATTAGAGCGAAGACGGATTATAGTGAATCACGTCTGCAATCTATCTTTAACCAAGAACGCTATCCATGGCAAGAAGCAGATCCTTATAAAGACGCGTTTTATAAGTGGCAACTCAACGATGATGGCATCACAGAACAAGCGAATGATATCTTATATAAACGACGTGAAGCAATAAGAGAAGATGAAGAAAGCGTCCGTGACGAATTAAAAGCAGATTTATCAGAACTTGGTATTGTTGTTAAAGATGTGAAGAAAGTACAATATATTAGAGTGATCAAATAGAAATTGGCAACAACATCTAGTCAATAGCAAGTCAAAAATATTGAAAACTTAAGGTAATTAAAAAACCATCCACTTACATAAATACATTGTAAGTGGATGGTTTTCGTGTGAAAACGGAAACTAGTCAGTAGCGTGACTCATCTCTGATAGTATTAATTTTAGTGGTCCGTGATAAGCGATATCAAATATCGTTTCGGTTAATTGATCAGCACTGATTCTCTGTTCATCCAACACCCATAATTTTATAATGTTAATCATTGCACCAGAAACATACGCGTGAAAATAGCGAAACTGGATATTAGAGATACTATCTTTTTCACCTAATGCCATTTTAAGGTTGTTTGAGATGACGTCTGCCATTTTGTTTTCTAAGGTACTGACGCGATTCATTTTAAAGAGGACTTCATAGAGTTCAATGTTATTTAAAATTGTTTTCATAATGTTTTTAGGAATATTTTCAACTAATTGATTTAAACTCGCTTGGTTATTGAATTCTGTCTCTTTGACTTGTTGATAATTCATGTATTGATTAATATGATTGACCTCATTATCTTCTATTGTATTTAGTAAGATATATTTATCCTCATAATGTTTATAAAAAGTGGCACGATTGATATCAGCTTCATCTGCAATTTGTTGAATGGTAATGGTTTCTATATCGTATTGCTTCAATAAGTTTATAAATGCTTCATGAATTGCTTTTCTTGTTTTCTTTTTTCTTCTATCTTCCAATCTGTTCAACCCCTTATTTAACTTTATATTAGCAACGATAGGTGTGATAAGCAACGAATTGTTGATTATTGGCGACATAGGCCATATATCTGTTGCTTAACATGCGAATGCGTCTGTATTGATTATTGAATTAATACATAGAGCTACTACAATATAATTATAGAAAAGCAACACAATGTTGTCTAATAATAAAGGAGATTTGTAAATTATGAAGAAAAAATTATTATGGGTCATACCTATCGTTGCTGTTTTAATCTTAGTATTATTAGCAACTGCGTTTTATCCTGCGTATAATCCCAAGCCTAAAGATGTGCCAATGGCCGTATTAAACGAAGATAATGGCGTGAAAATGCAAGGAAAGTCATTGAATATAGGTAAAAACTTTTCGGATAAATTAGTGAAAAATGATAATGAAGCGATGAATTGGACAAAAGTAGACAGTAAAGAAGCACTGGAACAAGGTTTAGATGAAGGAAAATATATCGGTGCTATAAGCATTGATAAAAACTTCTCTAAAGATGCGATGAGTCAAGCTCAAAATGAAGTGATGAAAGACAAGCAAAAAGAAATGAAAGATAAGATGCAATCAGGTGAAATACCACCTGAAGAAATGAAGAAAATGCAGGCAGCCATGGATGGTCAAACTAAACCATCTGAACCATCACAACCGAAATTAAAAACATCTGTCAAAGAAGGCGGCAATGCTCAAGTAGCTAACATGGCGCAACAAGCATTAAGTAAAATGACTGATAACATCAATACACAAATAAGTAAGCAAAATGTAAGTATTTTGGAAAAAAATAATATAGATATACCGAGTGAACAATATGAAAGCTTTGCGAACCCTGTTAAAGTCGAAAATAATACAATAGATGCAGTGAAGGATCATCAAGGTAATGGTAACGCTGCGGGCACAATGTTTTCGCCGGTATGGATGTCATCGATGATTATTGCAGCACTTTCGTTCTTTGCCTTTAAGCAGAGACCTCAATTGGCATCTCATAAATTGAAATTAGCATACCTAGTGAAAACCATATTATCTGTAACCATTGCAGCTTTTGCAGGTGCATTTGTTTACGTTTATTATATGGGTGGTGTATTAGATTTTAACTTTACACAGCCAGCGGTAACTGCAACATATATTGCAATCGCGATTCTTGGTTTTGCATCATTGATACTTGGTTTAATGGTATGGATTGGTTTTGCGATATTACCAATATTCATTCTGTTTTTATTCTTTACGATACAATCAGTGATGTTACCGAAAGCGATGGTTCCAGAATTTTATCAAAATTATATTCTTCCATGGAACCCATTCTATCATTATGTTTCAAGTCTAAAAGGCTTGTTATATGAAAATGCAGATTTAGCAATGAATGGTACAATGTGGATGTTTATCGCATTTATTTTATTTGGTATTATTTCACTAGTAAGTGCATTATATGTTAAAGGACATACAGAAGATAACCAATCGTAATATAGTGCGTTATGAAGTGTTTCAAAAAAGCAGCATGTAGATAACAAAAAAGCCAGTTAAGGTTCTAAAGAACCTTAACTGGCTTTATTTCTGCCGATTTCTCAGTTGAACTCTATTCATAGAATAGAGAGTAATTAATTATGTTATTTAATTGTAACATGCATAAATAACAGAGTAAATTAATTATTTTCTGAATTTCTGGACTCTTCTCTTTGGTGTCTAATATATTCTTCCATTCTGTGTTTATTCGGCGTTAAAGATAAACCTAATAATTTCCGTTCTTTGTTGGCATCTTTATAGAAGCTGACCATCATAAAGATGATGATGACTGAGAACGGCAAGGCGGTCATAATCGCCATGTTTTGAAGTGCGTTTAAACCATTGTCTCCACCTGAGAAGAGTAAAATAAATGCGATTAAAGCTTGCGCAACACCCCAAATCACTTTTACAACGGCAGATGGATTTAGTGAACCGTATGTCGTTTGCATACCTAGTACAAATGTTGCTGAGTCTGCTGAAGTAATAAAGAATGTCGCAATTAAGAGTAGTGTAATGACAGACATAATCGTACCTAATGGGACTTCGTTAAACACTCCGAATAAAGCAGTTTCGGGTGGCATATTGAAAATTTGTGGGTGATCTTTAGCAGTTTCGATACCTAATACACCGAAAGCTGCAAACCAAATTAAACTAACAAGTACTGGTACAAGCATAACACCTGAAACAAATTCTCTGATTGAACGTCCTTTTGATACACGCGCAATAAAGATACCTACGAAAGGACTCCAACTAATCCACCATGCTAATTGGAAGAATGTCCAAGACGTCATCCATTCATTTTTCTGTGAATCAAGTGGTGCTGTGTCGAACATATTAAATAGTAATGTATTTAAATAGTCTCCTGTAGCACTTGTTAACATATTTAAAATTAATAGTGTTGGTCCAACAATCAATACAAATAGTAATATGAGGCCTGCAAGTCCAATATTTGCATTACTTAAGTATTGGATACCTCTACTTAAACCTGACCATGCACTAGCAAGGAATAAGATCGTTACAATTACAATAATAATACCTTGAGTAAGAATGGTATTTGGGATATCAAATAAATAATTTAATCCCCCTGCAATTTGCATCGCACCTAAACCAAGTGATACGGCTACACCACCAATTGTAGCGAATACTGAGATGACATCAATAATCGTACCAAGTGGCCCTTCAACTTTGTTCCCAAAGATTGGACGTAATGTTCTTGAAATTAGTGCGGGTTCTTGCTTTCTAAATTGGAAATAAGCTAAACCAAGTGCAACCACTGCATAAACAGCCCATGCGTGGAATCCCCATTGCATGAATGCACCTCTGAGTGCCTCTTTAAAGGCGTGCGCTGTTTTAGGGTCACCTGTAGGTGGTGACGCAAAGTGACTTATTGGTTCAGCAGCTCCCCAGAATACTAAACCAATACCCATACCTGCACTAAATAGCATCGCAAACCATGAAATTGTATTAAATTCTGGCTTGTCGTTAGGCTTTCCGAGTTTTAATTTACCAATAGGACTAAACATTAAGAATACGCAGAAGAATATCATCAATGCGACGATTACCATATAATACCAACCAAAGTATTTCGTAATCCAGCCTGTGATATTTGTACCTATCGTATTGAACTGATTAGGGAAAATAGCACCTAATATTACAACGATAGCTGTAAGAATAAGACTATAAGTAAAAACAGAGGAAAGCTTTTTTCCACTAAAATTTTGTTCATTAGATTCCAAAATAAACCCTCCTTATATTTTTTAAGCATTACTAAGGATAACAAACTTATGTAAATGCTACAACTATATAAAAGGTTTATAAATGCGACGGCGTATAATAATAAAATAATCATTTTGTAAGCAAAATATTAAATTAAATAGCGCCAGAATTTAAGTTTTAAAAAACTTGAAATCTATGTTGGTATTATCATCTTTTATATAGATAGAATCATGTGTATAAATAGTTTTTGTGAGTTTAAGGTAATGCATTTTTTAATATCTCAAATATTGTTGCGAAAGTAATAAAACTCATTTTTTATTTGTAAAACTTTAAATTTTTGCATAATTTTCAAAAATAATGGTATATTACATGTAAGGGCTTACATTTACATAAAAAGGAGAGATTTTTTAAAGGGGAAATTGCGTATAATAGATTGGATTAAACAAAGATAGGAGACACCTATATGAAAATTATTCCATTTTCAGAATTGACAAGCATCATTAACAAAGGTGATGTTATAGCTCTGGCAGCCTTATCAACGGCTAATTTACCAGCTGAGATACTCAAAACGTTAGTCGACTATAATGATGAAGATCAATCGTTTACAGATTTTACATTTATGTTAGCAAATGATATTAGTGATTATCGCGGCGATAGTTATGACTTAGATTCATTTACAACAAGGGGTATGATCAAGCGATTAATTACAAGTATTATTACAGCATCACCGGCAACAATTCAGGCAATGCGAAACAACGAGATGGAAGCATATTATTTACCTCAAGGCGTGATTACCACGCATTACAGAAGTAAGACACAGTCATCACCTGGTATTATCTCTAAGATTGGTTTAAATACTAATGTGGATCCTAGGTATACAGGTGGCAAAGTCAATGAACGTACGACCGAAGATTTAGTATCTTTGATTGAAATTAATCATCAAACATACTTACAGTACCATTTCCCAGACATAGATATTGCGTTATTAAGAGGTACATATGCTGATATGGATGGCAACATATACATGACACACGAGGCACATCTTGGTGAAGGATATAGCTTAGCGTTAGCAGCGCATAAGCATCATGGGAAAGTGATTGTTCAAGTTAAGGCGGTTGTTCCCAATGGTAATTTTAATCCCAATGATGTATTCATTCCAGGCAAACTGGTAGATTATGTTGTTGTGAATACTAATCCTAAGCTGCATAGACAAGTGATGCAAACGCAATATGATCCAGCGCTTTCAGGGTATTACCAAATTACAGAAATGCGAGAACCATATATAGCATTAGGTACCCGCAAAATGATTTTGAGACGTGCGGCTCAATTTTTACTAAAGGGGGACGTAATCAGTATTGGTTTTGGCATAAATAATGAATTATCTAATGTTTTGGTGGAGGAAAAAGTCGATCACTTAGTTCAACCTAATATTGATACAGGGGTGTTTGGTGGATTAATTAGTAGTCGTGAACACTTTGGTATGAATTATAATTTGAGTGCGCGAATGAGACACGACATGACTTGGGATTTCATCTATAACAACGGTTTGGACATTGCCTATTTAAGCTTTGCTGAAGTCGACCAGATGGGTAATGTAAATATTTCTAAGTTTGGAGATAAAATGAATGGCTGTGGCGGTTTTATAGATATTAGTCAAACCGTAAAGACAATTGTATTTTCAGGGTCAATGGTTGTTGGGGGTCAACTATCATATGGCGATAATAAGGTAACTGTTGAGGAAGAAGGTAGGGCTACTAAATTCGTCGATACAGTAGGTAGTATCGATTTCAATGCTGAAAATGCAATTAAGTTTAATCAAGAAGTTTACTTTGTAACGGAACGTGCCGTATTTGAATTAACGCATAAGGGGTTAAAACTCATTGAGATAGCACCGGGTTTAGATTTAGAAAGGGATATTTTAGCGAATATGGCCTTTAGACCGATACTTTCTGATGATATCAAGATAACACAAAGTGATATTTATCAAGAAAAATGGGGCGGTCTGTCTCAAGCAATTAAGTCGAATTATCGTATTTAAATAAGGGGGAGAAAAATATGAACTACGACTGGATTAAAACAAGAGCAGCGTTTGATGAACCAAAAGCAGCAGTCATCGATCCATTTAAAGGTACAGAATGGACGTATCAAGACTTAAATATTAGAGCTGAGAATTTAGCGAATTATCTACAAGATCAAGGGGTTAAACGTGGTGATGTCGTGGGTATCTTTGCACCTAATGATGTCTCACTACTAGATGTATTATTCGCTTCATTTAAACTAGGGGCCGTGTATTTACCGATTAATTGGCGCTTGAAGACACAAGAAATTGAAAGTGTCATTGCAGACTCTGATGTCAAATTAATATTTTATGCGGCAAAACATTTATCCAGTTTAGAAGGTATTGCAGATGAACTCATTCATATGGATGTTGATTCTAAAGCATACGATGACATCGTTGATCCTACAAATCATCGTCCATTTACCACAGTTAGTGTAGAAGGTGATGATTTAGCATCATTAATGTACACAAGTGGTACGACAGGGTTACCTAAGGGCGTGATGTTTTCTTATGATTCATTTGTAAATAATCCGATTAATACGGCAATGACGTATAAAGTATACGCGTCGTATACAACGATTATTTCGACACCCATGTTTCACGTACTAGGTTTCAATGACTTAACATTACCATTATTGATGGCAGGAGGCACATTGGTATTACAACGTTACTTTAACGGTGAATTGTTAAATGATTTAATGGCTAAGTATAAGCCAAATTTCTTAATTCAAATACCAACGATGTTTTATGCCATGTTGGTTGCTGAGAACTTTGATTTGAAAAACTTCGATAATATTGAATTTCTAATTCAAGGTGGCGCCGCGCCTTTACCAAGTGTACAGAAAAAATTCTTGAGTATGGGCATTCCGATTATTAATGGTTATGGTTTAACAGAATCACCACTGGTTAGTGTGAATACAGCTGAGAATAATGCAAAAAAACCTGCAAGTATTGGACAGCCTGTGATGTTTATGGATATTCGTATTTTTGACGATAACTATGAAGCAGTACAAGTTGGCGAAATCGGAGAACTTGGTGTGAGGGGAAATAATGTAACACCTGGTTATTGGAATAAGCCCGAAGAAACAGCTCAATCATTTTGTGGTGAATATTTCTTAACAGGAGATTTAGCCAAAATGGATGAAGATGGAGACATTTATATTGTAGATCGTCGTAAAGAGATGATTATTACAGGTGGAGAAAATGTTCTACCATCTGAAGTTGAACGTGTATTATCAGAACATCCGCTTGTCGCACAAGGTGTTGTGGTTGGTTATAATAGTCCCAAATATGGAGAATCTGTTTCGGCAGCAGTTGTTTTAACGGAAGACGATCCAGACTTCGAACAGAAATTAGATGCACATATGCGAGAACATATTGCCGGTTATAAAATACCGAGATTATATCTCAAATTAACGCACATTCCATTAAATTCAACGTCCAAACCAGACAAATTAGAAATTCAAAAATATATGAATGATAAAGCACAAAAGCAAGATCAAAGTAACGATGAATTAAAATAACCCATTACTTTAAAACCATAAGTATTTAAATGATGGAAAAATTTTTAACTATAAATGTAAGCGCAATCATAATAAATGGAGGTTTTAATTATGACAACAAAAGAAGAAGTAATCAAAGCATTATACCCAGAAGATATTTTAAGTATCGCAAAAGATTTAACGGATGGAGAAGTCAAACTACTGAAACAACTCAATGATATGTTGGAAGAGAAGTATCGTGATTCTGTTAATGAACATTGGTTAAACGCTACAGAACCAGAAGGTTATTTTGAAGAATTAGGAAAATTAAATTATTTCCAAAATCCATTACTTTTTGAAGGTCGTGAAGGTGCAAAAACACCGAGTCAATTATTCCAATTCTTTATGTCTTATACAATCGCTAAATTTGATGTGTCCTTAGCAACATTATTAGGTGTACATCAAGGACTCGGACATAATTCATTTTGGTTTGGTGGTAGTAAAGAACAACAAGCTTACTACTTGCCTAAGTTACAATCTCATGAATTGCGTACATGTTTTGCGTTAACGGAACCAGAGCATGGCTCTGACGTTGCTGGCGGTTTAGAAACAACTGCCAAACGCGAAGGTGACCAATGGATTATCAATGGCGAGAAAAAATGGATCGGTGGTGCTAATGTCGCTGACGTTATGCCAGTTTATGCAGTTGACGTAGAAACTGGTAAGCCCAAAGGTTTTATTATTGAACCTAATCAAGAAGGCGTAGAGATAGAATTGTTAGAAAATAAAATCGCGTTGAGAATTGTTCCAAATGCTAAAATTCGTTTAAAAAACGTCGTAGTGAAAGAAGAACAACGTCTGCAAAATATTAATAGCTTCAAAGATATTGCGAAAGTATTATATTCAACACGTGCTGGTGTAGCATATATGGCAACAGGCGCAATGGCTGGTGCATTAAAGGCAACAACAGATTATGTGACGAAACGTAAACAATTTGGTAAAGAAATTAGTAAATTCCAGTTAATACAAGAAAAACTAGCCATGATGCAAGGTAATTTAGCTCAAGCGATGGCAACATGTGCACAATTGGCACGCATGCAGGCTAATGGAGAATATGATGAAGTAGCAACATCTACTGCAAAAATGATGAATGCTTTAAGACTAAGAGAAACGGTCTCAATGGGTCGAGGCGTTCACGGTGGTAATGGTATCTTGGCAGGCGAATATGATATTGCCAGATTCTTTGCCGATGCTGAAGCGATTTACACATATGAAGGTACACATGAAGTTAATGCGCTTGTGATTGGTCGTGCGCTAACAGGCGATTCAGCATTTATTTAAAAATAGAATGGCTGGCTTTAACGATATACTTTAGAACATTAAATTTGGAGGGTTTAGTATGACAATAAGAAAAGCAACGGTATTAGGTGCAGGAACAATGGGTAGTCAAATTGCTGCACTACTTGTTAATGCAGGGTTAAAAGTAAAATTACTAGACATTGTAATCGACGAGAATGAACCAAATAAAATTTCAAAAAAAGCTTATGAAATCATCACAAATCCTAAACGTCCACAACTATTCGATTTATCATTTGCATCTAATCTGACTTACGGTAATTTTAATGACGATTTAGTTGGTGAAGATGATGCAGATATCTATATAGAAGCAGTGAAAGAAGAAGTGGATATCAAACATCAAATCTGGAATAAAGTGAAAGATGTGGCTAAAGACGAAGCAATATTTGCAACGAATACATCAGGTATTCCAATTGAGTCAATAGCCGATGTGTTTGAGGACAGAGATAGAGAAAGATTTTTCGGGATGCACTTCTTTAATCCACCACGCATCATGAAATTGGTAGAGGTTATTCCTAATAGTAAGACATCGAAATCTGTAGTAGCACGTGTGCAAAACTTTGCTGAAGATGTATTAGGTAAAGGTGTCATCGTTGCTAATGATGTACCTGGGTTTGTAGCGAATCGTGTTGGTACACAAACAATGAACGATATTATGTATCGTGCAGAGCAACAAGGATTGTCAATTACAGAAGTAGATGCACTCACAGGCCAAAGTATCGGACGTCCTAAAATGGGAACGTACGGTTTATCAGATTTAGTAGGACTGGATATCGCGATGGCAGTGATCAAAGGACTTCAACAAATACCTGAGGAGCAACCATTCTTCCGAGATGTAAAATTATCAGAGAAATTAGCTGAAAATGGTGCACTTGGTAATAAAACAAAACAAGGGTTCTATAAAAAAGTAAATAAAAAACGTTTCGTCTTTGATTCAGAACAAAATGATTACGTTGAACCACAAAAACCGCAATTAGAAATTTTAGGTCAATTTAGTAAAGATTTAGCCAAAAATTTAGATGTTATTTTTAATGCACAAGATGATGCGGGTGTATTTTTATGGGAAACACTGAGAAATAATTTCTATTATTCAGCGATTAATGTGCCTAAAGCAGCGGAGTCGTTCAAAGATATTGATCGTGCGCTAGTATGGGGCTTTAACTGGAAACAAGGCCCATTCCAATTGTGGGATTTAATGGGATTCGAACGTGTGAAATCACGTATGAAAGCAGAATTAGGACAGTTGCCTGATTGGATAGAACAACGCAATGAATCATTTTACGCGGCAGGCGAGTCTATTGAGCGCATTACACCTGTAGCAGAATATATTGATCAAGAACTATGGGACAGAGCAGATTCTAATCTTTCTGTTGCCAATAAAGATCAACTACTGCTTAAATTACAAAGTAAAAATAATGTCATCACAGGCGGTTTCCTAGACGACTTATTAGAATCCATAAACAAGTTAGAAGATGAAGATTATAACAGTATGGTGATTTACGCAGGCGGCAGCAATTTAAGTGTCGGTGCAAATCTTTATCAGATGAAACAAGCACATGAAGATGGCGTAGTTGTTGAAGAAGTTGGTGCTATGGTTGAGAAGTTACATTATATCTTCTCAAGATTAAAACATGCATTAAAACCAGTTGTTACGGCAGTCCACGGTCGTGCGCTAGGTGGGGGCTGTGAACTCGTGCTACATTCACCGATTGTCGTTGCGGCAAGTGAATCATATATTGGTTTAGTCGAAACAGGCGTCGGTTTATTACCAGCTGGTGGTGGTCTTGCCGAGTTAACAGACAGAATTCTTCGCACAAATCATAAAAATGATGACAAACAAAAATCTGTTACGGATGTGCTTATGCAGATTGGTTTTGCAAAAGTATCTACTAATGCACATGAAGCGGTTAGATACGGTTATTTAAGAGATACAGATACAATTATATTAAATACTGAAAAGCGTGTTGAAGTCGCTTTAAACAGAGCACGTTATGAAGCACAAACAAACTATATTCCAATACCTAAAGCACAATATATCGCTTTAGGTAAAGACTTCAAAGCATTAGCTGAAGGCCAGTTGGATGCACAACGTATCGGTCATTTCATTAGTGACTATGATTATGAAATTACGTTGAAAGTGGCAGAAGTACTAAGTGGCGGAGACATTCCTCGTAACACATATATAAATCAAAGATATTTGCAAAAGCTTGAAAAAGAGAGATTCTTGGAATTATTACAAAACAAAAAAACGTATGACAGAATTTCTCATATCTTAGAAACTGGTAAACCACTACGCAACTAATTATTAATCAGTATAGGAAGGGTGAATTTAAATGCGAGACGCATATATAGTAGCTTACGGACGTTCAGCAGCTGGCAAAGCTAAAAATGGAGCTATGGCACATGAAAGACCAGATGAGGTTGCTGCAAAAGTGTTAAAAGGTGTATTAGAAAGAGTTGGAGGTTCATTTGAACCAAGCATGGTTGAAGATGTGATTGTAGGGAACTCGTTCCCAGAAGGTTTACAAGGACAAAACATCGCAAGAACAATTGCGTTATTAGCAGGTATGCCGAATGAAGTTCCAGGACAAACAGTCAACCGTTATTGTTCATCTGGCCTTCAAACGATTGCACATGCAGCAAATCAAATTATTGCTAACCAAGCAGATGTATTGGTTGCTGGTGGTATTGAATTAATGAGTGCTGTGCCAATGGGTGGCAATGAACCAACAAATAATCCGATTCTTCAAGACGAAGATTCAGGCGTTTCTTATCCAATGGGATTGACTGCAGAAATGGTAGCAGAAACATATCATGTTTCTAGAGAAGATCAAGATGCCTATGCAGTACAAAGTCATCAACGCGCAACAGAAGCACAGCAATCTGGTAAGTTTGAAGATGAAATTATTCCAATTGAGGTCAATAAAGTAACATATGACGACAATGGACCGGTTGTTAGCAAAGCAGTATTTAAGGAAGATGAACTCATTAGACCAGATACAAATCAGGAGACACTTGCTAAGTTGCCAACGGTGTTTAAGGCGGACGGAACTGTGACGGCAGGCTCATCTGCACCATTAACAGACGGGGCAGGATTTGTAGTCGTTATGTCAGGCGAAAAAGTGAAAGAATTAGGTGTAGAGCCAATCGCTCGTTTTGTAGGTTTCAAAGCGGTTGGTGTAGATCCTAAATTAATGGGTATCGGGCCAGCATACGCAATTCCAGAAGTATTAAAACAGGCTGACCTAGATGTTAAAGATATAGATTTAGTTGAATTAAATGAAGCTTTTGCATCTCAAACATTAGCATCTATGAGAGAAGTTGGCTTAGATGCTGAGAAGACCAATGTGAATGGCGGCGCAATTGCACTTGGACATCCACTTGGCGCAACCGGTGCGATGTTAGTAGGACGCCTATTATCAGAAATGAAAAAACGTCCAGATACGCGATATGGTATGGTTACTATGTGTATCGGCGTAGGTATGGGTGCTGCAGGTATCTTTGAATATGTTAGGTAATTGATTTTAAAATATGATTTTTATTTCAACTTTTGATTAGCATCATATAAATAATACAGAGTCTGGGACATGAATTCATGTCTCAGACTCGCTTTTGTTTAGGCAGTATATCATCAGAAATGATTGTCAAAGCAACATGCCCTGATTTTTATGGGGGATTATATCGGCATTCACGTCTATTGTAATTACATGATTTCATGTCAAAGATGCTTCAATCTATTGTGTGATTTTGAAATTGAACACACGGTGCAGATTGAAAAGTGTTCATATTAATCATAAACTAGTATTGAATAGGGGGTAATATTTTGGAAAAGCATTTAGAATATAACACAGCTTTAGTAACAGGAGCTACAAGCGGTATAGGTAAGGCGATTACTAAGCGATTATTGCAATTAGGTATGAACGTGGTAGCAGTTGGTAGAAATGAAGAAAAATTAGAAGCATTAAAGTCCGAATTTGATCATCATACTAAGCTATTTGTTATACAAGCAAATGTCAGCAAACAACAGGAAATTGAATCCGCAGTTAAACAAGCCGAAACGCAGTTTGGTAGTGTAGATGTGCTTGTTAATAATGCAGGTAAAATGGGTTCAAGCAGAATTTTAGAAGGTGAAACATCTGATTGGGACGACATGATTGATATCAATATTAAAGGTTTATTATATGGTGTAGATGCAGTCGTTGGCGCAATGGTTAACAAGCAAAAAGGACATATTGTTAATATTTGTTCTGATTCTGGTTTTGAAGTGATTGAAAGGTTATCAGTCTACTGTGCTACAAAATTCTCAGTCCGTGCGATTTCAATTGGTTTGGAAAAAGAATTAGCGAATACAGGTGTAAGAGTGTCGAATATATCTCCAGGTATGGTGGAAACAGGACTGAGCGCCAATAGTCCTTTTGAAGAAAATAGAAAAAAATTAGAACCGAAAGATATCGCCAATGCTGTTGCTTATGCCATTTCTCAACCGAGTTATGTTAACGTAAACGAAATTACAGTGCGCCCGTCATAAAAGAACATATAAACAAGTGACGTTTATGTTTTGAACAATGAAGTTATAAATTGAAAAGGACAAGGTAATAGACAACTGTAAGAAAAATTAACTCGTAGGAGGCTATGTCGATGTCTAGTAATGATAAAATTATTTTAGTTATGGGCGCTTCTGGAAATCAAGGGAATTCAGTGGCGAGACATTTATTATCCAATGGTTGGTCTGTACGTGCGATGACAAGAAATACTGAACAAGAAGCGATAAAAGCGTTAGAATCACTTGGAGCAGATATTGTTCAAGGAGATATGGATGATAAAGATTCGCTCATAGCTGCGATGGACAATGTCTACGGTGTTTACAGTGTTCAAGCATTTGATCCTGAAAATAAAGACAAAGAAATTGAACAAGGAAAACGCATTGCAGACGTAGCTAAGCAATTAGATATTAAACACTTTGTATATGCATCGGCAGCAGGCGCTGAAAGATATCAAGAAGCAGATAATTTTGCAACCAAATGGGAAGTAGAAAAATATATACGTGATTTAGATTTACCATTTACGATTTTACGTCACACATTCTTTATGGATAACTTTAAAGGTTTTGCAAAAGGAGAAGGCAATCAAATTGTATTACAAGGATTTATGAATCCAGATAAAAAATTACAAATGGTTTCAGTACAAGATATCGGCGCATTTGCAACCGTTGTATTGGAACAGCCAGAAAAATTCATAGGCGAAGCCATCGAACTAGCTGGTGACGAGATAACACTTTCTGAGATATCATCTATCCTTAGTGAAGCGTTTGAAGTGCCTTGTGAAATTCAGGATAATAGAGAGAAATTCCAAAAAATGATGAAAATGTTTGAATGGTTTGATAAGGAAGGTTACCATGCCAATATTGATCAACTGCGTGACTTCCATCCACAAATGCTTCATTTTACAGATTGGTTAGAACAATCCAATTGGAACCCTGTAAAGTGAGTTTCATAGCATATGAGTGTATTAATTAAAGTTCAGCACAACCAATATAATAGCACGCTATATGTATCAAACCCCTCACGCTAAGCTATCAGTGAGGGGTTTTTAGTATGGTTATATTTAGATTGAAAAGACAATGCGAGTAGGTAGCCCTAATCATATAGTTTGCGTGTTAAAGCATTTAATCAGCAAAGTAAGTCCGTTTTTTATGGGAAATCATTTTGAAATTAAATTTAATGTGCGACAACATATCTAAATGTTAATGAGAGTATTTATTTGCGTAAACGCTGTTTGGCAGTGTTTGAATGTTTATTAACTTGGGACAAACTACGCGCTTGACCTAAACCAAAGTCGGGCATATTAATATAAATATTTTCATATTGGTGCGTATCTACATTATAAGTTTCATGATAAAAACCAACAGCTTCATTATTTTTTAATTTTTTTGAGAATTTGCGCCAAGCTTTTAAATGTACAGGCATTTTTGCATAGCTAAGCAATTGATCATTGGTTTCCCAATATTGGACGACCATAACACCACGATATTTAAAAAGCATTTCAAAAGAAAGGCAACCGAGTGATTTATCCTTCGATAATTCAGAAAGCATTGGTGGCATAGCTAAAAGTACAGGTAACCATTGATGAATTTTATACCATTTGTTTATGTGAAGCCCTATCAAAAATACAGTAACTGGTTCAGTAGG
Source organism: Staphylococcus sp. GSSP0090 (assembly GCF_013391405.1). GTDB lineage: Bacteria > Bacillota > Bacilli > Staphylococcales > Staphylococcaceae > Staphylococcus. The sequence continues at coordinate 60,515 of NZ_JACBFD010000033.1, forward strand.
TAATACAGTATATCGACCTTGATTCATTTCACATCACCCTTTTCTTTTAGAAAGCATATCGTTAATTTCATCTATATCGTGTTGGTTACGTCTTGTTTCAATACCCCAAATGATGATGTAGATTATTGTATAAATCACAATGAACAGTAAAATGGCTGAAAATTTTAGTGGAAACCATCCGGCTAATATAGCAAGTGGCAACATGATAACTAACATTAAACTAAAGTGAGTTAATGTTTTAAACAATAGTGTCTTTCTTGAACTTGAATATATCAACGACCCATAGCTGAATGTGATGCCGATGAACGCCCATATTACGACAGAAATAAACATAATTTGTAATTCACTTAAATGCGTAAAGTAAATACTACCCATAGTGGATTCTGGAGAAACTGGATGAAATTGGCTGTGTGCAAATAATGTTGAAAAGATTAAAGAGATGAAGACACCAATCGTAATGCCAATAGTTACACCGTGAAATAGTCTTTTCATAGCTTTAAAGCCTCCTTAATTAATGGTAAGTATCTTCTAGAAGAGTACGTAAATGATTGATCGGTAAAACGTATTTCAATCGTGCCATTTTTATTTAACTTTAGATGATCGATGTAATTTACATTGATGATTTCAGATTTTGAAATTTGGAGAAATCTGTGATCGAGTTGTGATTTTATTTCGTATAAACGTTGATTCATCGTATATTTGCGTTGAGCGGTGATGATATTTAATACCTTATTTTCTATACGGAAACAAATGATATCTTGTTGTTTAAGATAATAAATCGTTTCATTGTATTTTCCGGGAAATAATATGCTTTGAGATAATTGTTGAATGGTTTCGACAATATCAGTCAAATTGGTAGCATCTTTATGTGCATGCAATATGATTTCGTCTTCGGCTAATGATTGATTATAAACAAGCTTTACTTTCATATTCAGTCCCTCCTCTTACATTAAGTAAAACAAATATTTGCTGGTATGACTATATAGAATAGCTAAGTGGCAACAATATAAAGCTAAGTGGTATGAATGGGCGAGAAACATGTATACAAAAACCCCTTAAAGATTGCATTTAACGTACAACCTTTAAGGGGTTTTACTTAGATGATTTATATTAATACTTGCTGCTTAATCTAAAGCGATCAATTGATAGACATGTTGTTCTGTCAATTCACTTGGCCAAGCTGAGTTCAATGGCTGCCAACTCTTACCACCATTGTCGGATGAGAAGATGCCTTTGTTATTCGCAATGTAAAAGATACCATCTTTTTCAGTAACAGCTGAAATCAGCGTGCCATCTGTGGAAGGTAAGCCTTCTGTTGCTTCAACCCAGGCATTGTCTTGTGATTTATTAATCGCATAAATGGTTGAAAATGTGTGACTACCATAACTATGTGCATTAAATGGTGAATTGGAAGTTGAGATAACAATGTTCTCAGCATTTTTTGAATTGATTGCCAAGCCATAACCATATCTATGCTTAATGCCATCTACAAAAGTAGTCCATGTTTTGCCGTAGTCATCACTTTCAATAAATGTATCTCGACCACCCTCTAAAAAAGTATCTCCAAGAACACCATATAATTTGTTTGGATATTCAGAATGGCTTTTGAGCACATGAATATCGATAGGTGCATGTTCAGTTTGTGGTACTTCCCAATGTTGACCAGCATCTGTCGATTGAATCAAACCACCCGCTTCAATGGTAAGTGTAATGACATTTGGCGAGCGATGGTTATTATCTAACCACTTAACGTGATGTGTGTGTGGTCTTGGAGGGAAAAACCATTGTTCTTTTCCAGGAATATCCGCAAAATCCGTTAGCAGTTCAAATGAATCCCCTTGATCATAGGAAATAAAGAGTGCACTTGGTTCTGTACCTACTAATACCGCACCAGAGTTGTTACCTGTATCGATGACTGAGACGGCGGTGATGGATGTCATATGAATATCTTGTTGCTTAAAAGGACTGTTATACGTAAAACGTGCACCAATGGGTAACCAAGAATCACCTTTGTCTATACTTTTCCACAAACCGCGGTCAAACGTACCACAATATAAGATGTCGTGATTGAATGGATCTTGTGCAATCGCGATTGGGTTCATGCCTTCTAGTCTCTTTTCTATATGAAAGTGACCATTGTCTTGTTTAAGCAATAATAATGCATTCGCATACGTTGCTATGAATTGATTCATTGTATTAACCCCTTTTAAGTACGATTTTGTAGCCTATGTTGCTGTGTTTAATATACATCGCGTTGATAGCGTTGATTTTTAATCATTTCAGTCAAATAGGCTTCAGCCTCAGTTTCATCTAAATTACCTTCTTTGATCAGTACTTTGACTAATGTGTCATGTACCCCACTTGCCATCTCATCTTTGTTACCGCAAAGGTAAATCGTGGCACCGGCTTGAATCCATTTATAGAATTCAGCACTATTTTCTTCAATGCGGTGTTGTACATAAATTTTATTTTCAGTTTCTCTTGAAAAGGCTAAGTCTAATTTGCTTAATACACCTTCCTCGAGCCATTGTTCCAAATCATTTTGATAAAGAAAATCATGCTGATAATTCTGATTGCCAAAAATCAACCATTGCTCACCTTTGAGATTGAGGTGGGCTCTTTCTTGAAGGTAAGCACGATAAGGTGCAATACCTGTACCTGCACCAATCATAATGACAGGTGTTTCGGATTCATATGGAAATTTGAAATTTGGGTTCTTTTTCAGATATACAGGTAGTTTTTCACCAATAGGCGTACGATCAGCTAATTGAACGGAACATACACCAAAGCGTTCTCGACGATGTGCTTCGTATTTCACAACGCGTACAGTAATGTGTACACTGTTCGGATTTACTTTGTTACTGCTTGCGATTGAATACTCACGTGGTGGTAATTTTCTTAAAAGTTGTGGTAGCATGTTTGGTTCAAGTGCAACAGGCGTGAAATCACTAATTAAATCAATAACATCTTTACCGTAAATATAGTTTTGAACCCATTCTGATTTTTGAATATTTGCATTTAACATAGGGTTACCAAATAATTCGGCAGCATTTTTCATCAGTACAGGGGTTAATTTTGAAATTTCAAAATCATGTGTTAAAGCTTCTTTAAGAGAACGCATTGAATCACTGTCGTTCATTTGAATAGGTGTTTCTGCGTCCCAATGAAGTGCGTCAATTAATTGGTCAACAAGTTCAGGATCGTTGTGTGGGATAACCACTAAACTATCGCCTGGCTCATAGGCTTCACGATAACCTTCAAGTGATATTTCAAGATGTCTGACTTCACGAGAAGCTTCTGGTTGCGTGAGAGTGGTATTTTTCAGAACTTCCGCTTGAAAAGGATTTGATTTTGAATAAGGTGCTTGTGGTTCTTCTATTGTGACATCCTCATTTTCAACGCTAGGCGCATCTTCATTTGTATTTGATGAGGCTTGTGTTAATAACTCAAGCATGTTGCTGATCCATTGTTCAGCAGTCTCTTCGTAATCAAAGTCACAATCCACTCTATCAGCCAGTCTCTTCGCACCGAGTTGGTTTAAGATATGATCGAAATCTTTACCTGCTTGGCAAAAATCGGGAAAGTCTTGGTCACCCAGTGCAAGTACGGCATAGTTGACGTTATCTAATTGTGGCGCGTCTTCACCGTGTAGGTAATCATATAAATCTAACGCATTGATAGGAGGCTCACCGACGCCTTGTGTTGAACAAATAATAAAGAGATGCTCAACCTCTGGCAATGAATCTCTTGGAAAATCATCCATATCCCAGAGATGTACGTTTAAGTTTTGTGATTTAAGTTTCGTTTCAAATGTTTCGGCAATTTCTTCAGCATTACCAGTTTCAGTACCATATAATACATGCACGTCTAGTGGTTCTGACTGAGCTGATACAGGTTCTGGCGCTGACTGATCAGTAGAAGAAGTTGGTGTTTCAGCTTCTGCTTCGATATTACCAGTCTCAGTATCTTGTATGTCCGTCGTATTATCTGACACTGAAGTTGCTGGATTAAGTAAATAACCACTTAACCAGTGCTGTTGTTCAGGTGTTAACATGGGTAGTAATTGATTGATAAGTACCAATTGTTCCTCATTAAAAGGAGTGTTGGTTTGGTTCAGTTGCACGGATGTCACCTCTATTGATTATATTTATATAGAAAATAGGTACATTTGCCCTAAGATAAACTATATTGAATTTTATCGAATTATAACATTGATTTAATTATTTTAAATGATAGGGATTATCATTTATGTGAAAATCAAACTTCTGGCCTATACTGATGTGCCAAGTAGATTTAAATATGCCCACACCATATGAATAATGATGCGGGCATGTACTATATTTAAAAGGAGAATTGTAAATTAAGAAGTGCTCAAGTTCTTAATTGTTAATATAATGGCTAGGTTTTAATGTGAATAAACGAAATGCGATGTTATGCGCTATACGCTATACGCTTATGTTTAAGGTTTTATAGCAAATGCACGTACGGGAAAACCAGGTGCATCTTTAGGCTTGGGACTGATTGTATAAATAATAGCGCCACGCTTTGGTAGTTGATCAAGATTGGTTAGTAGTTCTACTTGGTATGTATCTTGACCCAATACATAGCGTTCACCAATGATATCACCATTTTTTGCGACATCGATAGAGGCATCAGTATCAAATGTTTCATGACCGATGGCTTTCACTTGTCTTTCTTCAAATAAATACTTTAGTGCATCTAGTCCCCATCCAGGTAAATGGAGTGCACCGGTATCGTCTTTATTCTCGAAAGCTTCAATGTCTGGCCAACGTTTAGACCAATCACTTCTAAAAGCAACAAAGGTGTCCTGTTCGATTGGTCCATTATCAGCTTCCCATTGTTCAATGTGAGAACGTGTTAAGATAAAATCTGCATTTTCTTTAACGTTTTGTGAAAAATCTAAAACAACGAGTGGTAGGGCAAGTTCTTTTAAATTTAATTCATGTAAATAACGCGTGTTTTCCACAAAATGAATCGGTGCATCAATATGTGTACCGTATTGACTTACAATATTCCAATTTTGAACGTAGAAGCCATCGTCTGCAACATTGAATAGTGTCGACACTTTGGCACGTTCAAATTCACTAAAACAGGGGATGGTTTCATCAAAGGTGTGGGTCAAATCGACCCACGTTGATGATTTTAATGTTTCTAACTGTTTCCATAAAGGATAACTCATACGCATCACCTCTAAAGTTTATTTTAAACTGTTGCTGGATTTGTTGATTTACGTAATTTGTCAACGGAATTAACTAATACACTTAATGCCTCTTTTACTTCATCTTCTTTACGTGTCTTCAAACCGCAATCTGGATTTACCCAGAATAATGAACGATCGATTTCTTGTAATGCTCGGTTAATCGCAGCTGTAATTTCTGATTCAGTTGGGATTCTTGGGCTATGAATGTCGTACACACCTAGGCCGATACCTAAATCGTAAGTAATATCTTCAAAATCTTGAATCAGATCACCATGACTACGAGAAGTTTCAATAGAAATAACATCAGCATCTAAATCATAAATCGCATGAATGATTTGACCGAATTGAGAATAGCACATATGTGTATGGATTTGTGTTTCATCAGCCACAGAAGACGTTGATAGCTTGAATGAACGGACTGCTTTATCTAAATAATCTGCATGGTATTCTGAACGAAGCGGTAAACCTTCTCTTAAGGCAGGTTCATCGACTTGTATGATTTGAATACCTTCACTCTCTAGTGCTAATACTTCTTCGTTAATTGCTAATGCAATTTGATCTTGAACTTCTTCGCGTGGTAAGTCAACGCGTTCAAAGGACCAATTTAAAATAGTGACAGGGCCAGTGAGCATACCTTTCACTGGTTTATCAGTTAAACTTTGTGCATATAATGTTTCTTTGACCGTAAGCGGCTCTGTCCATTTAACATCGCCATAGATAACAGGTGGTTTAACCGCACGTGAACCGTATGACTGTACCCAGCCGTATTTGGTTACTAAGAAGCCTTGAAGCTTTTCACCAAAGAACTCTACCATATCATTACGTTCAAATTCACCATGTACCAATACGTCTAAACCAATATCTTCTTGGATTTTTATCCAACGTGCAATTTCATTTTTTAAAAATGTTTTATAGGCTTCATCAGTGATTCGATTGTTTTTCCAATCAGCACGATATTTACGTACTTCTTGAGATTGTGGGAACGAACCAATCGTAGTAGTTGGTAAATCTGGTAAGTTCAGACGTGCATCTTGTGCTTGTTTACGTTCTTTAAATGGCGATTGTCTAGACGTTCTGACACTATTAAAGTCATATTCAAGGTTTTTAAATGATTGATTTTGAAAACGTTCATAGCGTGCTTTCAATTCATTGTATTTTTGATCATCATTGTTGTTGAACAAACGTTTTAATGCATCTAGTTCGTCTAATTTTTCAGTGGCAAAGCTTAATCCTTCTGCAATAGAAGTATCGAGTGTTTCATCATCAAGTGATACTGGAACGTGTAATAATGAAGATGACGGTTGAATGACAAGATTATCAGTATAATTTTGTAATGTTTCGATAAGTTCTTTTTTAGCTTCTATATCGGCAGCCCATACATTACGACCATCGATAATGCCAGCATAAAGTGTCTTCGTACGGTCAAATTGGCCGTCTTCAATTTGTTTGAGGTTAAAGCCGTGATCGTGAACAAAGTCTAAACCAATACCTCTAATTGGCAGGCTGTTTAAGAAAGCTAAGTTTACACGTTCAAAGTATGTTTGAATGACGAGATAATCACCTAAATTTGCTTCAGAAAAATAATTGTATGCCGTTTTTGTAATGTCTTCGTAGTCTGCGCTATCGTCTGTTACAAGTGCAGGTTCATCAATTTGAATATATTCTGCGCCAGCATCAACTAATGATTGTAAGACCTCTTTATACAATGGCAATAATGTTTGTACTTTTTCTTCAAACGATTGGTCGCCACCTTTAGATAACTTAACAAATGTAATTGGACCAACAATCACAGGGTGTGCATTGACATTTAAAGATTTTGCATAGTTATAGCGTTCTAATAATACATTTTTATTTAATTTTGGTTCAGCATGATCCCATTCAGGTACAATATAATGATAGTTTGTGTTAAACCATTTAATTAGGGCACTTGCAACATGTTCTTTATTACCTCTGGCAATATCGAAAAGTAAGTCATCGTTAACTTCTCTACCTTGGAAACGCTCTGGGATGATATTAAATAGTAATGATGTATCTAGGATATGGTCATATAAAGAAAAATCACCAACTGGAATACTAGATAAATTATAATTTTTTTGTAATAATAGATTCTCTTTATGCAAATCTGTTAATTGTTGATGCAATGTTTCTAAATCGTATTTATTTGCCCAGTAACCTTCGATGGCTTTTTTCCATTCTCTTTTTCTACCTAATCTTGGAAAACCTAAGTTTGATGTTTGAATTGTCATAATATTGCCTCCTGTTTAGTTGAAGTAATAGATTTTGAATAATTTGCAAGTTCAAGTGTGTAATCGACTTTTTGGAATGGTGTAATTAAATACAAGCCATTAAAATATTCATGTACTGTGTCAATCAGTGCTTTTGATAATTTAAGACTCAATGCTTTTGTTTTTGCTTTATCATCTTTAACAGCTTCAAATTGTTCGAGTATATCTTCTGACAATTTAATGCCTGGGACTTCATTGTGTAAAAATAATGCATTGTTATAACTAGTGACGGGCATAATGCCAATAAACAATGGCACATCTAAATGTTTTGTTGCTTCATAGACTTCTTTAATTTTTTCTTTGCTATAGACTGGTTGCGTTATAAAGTAGTGGGTGCCACTTTCTAATTTTTTCTCTAACCGTCGTACAGCACCGTCTAATTTTCTCACATTTGGATCAAATGCCCCTGCGATGTTGAAGTTCGTCTGTGTCTTCAGCGCATCACCGTCTGTGTTAATACCTTGATTGAAGCGTAAAGCAATTTCAGTCAATCCTTTAGAATTCACATCATATACATTTGTTGCGCCTGGCAGATGCCCAATCTTTGAAGGATCACCGGTAATGGTTAATATTTCATTAATACCTAAGAGTGATAGGCCAAGTAAATGGGATTGTAATCCAATCAAATTACGATCGCGACAAGTGATATGAACTAAAGGTTCAATGTCATAATGTTGTTTAATGATACTTGCTGCTGCAACATTACTTATTCTTACAGTGGCCAATGAATTATCAGCTAAGGTTACGGCATCTATCTGGGCATCGTTAAGTTTTTTGATATTTCTGAAAAATAACTCTGTGTCGAGATGCTTAGGTGTATCTAATTCAACGATAATGGTAGGTCTTTGTTTCACTTTTGATGTTAGATTTTCTTTTCGTGTAGTTTTTTCTGAATGACGCGTATATTTAGTAATAGGGATAACATTTTTTTCGGTTACCGGTTTTAAATCCGAGACAGAGGATTTGATGTATTGAATATGTTCAGGTGTCGTACCACAACAACCACCTATTAAGCGAACGCCTTCATTGATGAGTTGTTCAGCTACTTTTCCGAAATAAGCTGCATTATCACTATATTTAAATTGACTATTTTCAATATCCAATAGACTGGCGTTTGGGTAGCAGGATAGGTAAGCACCCTCTGGCAATTCAATATGTGAAAATGATTGTTGCATATGGTGAGGACCATGGTGGCAATTTAGTCCAACAATATCCGCACCGCTCTGAACCACTTGTTGTAAGGCTGTATTGATTTCGGTACCATTTCTGAGATAGTTTGTATTGAGCGCCGTGAGTTGAGCAATAATAGGTATATCATATTTCCGTTTTGTTGCTTTAATAATCGTTGTCAGCTCTTCTAAATCGTAATATGTCTCGAATAGAATACCATCGACACCTGCATCGATAAGTGTCTCAATTTGTATCTCTGTATGATATTGAATCGATGATAATTCTAAATCTTCTTGTTTGATACCTCTGAATCCACCTACTGTTCCTAAAATGAACGTGTCATCATTTGCCGCTTGTTTAGCAATGTCTACTGCTGCGTAGTGAATATCTTTGACTTTGTGTTCAAGGCCAAAAGGTTTCAACTTTTCAAAGTTAGCCCCGTACGTATTGGTTTGAATAATATCGGCACCAGCTTCTATATAAGTACGATGGATGCGCGCCACTTTATCAGGATGTGTAATATTGTAAGCTTCTGGACAAGTATCTAGACCTTCGGAGTATAGAATCGTTCCTATAGCGCCATCAGCTACTAATATGTTGTGCTTTAGTTTGTCGAGTAGTTGACTCATTGAAGGCCTCCTTAAATGCATAATTTAAATCAGAAATTAATTCGTCAGCATCTTCTAATCCAACACTTAATCTAAATAATCCAAAAGTAATATTTCTTGCTTCTCTCACTGCTTTAGGTACAGCTGCATGTGACATGGTAGCTGGGTGGGAAAGTATGGTTTCAACACCACCTAAACTAACTGAAACTAAAGGTAGGGAAAGGGCATCGACAAAAGCTTGTGCTTTAGTCTCATCTTTTAAGCGAAAACCTAATACAGCCCCGCCGTGACTGGCTTGAGATAAATGTAAATCACTATTTCCTGGGTAATATACTTCCGCAATTTCATCACGTTGGACTAGATAGTCATAAAGCTTTTTAGTATTTTCAACAGATTGGTTAAAGCGAACAGGTAACGTTTTTAAATGTTTAGCTAATGTCCAACTATCTTGAGCAGATAGGGCAGTTCCTGTGCCGTTTTGTAATAAATATAAGGCATCCGCAATGGTTTGATTATTTGTGATTGCTGCACCAGCAATAATGTCACTATGACCACTTAAGAATTTGGTTGCACTGTGTACAACAACATCAGCACCGAGTGCCAAAGGTGATTGTCCTAGTGGTGTCATAAATGTATTATCTACCGCTAATAGCAGGTTATGGTTTTTAGCAATATCTGCTGCCCCTCTAATGTCTGTTATTTTAAATAGTGGATTAGAAGGTGTTTCAATATATATCAGTTTGGTATTATCTTGAATTGCCTGTTCGATTTCGTTTAAATGCGTTGTATCAATGGTTGAAAATTGGATATTAAAACGAGTCAGAATTTGTTCTGTTAATCTAAAGGTACCACCGTAAACATCATCAGGTAAGATGACGTGATCGCCCGCATTTAAAGTAAGTAACACAGCAGAAATCGCTGCGATACCTGATGCGTATGCAAAGGCATGGCTTCCACCTTCCAATTTGGCTAATTTTTCTTCTAATAAAGCACGGTTTGGATTACCACTTCTGGCGTAATCATATTGTGCACCGCCGCCAAGTGTTTTTTGATGAAAAGTTGAAGAATCATATAAAGGAGGATTTGCAGAATCGTAATCTATACCTCTATGTGAATCGAATATTACTTCAGTTTCTTTTGATAAACTCATGAAATCACTCCTTGTTTAGATTTTTCTAATGCTTGAATAATGTCTTGTTCGATATCTTCATAGTTCTCGATACCGATGGATAATCTAATTAAATATTCATCAATGCCACGTTTGTCTTTCTCAGCATCAGGCATATCAACATGCGTTTGTGTATATGGAAATGTGATAAAGGTTTCCGTACCGCCGAGGCTTTCTGCAAAAATACAAACGTCTAAATGTTTTAAGAATTTATCCACTTTGTAATCTTTGTTTAAACGTAAACTCAGCATACCGGTACGTCCGCTATAAAGTACTTTGTCGATAGCATCTAACTTACTACATCGTTCGGCGAGTAATTTCGCGTTATATTCTGAACGATCCATTCTCAGATGAAGCGTTTTTAATCCGCGTTGGAGCAAGTAACTATCAAATGGTGACAAGGTAGCACCAATCATGTTGTGTAGCTGTCCTAATTGTTCTGCAAGTTGATGATCTTTAACGGTTACCACACCGGCAAGTACGTCGTTATGTCCTCCAATATATTTTGTAGCTGAATGTAAGACGATATCGGCACCGTCTTCTAATGGTGTGGAAAGGTAGGGTGTTAAAAATGTATTATCTATAATAGTTAATAAATTAAATTTTTTGCTTAATATATAGAACGGATCTACATCTACCTCAATCATCTGAGGATTTGAGATAGGTTCAATGAACAAGGCTTTCGTATTTTCTGTAATGCTTTGTTCTACTTCTTCATAATTGAGGAAGTCAACATATTTGAAATGAATACCATACTGTTGTTCATAAAAATCGAAAAGTCTAAAGGTGCCACCATATAAATCGAAAGACACCAATATTTCATCACCAGATTTGAACAGATTACATATCAATTGAATGGCAGACATGCCACTAGATGTTGCAAATGAAGTTGTACCTCTTTCTAATTTGGCAAATGCTTCCTCAAATGCTGAGCGTGTAGGATTCTTTGTTCTTGTGTAATCATATCCTGTTGATTCACCAAGGTGTGGGTGTTGATAAGCTGTTGATAAATAAATTGGATTGGCAATGGCGCCTGTATGATCTTGTGACAAAGCAATTTGTGCTAGTTCAGTATTTTTCATAATTGTTAACCTCCTTGTAAAAATAAAAAAAGCTCCCGTCCTTTAAACCCGAAAATTCGGATGTAAAGGACGAAAGCTTAGCTCGCGGTACCACCTTTGTTTGTTACATTATCACTAAAGTAACCTTATCCAGTACGCTAAATTGTTGCATGTATAACGTAAACTGAATCGTGTTATCATTTTTTCGTAAATAAAAAACCCATTCTATAAATAAAATGAGTATTAACGAAAAGATAACGTGTGGAATAATCCAGTACGCCATTTAACAAAATGTTAATACTGTAGCGCTATAACGGGCGCTCCCGTTGATACCTCATATTGGCATCAACACTCAAAGGCCATTTTCAAACTTTCTTTCTGTATCTTCTTTCAGCTTTGCGAAGACTCTCTGTGTCAGCAGTGTAAGTTCTACTTTCCTTGTTACTGTGTTTCTGTTTTATGTTGTTTCGAATTTGATATACCCAAGGTTACACACTAAAATGATTTTTGTCAACAACTTATCTGAAAATTTCGATTAAACTAATTATTTATCGTGTATTTTTTGGTAGATGAGTGATGATATAATGGACATATCTAATTATTAAATAAAATTAAATTAAATGAACTAGAGAATATAGAAAGTAGGTGTTGGCATATCGAATATCAGCAAGATGAGCGATTAATGATGGAAGGTAGCGAAAATATTCAACAGATAAATCTACACATGGTTAAGGCAAATCCTTATCAACCACGCAAAACATTCGATGAAGAACGATTAAATGATCTTGCTAAGTCCATTAAACTGCATGGCATATTACAACCGATCGTCTTAAGACAAACGATTTCTGGCTATCATATAGTCGTCGGGGAAAGACGGTTTCGTGCTGCAACCATCGCGGGTTTGACTGAAATACCTGCCATTGTTAAATCACTGACGGATGAAGATATGATGGAACTTGCAATCATTGAAAATTTGCAACGTGAAGATTTAAATGCAATTGAAGAAGCGGAAAGTTATCGTAAATTGATGGATGACTTAAATTTAACACAGCAAGATGTTGCACAACGTCTCAGCAAATCCAGACCTTATATTGCCAATATGTTACGTCTGCTCAATTTACCCCAAGCAGTTTCAAATATGGTACGAGAAGGCGCGCTATCAAGTGCTCATGGACGCACATTATTAAGCGTTAAGGACAAACATAAAATGCAACAAATTGCCAAACAAGCTTCCCGTGAAGCATGGAGTGTAAGAGAATTAGAAAATTATGTCACTACACATTTTAATGCGCATAAAGATAAAGTAGAGCCAACACAAAAGGCAACAAAACCTAAGTTCATTAGACAGCAAGAACGTCAGCTTAAAGCACAATATGGCGCGAAAGTAGCCATTTCTACTAAAAATCAAAAAGGACAAATTACGTTTGAATTTAAATCAGAGGATGAATTTAAGCGATTAATTCATCAGTTAAATGCTAAATATAAATATGACGAATAAAAATTTGAAAGAGGTATGACTGTGATATTTGTTTTTGATATAGATGGCACGATTTGTTTTAATGGCAAATTTATAGAACCACGATTAAATCAAGTCATTCAACAATTGAAGCAGCAACATCAGATTATATTTGCGTCGGCACGTCCTATTCGTGATTTGTTACCCGTCGTTAAGGATTACAGCAATCATTGGCTCATTGGTGGTAATGGTTCTATTATTTCAAAAGATGGAAAAATCCAAACTATCGCTTATATTCCGAAAGACCTGTTCGAAAATATGGTGCAACTGATAAACGATTATGATTTAAATTACATTATTGATGGAGACTTTGACTATGCCGCTAATGTGAGTGAAAGCCATCCAATATATCGCCAATTAGATCCAGAGCGTTTAGCAACCAATGTGAAGATTGCCCATATTCAACACGCTATCAAGGTGATATTATTGGGAATTGAGGAGAAATTATTTGAAAAGCTCAAACAATGGTTCCAAGCTTACGAAGATGTGCTATCTATTCATATACACGAATTGGATCATAGCATAGATATTACAGCCCAAAACATTGATAAATATACGACCTTAAAGCAAATGATAGGTGAACAAAATTATATTGCTTTCGGAAATGATGTGAACGATGCGCAATTATTACAACATGCACAGAAATCCTTTTATGTAGCAGATCCATCGAGCTATACAAAGGATTATGATGTACAGATTCAAAATAATGCTGAATCCGTAGCGACAGTCATTGAAGATTTGTATTTAAAAGGACAATAAGAAGCTAAAACACGCTAAACCGGTATGTACTTCACTACGGTTTAGCGTGTTTTTAATGCCAATAATAACTATTAGCACAGAGAAACATTTTTAGATTACCAACTGATTCAAAAAAGTTTGATATGAGCGTTTGAATTTAATGCACAAAGTAATTTAACAAATGAGTTGTATTTATAATTTTTAAATTAGTTAACATTTTGTGAACTATAAATTTTACAAATGTTTAAATTAGGTGTTAATCATTGTAAGTTATATTATTTCGTACAATAATGGTGATGAGAAATCATTAGGAGGTATAGCATGTTATCAGAAAAAGAGATTCAAACAATTAGAGATACAGTGCCGTTACTTAAAGAAAAAGGACAAACGATTACGAAGATTTTCTATAAAAGATTATTTGAAACGCATCCTGAATTAAAAAACGTATTTAATCAAACAAATCAGAAGAAAGGCTTGCAATCATCCGCGCTTGCTATGGCGGTAGTGGCGGCAGCAGAAAATATTGAAGATTTAACACCGATTGTACCAGCGATCATGCCTGTGGTTTATAAACACTGTGCTTTACAAGTACAACCTGAACAATATGATATTGTTGGAGAAAATTTAATTTGGGCGATCCAAGAAGTAACAGGTTTAGACAATAATGATCCTATCATTCAAACATGGACAAAAGCGTATGGTGCTATTGCTGATGCTTTTATTGGTTTAGAAAAAGGTATCTATAAACAAATGGCATGGGAGGGATTTCAACCATTTGAAGTCACTCATATCACTGAGGAGACAGAATACATTAAATCGTTTACCGTTACATCGAATCGTATTGATTTAAGCCAATTTATCCCTGGCCAATACATTACCGTAGATATTTCTAGTGAAAAATTACCGTATAGAGCGAAAAGACACTATTCTATTGTTGATGGAGACGAAAATCATTTAACGTTTGGTGTGAGAAGAGATATCACTGATGAGCATGAGGGTGAAGTTTCTACGGTATTACACGATGAAGTAATCGTAGGTGACACATTAAAAATATCTGCACCAGTGGGAGGCTTTAAATTAGAAAATACAGAAAACAAACAATTGTTCTTGGGTTCAGGTGTAGGTGTAACTCCGCTTGTTTCTATGTTTAATGAAGCCGTTAACGTCGGTACACCAGCTATTTTCTTACAATCGACATCTAACGCACAAAATGTGGCTTTTGAAGACAAGTTAGCAGCTATTGCACATAAATCAGAAGACGCTCAGTTTGATAAGCATTTTCGTGATGAAGCAGGCTATATTGAATCAGCACAACTAAGCCAATATGTAGATCATGAGACAGAGGTCTATGTATGTGGTGGTAATTCATTTATACAAGCAATGATTGCTGAGTTACAAACGTTAGGTATTTCTATGGATCACGTTCATTTCGAGACATTTATCCCAAGACTGAGTTTTTCAGTATAGTGTGAAAGTAATATAAGTTTATTGATGATACATCAAGGACGCAAAGTGAATTTTTTAAGCATGTTGACTAAAAAAATCACTTATTTGCGGCGCGTATGAAAGCTGCGATTTTTCAATATTTAAGGTATTTAACCATTTTATGACACAGGTATATGACATCATTATTTAATGTGATGCTATATACCTGTTCTTTTTATTTCTAAATTAGAATTATTATTAAATTTTAAAAATTTTTTAAAAATTTAAAAACATGACAACCATAAGCTTTAACGTGATATAGAAGTCGCTAAATTATCATGACTATTTTTTAAAAATAATTATTAAAAACGCTTTAGGTTCGCTTGTTAAAGCGATTTCATTAATGTTTTTTGTTAAAAAATTAATATATTTATTTTAATAAAGACAAACTTGACATAAAAATCATCAATGAGTAAAGTGTGTAGCATAATTATTTTCTAATAATTAAAAAAACAAATGCATAAGATAATTTTAAGTGAGCGTACATTAGAAGAATAGGGGGGAACCCGTTAATGTCAGAAACAAAAATTACGTATGATGATTTCAATCCACATGCTTTTGAAACATTGGATGTTACCGATGAAACTAAAGGCGCACGTGAAGTGATTAAATGGGCTTACGATGTATATGGTGATTCTATAATTTATTCTTGTAGTTTCGGTGCAGAAGGTATGATTTTAATTGATTTAATTTCTAGTGTGAAGAAAGATGCGGAAATTGTATTTTTAGATACGAACCTCCACTTTCAAGAGACATACGATTTGATAGATCGTGTTAAAGCACGTTATCCGGAATTAAACATTAAGTTGAAACAACCGAGTCTTACTTTAGAAGAACAAGCGGATCAAGTTGCACCAGCTTTATGGAAGCAAGATCCAAATCAATGCTGTTATATTCGCAAAATTAAACCACTTGAAGAAGTATTATCAGGTGCGACAGCTTGGGTTTCAGGTTTAAGAAGAGAACAATCACCGAGTCGACAGGCAACTAATTTTATTAATAAAGATGAGCGGTTCAAATCAGTAAAAGTGTGCCCTCTAATTCATTGGACTTGGGATGATGTGTGGGCTTATATTAAAGCGCATGATTTACATTATAACGAACTACACGATTTCAATTTTCCAAGTATTGGTTGTATTCCATGTACTGAGGCCGTTTCTGGTAATGGTGATTCAAGAGCAGGTAGATGGACGAATTCTACTAAGACGGAATGTGGTCTTCATACGACGAATAAACCATAAATTCGGTAAGATAATTTTTTTTATATTAATAACCTAGTATTCGTATCGGAAATGTAGAGAATGTTGAGGGCGTTATAAAATTTGATCGACAATTCGCTGGTACAGCTAGAAATGAGATTGAATTAACCTATTAAGATAATACTTATCATTTATTAAATAAATATCGGGGTGAATGCATTGTGAATTTATCAGTATCCAACAGTCCTTTTGACCAAGAACAAGCAACACAGTTAAATCAAATTTTTCAGACGTTAACAGCTGAACAACAGATATGGTTGACTGGTTATCTTACAGCACAACAAATGTCCGCAACGCAAACGACTGAGGCGCCACAACAGGTAGCATCATATGTTTTAAACAATGAATCTGAAACGCAATCAAACAATGATCGTCATATTACCGTTATCTATGGTTCAGAAACAGGTAATGCACAAAGTTTAGCTGAAATATTTGCTGATCGATTGGTTGAACATAATTACACCGTAAAGTTAACGGCAATGGATGAAATTAAACAAAAAGAATTTAAAAAAGTGGAAGATTTATTCGTTATTACTGCCACACATGGTGAAGGCGATCCACCAGACAATGCACTTACATTTCATGAATTTATACATAGTCGTAAGGCACCAAAACTAGAAAATGTAAGGTTCTCCGTGCTTGCATTAGGAGACGAGTCATATGAATATTTCTGTCAAACAGGTAAAGACTTCGATGCAAAATTATTAGAACTAGGTGCTGAACGCCTTGCCGATAGACAAGATTGTGATTTAGATTTCGATGATTTAGCTGAAACGTGGATGAATAAAAATATTGAAATTTTAAACCAATCTACAGGTCATGATTCAACTGTGACTTCTACCGAAACTGTGCAATCTGCTAAAGCAAAGCAATACTCAAAATCGAATCCATATCACGCCGAAGTATTAGAAAATATTAATCTTAATGGTCGGGGTTCTAATAAAGAAGTGAGGCATATTGAATTGTTATTAGATAATTACGGTGAATCATTTGAACCTGGAGACTGCGTGGTAGTCTTACCTCAAAATGAACCAGAAATTGTGACACTACTGATTGAGACACTAGGTTGGGATAAAGAGCTTGAAATTCGAATCAATGATGATGGCGATACATTGCCATTGGAAAAAGCGTTAACCGAACACTTTGAGATTACTAAGCTGACGAAACCATTACTGCAAAAAGCAGCGGAGTTATTTGGCAATACGGAGTTACTTAGTCAGATAGACAATGCAGAATGGATACAACAATATGTTGATGGTCGCGATTTCATAGATTTATTAACAAAATTTCCAACTTCAGAACTGACACCCGACACATTGTATAAATTATTAAGAAAATTACCACCAAGGGAATACTCTATCGCTAGTAGTTATGAGGCAACACCGGATGAGGTGCATATAACCGTTGGCGCCGTTAGATACGAAGCGCACGAACGCACGCGTAAAGGTGTGTGTTCAGTCCAACTAGCAGAACGGGTTCAACCTGGAGACACAGTACCAATTTATCTTAAAAAAAATCCAAACTTCAAATTTCCTTTTGATGAAGACACACCTGTCATCATGATAGGACCCGGTACAGGTGTAGCACCGTTTAGATCTTATATGCAAGCACGTGAAGAACTTGGATTATCTGGTAATACTTGGTTGTTTTTTGGAGAACAATATTTTACGACAGACTTTTTATATCAAACTGAGTGGCAGGCTTGGTTGAAAGACGAAACGTTAGCTAAACTGGATCTCGCTTTTTCACGTGATACAGAAGAAAAAGTTTACGTACAGCATCGCATAGCACAACAAAGCGAACTATTTTATCAATGGTTACAAGATGGTGCAACAATATATGTTTGCGGTGATGAAAAACACATGGCAAAAGATGTACATGAAACCATTCGCAGTGTCATAGCGCAAGAAGGTGACATGTCAGAATCAGATGCAGAAGCCTACCTGACTCAAATGAAACAAGCAAAACGTTACCAAAGAGATGTTTACTAAGAAAGGACTGATTATATGGCTGAAACAAAAGTGAATTTTTCAGACAAATTGGATGAAATGGAACGTATCAAAGCGCATAGTGATTATCTTCGAGGATCGATTGTGCAAGGTTTGGCAGACAGAGTCACAGGCGCCATAGCTGAAGAAGATACGAAATTATTGAAATTCCATGGTAGTTACATGCAAGACGATAGGGATATTCGTGATGAACGTAGAAGACAAAAGCTAGAACCTGCGTATAGTTTTATGATTAGGGTGCGTGCGCCAGGTGGTGCATCAACAGCAGCGCAATGGATAGCGATGGATGATATTGCTAATACCTATGCGAATGGCACGATCAAACTAACGACAAGACAAGCATTTCAATTTCACGGTATTTTAAAACGCAATTTAAAAGAAACGATGAAAGAGATTAATCAGTCATTATTAGATACCCTTGCGGCGTGTGGTGATGTGAATCGTAACGTCATGTGTAACCCTAATCCGTATCAATCTGATGTGCACAGTGAAATCAACCAAATTGCCAGTGACATTAGTAGACATTTATCACCTAAAACGCAAGCATATCATGAGATTTGGTTAGATGGAGAAAAGGTATTAGATACCAGTGATGAAGAACCAGAGCCAATTTATGGCAAAACGTATCTCCCACGTAAATTTAAGATTGGTATTGCAGTACCACCTTCTAATGACATAGATGTTTATTCTCAAGATATTGGATTAATCGCTATTTTAGAAAATGACAAACTGGTTGGTTTTAATGTTGCGGTAGGTGGCGGTATGGGTATGAAACATGGCAACACAGCTACCTATCCCCAAGTTGGCAGATTGATTGGTTACATTCCTAAGGAAGAAGTCGTCGATGTATGTGAAAAGATTTTAACCGTTCAAAGAGATTATGGCAATCGTGAAGAACGTACGAATGCACGTTTTAAATATACTGTAGATAGACTTGGCGTTGATTGGATTAGAAATGAAATCAACAATCGCTTAGGTTGGCAGTTAGACAGCAAACGCCCGTATCATTTTGAGCATAATGGCGACCGTTATGGTTGGACTGAAGGTAGCGGTAAATGGCACTATACATTATTTGTTCAGAACGGACGTGTCAAAGATACAGAAGATTATAAATTAAAAACGGCACTAAGAACCATTGCAGAAGTTCACACAGGTGATTTTAGGTTAACACCAAATCAAAATCTGGTGATTGCGAATGTCTCTGCTGATAAAAAGTATGAAATTGAAAAAATCATCACAGATTTTGGTATTACAGATGGTCAACATTATACCGGTTTAAGACGTAATTCTATGGCTTGTGTTGCTTTTCCAACATGTGGATTAGCAATGGCAGAGTCAGAGAGATATTTACCATCATTGATTACTAAGATTGAAGACCTACTTGATGAAGCAGGTCTAAAAGAAGAAGAAATTACAATCAGAATGACAGGTTGTCCTAATGGCTGTGCAAGACCGGCCTTAGCAGAAGTAGCGTTTATCGGTAAAGGCCCAGGTAAATACAATATGTATTTAGGTGGCGGCTTTATAGGTGATCGATTAAATAAAATTTATAAAGAAAATATCGGTGAATCAGAAATCTTAGAAAGTTTAAGACCCATTTTATTACAGTATGCAAAAGAAAGAACAGAAGGCGAACATTTTGGTGATTTCGTTGTACGTGCAGGCATTGTTGAAGAAGTTAGAGATGGGCAAACATTCCATAGTTAAAAATTGAGAAAGTGGTGACAGGATGGGGAAAGTATTTTTAGTAGGCGCAGGGCCTGGAGATCCTGATTTAATTACAGTTAAAGGGTTAAAAGCAATTGAACAAGCAGATGTCATCTTGTATGACCGATTGGTGAACAAGGCGTTGTTAAATCATGCGTCCCCTTCAGCGAAATTTATGTATTGTGGGAAAGATCCGAATCGTCATTCCTTACCACAAGAAGATACCAATAAATTACTTGTCAATCTAGCAAAGAAAGGACAAACCGTCACAAGGTTGAAGGGTGGAGATCCATTTATCTTTGGTAGAGGTGGAGAAGAAGCAGAGATATTAGCCGAACATCATGTGCCATTTGAAATCGTTCCTGGCATCACTTCAGGTATCGCAGCACCAGCCTATGCAGGCATTCCAGTAACACACCGCGACTATAGTTCATCTGTAGCATTTGTAACTGGTGTGATTAATAAAAACATAGATAAAGAAAGCTACTGGAAACATCTCGCACTTGGACCAGAAACACTGTGTATTTATATGGGTGTTAAAAAATTACCTGAGATTAGTGCATTATTGATGAAGCATGGTCGTTCACCTGAGACACCTGTAGCTTTAGTTCATCTTGGAACATCTGAGTTTCAAAAAACTGTAGTAGGTACATTAGCAAATATCGTCGAAGTAGCAAAGGATATTGAAAATCCAGCGATGATTGTTGTCGGAGAAGTAGTGAAACTGAGAGCGCACATAAGTTGGTTTGAAGAAATAGCTGATGAAAAAACTGTAGCGAAATTAACATATTAGTAAAGCGTAAAACAGCTATTTTAACTTTTTATATAGGGGGGTAACTATGCGAGGTGTCTTATATGTGAGTCATGGTAGTAGGGTTCCGGATGCGGTTAACGAAGCGACAGACTTTATTGATTTAGTCAAAGCACAAGTCGATGTGCCATTACAGGAAACGTGCTTTTTAGAATTGACAAGTCCGAACTTAGCACAAGGTTTTCGGCGTTTAGTAGATAAAGGTGCAACAGAAATTTCAGTCGTACCCGTGTTGTTATTAAGTGCGGGTCATTACTACAAAGATATTCCAACAGAAATTGAACATAGTCAGCAAAGATACCCTAATGTTCGTGTGTCATATGGCAAACCGTTAGGCGTACAACCCAGGCTAACTGAAATATTGAAACAAAGAATTGAAGAATCTGGCGTGGTACCTAATTCAGATGCAAAAGTGCTCATTATCGGTAGAGGTAGTTATAATCCTCAAACACAAATAGATATTTCTACGATTAAGACACAATTATATGAACAAACTGGTTTCGAGGATATTGAGACTTGTTACTTAGCAGCTTGTAAGCCTTCTTTCGAAGATGCACTACATAAAGCAGTACACACGGCATGTTCACAAATATATATTGTACCTTATTTATGGTTTACAGGCATTTTAGATCAACAAATCATCGATACGGTGACATCATATCAAAACGATCAAGAGATAATATTGTGTAAACGATTAGGTAAACATCAACATTTACAAGATGCTTTAAAATCACGCGTTGAAGAGACTTTTGACTATGTAACACAGTAACTCATTTTAACAAGGAAGTGATGATATGCCATTCATACCACTTATGATAGATATTTCTAATAAACATGTCGTCGTTGTTGGCGGTGGACCTGTTGCTGAACGTCGTATTGGCACATTAGTTGATTATGCAACGTATATTAAAGTCATTAGTCCTTCGCTAACAGATGCACTATATCAGCGGTACAAAAGGGGCGAGATAAGTTGGTGTGCGAAATCATTTGAAGTGAAGGATATCGCAGAAGCAGATTTAATTATTGCTGCCACGAATGATCGGTACGTGAATCAACAAATCGCTTCCTCAAAACCGCAACATGCATTACTTAATATGACGGATAAAGCATATAACGGTGACGTAGTATTTCCAAGCATATTAAGAAGAGGGCGATTAACGCTGAGTATTTCTACGAATGGTGCAAGCCCAACACTGACTGCACAACTATTAGCAGAGTTTAAAACACGCTTCGATTCCAGCTATGAAGCTTATGTTGATTTTTTATATGAATGTAGACAGTGCATCAAACGAAGTAATTTAACAACACAAGAAAAACAAGCACTTTTGAAACGTGTGTTAGATCCATCCTATCGAGATAAAAATAATCAAATTAACATGATAAAAAAACTTGAATCACTAAACTAAAGTCGGAAGGGGTACGACCAATGCACAAATTATTTATCTTTGCACTTGCAGGCTTCCTCGCGCAACTTATTGATGGGTCATTAGGTATGGGCTTTGGTGCTTCCTCATCATCTATTCTACTTACATTTGGTATAGCACCAGCTATTGCATCCGCAACAATACATTTTTCAGAAATTGCAACAACGGCTGCTTCAGGCACTTCACATTTAAAATTTGAAAATGTACATAAACCTACCATGATTAAGTTAGCTATACCAGGCGCGATAACATCATTTATTGGGGCAGCATTTTTAAGTCATATGCATAGTGACTTGATTAAACCGTTTATAGCCATATTTTTATTAACAATGGGCATTTATATTTTATATCAATTTTTATATAAACGTCATCAAACGGTTGTTAAAGATCCTTCGACAATCGGGCGTTATGCAATGATTCCACAAGGTGCAGTTGCAGGGTTTTTAGACGCCATTGGTGGCGGCGGCTGGGGCCCAGTCAACACACCTTTGTTATTAGCACAGAAAAAGTTAGAACCGAGATATGCGATAGGCACAGTATCTGCAAGTGAATTCTTTGTCACTGTTTCTGCGTCAATTAGTTTCATTATCTTCTTGGGATGGAGCCAGATTAATTGGGGACTAGTCATTGCACTCAGTGTTGGTGGTTTGATTGCTGCACCTTTTGCAGCGTGGCTAGTTAAAATCCTACCAATGAATATATTAGCTGTATGTGTCAGTGGATTGATCATTTTCACAAATAGCAGTTCATTAATCAGTGTTTTTCAATTAAATGTAACAGCTGCCATAGTGATAAAAATCGCAGTCATACTGCTTTGGATAGGCTTAATTATTTTTGCTTTATATCAAAATAAGAAGCTACCAATGCAATTTTCTAAAAAGGAAGTAAATGTTAGCACAAATGAGATAGATTAAAAAGGAGTGAATCAATATGGCATTAACAAAAGAAATTATTGAAAATACGATTCAACCACATGGTGGTACATTAATTAATAGAGAAGTAGATGCGAATCTTAAGGAAACAATGTTGGAAGTATCACACTCCATGCCAGCAATAACATTGAATCCATGGAGTTTATCAGATTTGGAACTAATTGGTATCGGTGGTTTTAGTCCACTTACAGGCTTTATGAATGAAGCGGATTATAATGAAGTCGTTGAAAACCTCCATTTGAAAAATGGATTGGTATGGAGCATACCAATCACATTACCTGTTACGGAAGATAAAGCGAATGAACTTGAAATCGGTGAAAGCATTGCATTGTACGGTGAAGATAACCATTTATATGGCGTGCTTGAACTTGAAGAAAAATATACTTATGACAAAGAAAAAGAAGCAGAATTCGTTTATGGTACTACAGATATTGAACATCCAGGTGTATTAAAAGTATATGAAAAAGGCAGTGTCTATCTCGCCGGACCTATTCACCTAGTAGATAGACCGAAGCATGACGAATTTGCCGATTATCACCTAGATCCATCAGAAACGAGACAATTGTTTTATGACTTAAATTGGAAAACGGTTGTTGGATTTCAAACACGTAATCCTGTACATCGCGCACATGAATATATTCAAAAAGCAGCATTAGAATCTGTAGATGGTTTATTACTGAATCCTTTAGTTGGTGAAACCAAAGCAGATGATATTCCCGCAGCGGTACGCATGGAAAGTTACGAAGTGATATTAAAAAATTATTACCCGGAAAATAGAACAAGATTGGTGATTTATCCGGCAGCGATGCGTTATGCAGGTCCACGAGAGGCTATATTACATGCCACAGTGCGTAAAAATTATGGCTGTACACATTTTATTGTAGGACGTGACCACGCTGGTGTAGGTGATTATTATGGCACTTATGATGCACAAACGTTGATTGCACAATATGAGAATGAATTAGGTATACAAATATTGAAGTTTGAACATGCTTTTTACTGCAATGTCTGTGAAAATATGGCAACAGCCAAAACGTGTCCACACGATGCTTCATCTCATTTACATTTAAGTGGTACGAAGGTTCGTGAAAAATTAAAAAATGGTGAATCCTTGCCAAAAGCTTTTTCAAGACCAGAGGTAGCGGATGTGCTAATAAAAGGATTACAAGAAAAATAACATTAAAGGAGTTTGAACATGAGTACATCAAATCATATTACATGGCATGAATCAGCAGTTACGAAAGCAGAAAGACAACAGCGTAATCAACATCGCAGTGTTGTCATTTGGTTTACGGGTCTATCAGGTTCTGGAAAATCTACGATATCTGTAGCGTTAGAAAAAGCATTATACCAACAACAAGTACATACGTATCGACTTGATGGTGATAACGTCAGACATGGCTTAAATAACAATCTTGGCTTTAGTCCCGAAGATCGAAAAGAGAATATACGTCGTATTGGCGAAGTAAGTAAGCTCATGGTCGATGCGGGACTCATTACGATTACAGCGTTTATATCACCTTATCAAGCCGATCGAGATGAAGTACGAAACTTGTTAGACGATCAAGCATTTATCGAAATATATACATCCTGTAGTTTGGCGACATGTGAATCTAGAGATCCAAAAGGGTTGTACCAAAAAGCAAGAAACGGAGAAATTAAAGGATTTACGGGTATCAATGCGCCTTATGAAGCACCCAAGAATCCAGAAATTATTATAGATACGGAACAAGAGACTATTGAAACAGCAGTGAATCAAATTATTGACTATTTAAAAGCGCATGACTATCTCGGTGTGAATCTGTAATAGATCAATTATGTTTGTTTGGGAGAACTTCATAGCGCTGCATAAAATAAATCATGTAATCAGAAGGTCAGCATTTGAATCATACGCAAAGGGGCATAGATATGGGCATTTTAAATATAGTTGCATATTGTTTGATTATCATTTTTGTACTCGTCGTGATTTTAGGTGTTTGGCTTGTAAATAAAGGTCAAGATAGACAATATTTTTTAACTGAATTGAAAATTGTTGTCACGCTACTCATAGTAAGTTTCGTTGGTTTAGGGATTTCGTTAGTCATACTAGGTTACTTAGGTGAAATATAATGTATGTATATTGATCAATCATAAATGTATTTCTCATATTAAAAGACTGCTAACTAAATTCGAGTTGGCAGTCTTTTTTGAGTTGTTATCAATTTAAAAGTAGGTGATTAAAACATACGTTTTTTTACTTATCAATTTTATGATTATGAAATGAAGAGGTTGAGTTGTAGCAAAGTTAAAATCATCATGATATAGTAATTAAATAAATTTTATACATCATCCAATGTAAGGTAGAGGAAGGTTCTGAATGTGAATAAAGCCATAGAAGAAATTGCAAAAGTCGAATTGCATTGTCACCTAGACGGTTCAACCAGTTTTGAATTGATTAGACAACTAGCAGAAGAACAAGGTGTTAACTTAGATGAATCAAAATTATTTGTCAGTAGTCAGTGTGATGGTTTAGATGACTATTTACAATGTTTCGACGAAATATTAAAAGTGCTGCAGACGAAAGATAGTTTAAAACGTGCGGTCGTTGATGTCGCCAAGCAAGCATATAAGGATAATGTGAAATATATTGAAATTCGTTTTGCACCATTATTTCATATGGACCAAGGTTTAACGATGACAGAGGTGTTGGAAGCGGTAGCGTCAGGCATTGATGAAGCGAGACATACGGTAGGGATAGGCGTCAATTTGTTAATTTGTGCAATGCGCCAACATCATGCTGAACAAAACCAAGCGCTCTTTGATTTCATTCACAAACATAATCATGAAGCAATTCGTGGCATTGACTTTGCCGGTCCTGAAGTAGGATTTCCTACTGAAACCATTGAAGATACAATAAAATATGGACTAGACCTGGGTTTCAATCTTACGTTGCATGCTGGAGAGTGTGGTTGCATACATAATGTGATTGAAGGTATTAAATTAGGGTCGAAACGTATCGGTCATGGTGTTGCGATCAATCAAGATAAAGCTGCGCTACAGTTTGTTAAAGAAAATGATGTACTCTTAGAAATGTGCCCCAAGAGTAATATCCAAACCAAAGCTATCACAGGGTTAAAAGCATTGAATTTACCTTATTTACTAGAACACGGTATACCTTTTTTGATTAATACAGATAACAGAACCGTGACACAGACATCATTAAATGAAGAATATGAATTACTGATGAAAAATGAACTGATGACGTTGGAACAAATTAAACATATCAATAAAAGAGCAGTGCGTTATGCTTTTTTAACTGAGGATGAAAAAATGAATTTACTTTTAAAAATGTAAAATTACTTAATTCCTGATGCGATAAACAGACTTGCATCTTGATTCATAAATATTTTTTCTCCATTATAAAAAGTATTGATTTGAGTGTGAGTCAGACCAAGTTCAGAGAATACATTCATAATATGTTCATGTTTAAAGCCATTATAAACTTTTGGATGCTGAATATTTTCATTTTTATCAAAATCAACTAAAATGAGCATGCCGCCTGGATTGAGGTGCGAGTAAAGTTTATGCAACAAAGCTTTATAGTCACCACTATGAAGTAAGACTAAAGATAAGAAAATGACATCATAGGTGGATTGTTTTAATGTATGATTATCAGCGAAAATATCACCAACAAGTGTTTCAATAGAAGTCTTTTCTAATGCGAATATTTTTTCATTAAAAGCATCGACCATTTGAGGTGAGGCATCCATCAGTGTGACTTGTTCAAAGTGATGATCTATATTTAATGTCACTAGACCAGTGCCACCACCATAATCTAATAGGGAATGATAAGTTGTATGGTTTAGTAATTGATTTGTTTCTTGGGCAATGATTTGTGCTAGCTGAATTCTGTCGGGTTGGTCGTACTTGTGAGCCATTTGTTCAAACTGGTCTTTATTCAAGATAAAACTCCTTTGGTATTATAATAGTTATTATAGATATATTAAGTCTTTAATTGATTTTAGCATATGCACATATCATGGTACAAATTGTTTTATTCAAATTCAAATAGATTAAAAATATTAAATTTTACAAGAGGGTGCATATGTAAGCCTAAAGTAGGATTGAGTAAATTGAAAATACTTGGTTTACTATTATTATAGTAGAATGTGTAACGGAAGGAACAGTAAAAGTGAATCATTATTTAAAAATGACATTAGGCAGTCTGTGTCTAATCATATTGATGGTATGCATTACCTACAATTTAACAAAATATATTGATGACAGTGTCTATCAATTATTACATCGTACGATGACTTCAGATTTTGCTGTGCAATATTTAACACTGATTTCAACGATTTTTTCTCCTATGGCCTGTTTATGTATGGTGTTAATCATATTACTAGGTTTACTGATTTATGATAGATTTAAATGTGTTTGGTATGGATTTTGGTGTTTTAGCATTTTTGCTATTGGAACATTTTTAAAATATGCGATCCAACGTCCAAGACCGAGTGCAGCCATCGATGGTTATAGTTTTCCTAGTATGCATGTTTTAAGTGTATGTATTTTAGTTAGTTTGATTGTATTATTAGCGAAACATAAGGCTGTCATCTTTATAGGTGCGTTATTAATACTATCGATTATGATATCTAGAATTTATTTACAAGCACATTATTTCACAGATACGATAGCTAGTTTATGCGTATTGTATATTATGTTGCAATCACTTAAATCTAATAATGAAAGTGAAAAAGGGATTAAGAACCATTATGATCATAAGGAAAGCGCTTGAGACGATGATGTGCTTAAGCGCTTTTAAATTTTTAGTGAAGGTTTTACCTTATCAGGCCAGAATGATAGATAAATCGTTTTATCATTTAGCATCCATTCAAGTGCATTACTTATTTAAGAGGTACAAATTTTAAAACATAAATGAGATGAGTGCTAGTATAGGTAGACCGCCTTGTTTAAGTAGGATGGACTTTTGACTTGTGATTGCACCATATAACGCTACAAGAATCATGTAGATTAATATGCCAATAATGAGTTCTTTGGGATGGTCTGAGAAAAACAAACCATACAAAAGTAAAACTCCTAACAAGCCGTTATAGACACCTTGATTTTTCATCAGTGTTTTTAATTTGTCTTGTTGAAGGACATGCTGTTCAATTTTGAAAAGCTGACTCGTTTTTTTCGAAGTAGTTAAAAAAGTTTGTAAAACAAGAATGTATAAAAATTCTATAGCAACGAGTAAAGTTAATATGAAGGACAAGGTACTCATTTGGATAACTCCTTTGTATTTAAATTGAAAATGCATTGTCTTCATGATTATATAGAAAGCTTGAGATAAAAGAAACACGGAATAAATAAAACTTAATTAAATTAAAGTAATGCTCCCGTTCAAAGTAGACATTTTAAAATGAAAACTTGAACGGGAGCATTTTATCGTATTAACAGCTATGCATTGGATAGATGACAGTGTAATTTAAATTTATGATAGAAAAAACGGATACCCATTTTTCACACTATCATTTGTTAGTCATTACTCAATAATGGCTTTATCTGGAATGTTTTCTATATTTAACTTAATGAGAGACTAGGCATTCTGTAGTCAGATGTGACCTGCATACAGTGATCCCAAATTTTTTGTTCATTAACTTCAGAATAATGCTTTTCTCGAGGTTTTTCTTCTTTTAATTTACCGAAAAATTTACCACTGACATGTCTAACTTCGGGTGAACTTGCAAGATAAATAGCCGTCGAAGCGCCTTTTTCAGGTGTCGACATAAAGGGTAACGCGACTTTAAAGACCATATTGTTGATAAAACCTTTATCATTTGCTTGACCAAAGCTTGTCGCTGCAGCACCAGGGTGCCAAACATTTGCTGTAACATGATGATGTTCTTGGTTATTTAGTATTTGAGACCAATGTCTTGTTAACCAAATTGTAAATAGTTTAGATGTAGCATAGGCATTGGAAGGTGAATACTTTTGTTCGAATTGTAGGTCATTGAAGTTAGGTTTACTAGCAACACGATGTGTTCCGGATGAAGTGTTGATAATGCGACCTTGTTTACTGTTTTTGAGTAAATCAATCAGGTTATAAGTAATTAAAAAAGGTGCATATACATTGAGCATCATCGTTTTCTCTAAACCATCACTTGTAACGCTTCGTTCTTTGTCCATAATGGCACCAGCATTGTTTATAAGGACGTCTAAGACAGAATAATTTTGTTTGATTTCATCAGTCATTGATTTAATTGAGTCTAGTGAAAACAAATCAGCTAGCACAATATCTATGTTTTCATTACCAGTTTGTTGTTGGATGTCGAGTTTCACGTTGTCTGCTTTTTCTTTATTACGGCCATGTAGAATAATATGATGGCCTTGTAAGGCTAATTCAGTTGCCATAATTTTCCCCATACCATCCGTAGCACCTGTTATTAAAATTGTCTTTTTCATTATAAAAACTCCTTCTTTTATCGCTTGATTGCATCCCAGCTCATTTGGAACACATCATCAAAATTGATTTCACTTAAATATGAATGATCTTGGTTATATTCTCTATAAATTTGTGTAATCGCATAGACGCAAAAACTAATTAACAGTAATGGAGGCACGTCTTTTAATATCTTTTCATCAATACCTTGTTGAAATAACGCACAGTTTTTAGTCATTAACTCAGTAATTGTCTCATCTTCAATATTTTGTAACTGTGGGGCACTGTTGCATTGTTCTATAAATAAAAAACGTACTTCATCTTCACGAATAAAATCTAATAAATTACTACAGAATTGCATCACTGATGATTGAATGGATGCAGTGTCATCGATGTGTTCTAGACAATGCGAAAGCATCTGTTTTTTAAAATAAATATACGTTTCTGCGAACATATCCTCCTTGTTATTAAAATAAGTATATAAATTGGCTTTAGAAATGCCTGCTTCTTTGGCTATTTTAGACATTGAAACATTGACAAAGCCTAATTCATTAATCAATTGTGCGGTAGCGTCATATATTTGTGTTCTTTTATTGTCATCTTGTAATCTCATAAATCGATAATAACCGAACGGTCGGTTATGTGCAAGTGATAACTTTTTTGATCAGTAGATTATTGCGTTTATAAACAATAAAAAACACTTTCGCATAAAGGAAAGTGTTTGCAGAATCGTTAAAGTAACCTAAATCATTAGCTAGGACGTGGAATATCCACGAAATCTTGTTGGTTTAATGTTACGGATTCGCCTTGTTTATACATTTTTTCTATATGAAATTCTCCCCAATAGCAAAGCGATGAAAGAATTTTTCCCAGTGTTTGGCCGTATTCTGAAAGTTCATATTCAACTTTTGGCGGTACTTGATCATAAACGATGCGATGAATAATGCCATCTTTTTCTAATTCTCGTAATTGTTGTGTCAACATTTTCTGTGTGATTGTTGGTATCGCACGCTTTAATGCAGATGTACGCATGCGGCCGTTATTTTGTAAATGGCAGAGCATGACCGGTTTCCATTTGCCTCCAATGACATCTATCGTCGCTTCAACGCCAATATTATATGTTTTACTCATTTATTTATCTCCTTTATAGGCACTAAAAAGTACCTATAGTACTTTAAAGTGCGTACTTCCTATTTTTATATGTGTGGATTATAGTAACACAATCAATAAAAAATAAGGAGCGATAAAATTATGAGAAAAAATAAATTTGCCATCTTGGCATTGGCCATGTCTGCGTTTGCTATTGGCATGACTGAATTTATAAGTGTAGGTTTATTACCATTAATTAAAGATTCATTTAATACAACTATTTCATTAGCGGGATTGACGGTTTCACTTTATGCCGTTGGTGTAACGATTGGTGCGCCATTGTTAACACCAATGACAAACAGAATAAAACGGAAGCATCTACTGATAGGTATTATGCTGATTTTTATTATTGCTAATGCACTAGCAGCATTTTCAACAACATTCAGTATGTTATTAGCGATGCGTGTCCTTTCTGCATTAATGCACGGTGTGTTTATGTCCATCGCTACGGCAATTGCTAGTGATCTGGTTTCACCTGATAAGCGTTCAAGTGCCATTGCAATGATGTTTACAGGATTAACAGTTGCCACAATCACAGGCGTGCCACTTGGAACTTGGATAGGACAACAATTTGGTTGGGAAGCTTCGTTTATAACAATTGCGATCATTGGCTTCTTAAGTCTAGTGATCAACATCATATCTGTGCCTAATGATTTAAATGAATACGAACAAGCATCTATGTTAGAACAGCTTACTGTTTTTAAAAATAAATCACTGATGATGGTTTATTTAATCACTGCGCTAGGGTATGGTGGCACGTTTGTTGTATATACGTACTTAACAACACTATTAACGGATACCTTACATTATAGTGAAGATGCAGTTGTTATCTTGCTAGTAATTTATGGTGTGATGGTAGCCATTGGTAATACATTTGGTGGTAAATTAACGAATCATCGCCCAACGCAAGTATTGATTGGTATATTTTTAATTCAAGCTATCGTATTGTTAGCTGTTGGTGTAACTGTATCACATCAAATATTAGGTACCATCGCTATTTTAATTATGGGGCTGTTTGCTTTTATGAATGTACCAGGTTTGCAGTTAATTGTTGTACTTTTTGCAGAACGTAAAAATAAAGCGACTACCAATTTTGCGTCTAGCTTAAATATTGCTTCATTTAACATTGGCATCACTTTGGGTTCTGTCATTGGTGGTTATGTACTCAATCATTTTTCAATTACGATGACACCCTATTTCGGTTTCGCAATGGTACTGATTGCAAGTGCAATGATGTATATAGTTTATAAAAATGAAAAATCGACAGCGTATCATATCGCTTAATCATAGACATACTCGCGATTCATTTTAAAAAAGAATTATAAAAAATGTAAAGTTTTTTAAAATTTCAATTATTATTTGAATTAATATTTCATTAAATTTAAACTTGATGCAGAGTGATATGTTTTTAATTTAATTGAAAGAAGTGAATGTTTATGAATGTAAAAGAAAGTTTGTTTGAAAAATTAGAGTCTAAAAAAGGAGATATGGTTCAACACCGTCGTTATTTGCATCAACATCCTGAACTATCTTTTCAAGAAACTGCAACCTCTGCGTATATTAAAAAGTTTTATGAAAATAAGGATGTCATCATGACGCAACCTGTTGATGGAAGTCATGCAATTATCATTGAGATAAAAGGGCAATATCCTGGAAAGACGATTGGGCTGCGTGCTGATTTTGATGCATTACCGATTGAAGAGGAAGCGGATGTTCCTTTCAAATCATTAAATCAAGGCGTTATGCATGCATGTGGACATGACGCACATACCGCTTATTTGTTAGGCTTAGCAGACGCGTTGATTGAAATAAAAGACGAACTTTCAGGCACAATCAAAATCATTCACCAACATGCGGAGGAATTGCCTCCTGGAGGTGCACAACAGATTATGGCGTCTGGTGCACTCAATGATGTTGATGAAATTTATGGTATTCATGTTGTACCTGTGGCAGGACCTGAAGTGATTGGTTTCAATAAGGGTAATGCATTTGCGGGGAGTTCTACTTTCACACTAACCATTAATGGATTGGGCGGTCATGCGGCTAGCCCTCATAAGACACATGATGCATTAGTTGCGGGAACAAACTTTGTCAATACACTTCAAACCATTGTCTCAAGACGTATTGATCCATCTGAAATGGGCGTCATAACGGTAGGTGCTTTTGAAGCTCCGGGTGGTGCGAATGTTATTCAAGATAAAGTGACAATTAAAGGAACAGCACGTTATCTAAAAGATGATTTAGAACAATTTATGTATAAAGAAATTGAGAAAGTGGCTCAAAGTGTCGCTGTTGGATTTGATGTAACATATGACTTGGATTACCAATTCGGTTACCCTGTACTTTACAATCATCCGACACAAACCAACCATGTTGCCGATATATTATCTGCAAGTAGGGGTGACTATTTTGAACAACTTATCGAAATTCCAGCTGTTTCGGGGTCTGAGGATTTTGCATACTATTTAAAAGAAATTCCAGGTACCTTTTATATCGTTGGTTGTAAGCCAGAGCAAGTGACGTCACCTTATATGAACCATCATCCTAAATTTGAAGTAAATGAGGATGCACTGATTGTAGCAGCTAAATCGCTTGGTGAGATAGCCATTAATAGAATGACGGCTACAGACTGATTTAATCAGGTATCAAGGAACAAGTATTGAGATAAATTAAAAAGCACTTACGACATTCATCACAGAATACATCGTAAGTGCTTATTTTTGTTATTTAATAATCATGGACCTCATACATAAACTACATCGTTCTACGTGAAGGTTTACTATCATCGGTTAATTTTGCTGATAATACTAAGGCTATAAATGAAATAGCTGCTGCAACCATAAATGTAACATTGACACCATGGATGATACCTTCAATACCGTCGCCAGGGTTTGATGAAACAGACATTAATGTAATAAATAATGCTGTGCCAATTGCCCCAGCCATTTGTCTAAATGTATTATTCATTGCGGTACCATGTGCGATAAGATGATTTGGCAATTGATTAATTGCTAAAGTTGTCATTGGCATCATTACCATAGCGAGTGATACCATACGAACTGCATTCGCAGTAGCGAGATAAGTAAATGATGTATGCGCAGTGAGTACTGTAAATGGTAATGTTGAAAGAACTAAAATAAGCAGTCCAATACGCGCAAGCCATTTACCTCCGAATTTGTCGAATAAGTAACCTGTAATAGGGTTCATGATACCCATAATAATTGCACCAGGTAATAATACGAGACCAGACTCTAAAGCAGAGAACTGTAACATATTTTGCATGTATAATGGCAAGATAATGTTAGATGCGATTAATACACCAAATACAAACATACTTAATGCTGTACCTAAAGTATAAATATTATAACTAAATACTCTAAATTCAAGCATTGGTTCTTTTAGTTTCAATTGACGACGAATGAATATTACTAATGAAATAACACCTATTACGAGTGGTGCAATAAATTGTACACTGCCCCATCCAGCTTCGCCGACTGAACTAAAGCTATAAAGCAATCCACCGAAACCTAATGTAGATAGAATAACGGATGTGATATCTAGTTTTGGATGCGATGTTTCGGTAACGTTTTTCAATAGGAAAATGGATGCAATAATAATAATAATTGCGATAGGGAACACAACGTAGAAGACACTTCTCCAAGTAAGGTGTTCAACTAATATACCTGATAATGTAGGTCCAATTGCTGGAGCAAATGCGATCACGAGTCCAAATAGACCCATTGCAGTCCCGCGTTTTTCTTTAGGGAAAGTTAGGAATAAGATTGTTTGCATTAGCGGCATCATAATACCAGCGCCTGCTGCTTGTAAGATACGTCCTATGAGCAGCATTGAAAAATCTACGCCCACGGCACAAAGCAATGTACCTACAGCAAAAATACTCATCGCAGTTAAGAATAACTGCCTCGATGTATAACGTTCAATTAGAAATGCTGTAACAGGAATCATTATTCCGTTTACCAGCATAAATATGGATTGTAACCATTGTACGGTACTTTCAGATACTTGAAGATCTTTCATAATTGGCGGTAAAGCCGTACCAAGTAACGTTTGGTTTAAAATAGTAATAAATGCCCCTGATAGTAGTACGATAAATAAGGGGATTCTTTTTTCGACATGGAAAGTATCGCTTGTACTCAATTAACTCACTTCTTTCATAAAAATTACACAGTTTTATATTATAGCACTATACATATTTTAAATCTAAAAGTTGAACTGAGAAAATTAAATTTGTAACTAAACAGAATGAGACATTATGGAAATGGTTTTTGAAAAGTTGTGTTAAAAGCTAGTTCTTAGATCATTTGTGTAACTGTTATTTAGAAAATGTACAATAACATTTTACAACTGCATGTTAAAAATACTACATATATATACGACGAATGTCAAAGTTATCATTCAGAGAATTTGATTGACACATCAGCTACTACATCACTTTTAAAATTCAGAATATTTTCAAAACAAAGACGGTTTGTATTATAATAGGAAAGTATTCATAACTAAGTTGCCATAATCATATGTTTTTACATATAAGCACAATATAAGTATTGTGACGTTGGAATAGAATATTTTTGAGCTCTTAGGCGTTATTAATCAATATAGAGATAGAATTGAAGGAGAGTTATAAATAATGGATAAAAAAGATTTAGTTGCCCCTGAAACATATAATATTGTCAGCGAAATTGAAAAATTTGCGGCTGATACAACGAAGAAAGCAGTGATTTTTGAAGATGTGGGTGGCAAAACAACAGAAATGACATATCATCAATTAATTAAGCATGCGAATAAAGTAGGCAACGTATTTCAAAAGCATGGCTTACAAAAAGGTGACAAAGTCTTAGTAATGATGCCACGTTGCATTGAAACATATGAAATTTACCTAGCAGCATTGAAATTAGGTATTGTGCTCATTCCTAGCTCAGAAATGTTACGCACGAAAGACTTACAATATAGAATTACGCATGGTGAAGTGAAAGGTATTGTAGTAACTGCTGATCGTATTGATGAATTTAAAGCAGTGAAGGAATATGCTACACTTACGAAATTAATTGTGGGGGGACATGAACCTGATTGGTATACTGTTGAAGATGAAAAATCAAATGCTTCCGATCAATTAGATATGATTGAGACATCTAGGGATGATATCGCATTATTGTCATATACTTCGGGGACAACAGGGAATCCTAAAGCTGTTGTTCATTCGCACGGTTGGGGCTATGCCCATATGCAAATGGCCCCTAAGCATTGGTTAAGTATTAAAGAAGATGACATTGTTTGGGCAACAGCAGCACCAGGTTGGCAAAAATGGGTGTGGAGTCCTTTCTTATCAATCATGGGTTCAGGCGCGACTGCTTTCGTATATAATGGTAAGTTCAACGCCGAAAAATATTTAGAATTACTTCAAAATTATCAAATCAATGTACTATGCTGTACACCAACTGAATATCGATTGATGGCGAAATTACCTAATCTAACAGACTATCATTTAGAACATTTGCATAGCGCTGTCTCAGCAGGAGAACCACTTAATAGAGAAGTCGTTGAAAAATTCCAAAATCATTTCAATATTACAGTAAGAGATGGTTATGGACAGACGGAAAGTACATTATTAATTGGCTTCTTAAAAGATACAGAAAGTCGCCCTGGTTCTATGGGGAAAGCAATCCCTGGAAGTCATGTGACAGTCATCAATGATGATGGTGAACTTGCTGAAGTTGGTGAAGTAGGAAACATTGCAGTGCCGGTAGACTTACCTGCCCTGTTCAAAGGCTACTATAAAGATCCCGAACGTACGGCAGAACCTAGAAAAGGTACCTATTATATAACAGGTGATTTAGCAAAAATAGATGCAGATGGTTACTTTTGGTTCGAAGGACGAAAAGATGATATTATCATTAGCTCCGGTTATACGATTGGGCCGTTCGAAGTTGAAGATTCTCTGACAAAACATGAATATGTGAAAGAATGTGCAGTCGTTGCGAGTCCGCATGAAATTAGAGGTAATATTGTTAAAGCCTTCGTCATTTTACAGGATGATGTACCAGCAACAGACGAAACAGTTAAAACATTACAAAATTATGTAAAACAAGACGTAGCACCTTATAAATATCCACGAGCGATTGAATTCGTTGAAGACTTACCGAAGACAAACTCAGGTAAAATTAGACGAATTGAATTGAGAGAAGCAGAGCAAAATAAATAACATATGACACTAAAAAATCCCCTTACTACACACGTAGTGAGGGGATTTGATGTTTCTTTGGTTAAAAATTATTGGAAGGCAGCTCCTAAGAGCGAGAAACCAATAACTACGACAAGATAAGCAATAGACCAAATGATGGCTGATTTCTTAGAGAAACGACTTGTTGCAAAAAACAAGATTCCTAAAACATAAGCACTGATAAGCGTTTGTAAGTCGAACGCGCGAAGTGTAGGGTTACCCTTGTCAAAGATGTTTAGGCTTGTAATTGAGTAATCTGTGACTGAAAGTCCTGCAATCCATTGTATAAGTACAACAATGAGTGCGATAGTACTGGTAATAATCGTATAACTTAAAGTTGCAGAAAAGATTGATTTAGCACTAGCATCTGATTTCATGATTTTAGAGATAATTAAAATGATAACAAAAGTAACACCAATCGTAATGATAGAGCCAATCACACCAGTAACAACAGCTGTGATTTTTGCGAATTCAAGTGATTGGTCAAGCTGTTGTCCACTTAATCCAGCATCTTCGAAACTTTGTTTGAAGTCCGTAGTTAGTGCAACAATCGTAGCTGATAATGCAACGATAACGATTGCAATAATGAGTTTTAAACCCCAAGTAGGTTTTTCACGTAGACTAGAAAAATGTTGCGCTAAAGGTAAATTAGATGATTCCATATGTAAATTGCCTCCTGTATATAGCGTTTCCAAAAGCATAACATGTGCTACAATATTTTAAAATAGATTAATAAAAATAATTAATCATATTTATTGTTTTCTAATAATAATACAATAATAAAGTGTAATTTTTGTTTGTTAATAAACTTTAAAATTTAAAACATGATATTTTTTCCGTTTATTATTGTGTGGTGGTGGTAAAGTCTTGTGTGCTATAAATTACATAAAAAAACAATATATTTAGAGGAGTTGGACAGATGTTACATTATTATAAATTGTTTTGGCTCAATGCGTTAGATGTGAAAGGCAGAGCGAGACGTAAGGAATTTTGGTATCCTTTTTTAATGAATATCCTAGTTAATATAATAATTGGAGTCATTTTTTTCGTATTACCTCTTCCAGCAATTTTAGAAGAAACAGTTAGTTGGCTTGTGTATATATTAATGCTAGTCGCTATGTTCACTGTTACAGTTAGAAGGTTTCATGATGTTGGTATGACAATGCTAATACCCATAATTATTTATCTAGTTACGGTTGCTAATGATGTTAGTGAATTTATAAATAAAGATATACAATCGTTCGATAATTCTGCATTAACAATTATAGCTGTTATTGTTGGGGTCATTTACATTGTGATTTTAATTGTTTCATTAGCGGTTTGTTGTACAAGCGGTAAAAAAGAAACAAATAAATATGGTGTAAACCCTAAGACGATTGACTAAAAAGTGGATGTTTATTGAAAGATTACTTTGATATTAGGTGTTTTTTCAATAAAAATTTCAATATATCAAGGTGATTTTAAAAGGGGGCTATAAAGATGTATGGCTCAATCGTTGCTATATTGTGTGCGGTATTTGTCATTTTTTTAGCACCTTATTTTGAGAAGAAAGATAAGAAAAAATAAATGAATAAATGTGTTTAGCTGATAAAATGGTAATTTCTACTAATATAAGGTAGGGATTACCATTTTTTATTATTTTAAGCCACTCGTGATATCTGACTTTAGGTAAGCTAGGATAGTATGAATATCGAATAATTCGAAATGTTAAATCATTTAAAGATTGAATATAATCAAAATGTCATAATAAATTTGATATATATCCTATTCTTGATGATTTTATATGTAATCAGAACAATATAATTATATTAATGATTGAAATTAGTCTAAAATAGATATAAGCAATTGTATAGATAACAAAATGCTATCGAGTTGAATACATAATCAATGATAAATCATTTTAAAATGGCTAATGCTTAGTTATAGACTAATCACTTAGATTGAACTTTTGAATGATAAAACATATAAAGAATGCGTCATTTGTTAATGAAAAAATTTTAATATCATAACTGGAGGAAGAAGATGTAATGGAAATACAGAAGCATTTTAAACTAGCTATTCAAATATTAGTATATATGCTATTTATATTTTTGATTTTTGCTAGTACACCCGTGGTTTATGTGATCATATATGCGGTAACAGCAGCCATATTATTGATACATACATTATTTTCAAAGAATAAGTGGAAAATAAAACTCATGTTTATGGGGATTTATATATTAATTTTAGTATTACAACAAATATATATTAACAATGCTGTGTTTTTAAATGACGATTTTGGATTGGTGACACTTATAAAAAAAGTGATAGCTATTATTATCATCTTTTTACCATATTTTGTACGTTATCTACATTATATTTATACACTGGAACATCAATTTACAATAGGTAAACATGCATCTATTACATTTGATATGTTAGCAAGCATTAACAGAAGGAGAAATGATTTAAAAGGTAACTGGGATAAAGGGAAAGTTGTGTTATCTAAAGATAACATTACCGAAATCGCTCAAGATATACCGCGGCATAGTTATTTTAAGTATTTAAACAAAGATACGTTAAGTGAAGCGTTTTTCGAAGCATGTGAAAGTAGTTTGTCAGATGAACATATCTACATTATTTTATCAAGCACTGGAAGCTCAGCAAGTGAGTTAATATCATTGTTTACTAAAAAAGCATATAATCATGTTTCTTTGAGCTTTGATCAGGATTTAAAGACAACAATTAGTTATAACGGCGGTGAAAATGTTACTTTACCGGGATTGAATCAGGAACAGCTAAAGTCGTTTCATAAAAAAGATGATGCCAGTATTATGGTTTATAAAATGAAAGCTCCAAAAGAAAATAAAAGACGTATTATTAAAAAAATTAGAGAGATTAATGATGCTGGTAGCGCATATAACTTAGTAGGGTTGGTCACCAAAGTATCCATTAGACCCAATATCATGTTTTGTTCACAATTTATTTACAGTATTTTACAAGTTGGTAATTTAGCATACTTTGAATCAGTTAATACGAAAGTAAAACCAACAGATTTTGTCGAAAATGATTACTATAGAAAATTAGAATTTTGTTATGAAATTAATTTTAAAGATATGGAACAATCAGTAAGGGAGGTTTGAATGCATTTATGGAGAATAGAAAATTCAAGTTAGATAATACAGCGCTCATTCATATGGCATCAAAAAATAAACACTGGTCAAACATTTTTAGGTTGTCGGTAACTTTATATGATGATATTAATCCTCAAATTTTACAAAAGGCTTTAGAACATATGACGCCTAGGTTTCCAACAATTATAGCAAGTATACACAAAGGCTTTTTCTGGTATTATCAAAAACCAGTCACTTCGATACCTAATATTACGAAAGATACTTATTTATTGAAGGCGATGTCGAAAAAAGAACTTGAACGTTGCGCAACGCGTGTCATGTATTCTGACAAATCTATAAATGTAGAATTATTTCATTCTATAACAGATGGTAAGGGAGGTATCATTTTTTTAAAGTCACTGGTATATGAATATCTCAAGATTAAAGAAAAAGTCAATGTCTCTAATTTGGGGGCATGGGATATATTAAGTACAGAGGACAGACCAGAGGAAAATGAACTGCAAGATGCATATCGTAATCTTCAGACATCAATGAAACCATCAAATGCTCAAGAGCAAAATAAAAATATTTTTCAATTTAAGGATGACCAATCTGACTATTTGCACCTTAACAAATTTATTTTTGACATAAATGATATAAAACCATTGGCCAAGACTTATCATGCGAGTTTAACTGTTTTAATATCTGCAATAATTATGAAAGCTATGATCAATATTCAAAAAGAGAAAGAAACATTAGATAAGCAGAAAATAGTTAAATTATTTTTACCCATTGATTTAAGAAATATCATGGGACAACAGACATTACGCAATTTTGTATTTTATATCAAACCCGAAATTAATCCCAAGCAAGACCAAGATAAGTTAATGGATATCATAGAATCTATTAAAAAACAGATGAATCAAGGATTACAGAAAGAAAATCTGAAAGCTAGAATTGAAAAAAATGTTAAACTACAAAACAGTCTTATCATCAGTGCGATGCCATTATTTTTAAAAGAATTCATGTTAAAACAAGGTTTTAAAATAAGCGAAAAGACAACGTCTTTAACGGTCTCAAATATGGGGATAGTAGAAATGCCTGAACAGCTCAATGAATATATACAACACTTTGATTGTCTGTTAAATACAAGGTCAGATACACCTTATAATTGCGGTATCATTAGCTATGATGGCAAATTATATGTTAATTTCATAAGAAATACTGAGCATGCTTTATTAGAAAGAGCAATGGCACAAATCATAAGTGATTTATCTATCGTACATCGTATAGAAAAAACTCAATATCGTATTTAGTCCATTTATACTGTTCTATTTTATAGTAATAAAATAAAAGGGTAGCATTTTGGATATTTTTGCATAAGCCTAATAAATAAGTGTATTTCGGCATTTGGTATGACAAAATTGTCACACATATTTTCTTTAAAAAGTATTGATTTAAAAATATATTATGCCTTGTGTTTTTAATTGTGTAAGTGTGATAGTATGGCACTGAATATAAATATAAGGAGTGATTATGAATTGAAGAAAAAGTGGATGTGGCTGATAGGGATTGTCGCAATCATAGGTTTAATCGCGATTGCATTGGTATTAAGGCAAGTGAATAGTAGTTCAGAAGACAAAGATGGATACGATACATATAAAGTGGAGAAAGAAAGCCCACTTAATTTAGAAGGAAAAGCTTCCCCTCATTCAGTGAAAACATATAATAACAACAGTCAAATTGGGACTTATGTCAGTACACAAGTTGATGATGGTCAATCAGTTAAGCAAGGAGACCCATTGATTAACTATGACGTGAACAACAGTAAGCGTCAACAATTAGCAAATAAGGTAGACGAAGCCCAAAACGCAGTGAATGAAGATTATAGAAACATTAATCAAGCGCCAAATGACAATGATTTACAAAAGAAATTGACGCAAGATCAAAGTGCATTAAGTGAAGCACAACAACAATTAAATCAACATGATAAGCAAGTCAATGACAGTGTTTATGCTGCATTTGATGGTAAAGTAGATATCAAAAATAATGAAAATGTTTCTGATGGACAACCGATTTTACAATTGGTTTCAAACGAACCCCAAATTAAGACAACGGTTTCTGAATTTGATTTAGATAAAATCAAAGAAGGCGACAAAGTCGATGTCAAAGTCACAAGTAACGGTAAAACAGGTAAAGGTGAAATTCAAAAAATTTCTGAATTACCTAAGAGTTATGAGGAGAAATTAAGTGAATCTGGTGCTGCAGGTGGTGCAAGTGCTGGCGCAAGTGGTGAAGAAGAAGGTGCTGCGACATCAGCGTCTAATCCAGTTGAATCTGATCCAAGTGGTGGCAATGATTCCGAATCATCTAAATATACGGTTCTTATCAGTAATTTAGATATCCCAGTACGTGCAGGTTATTCAATGGAAGTGAAAGTGCCATTAGATTCCATTAAATTACCAAAATCTGTATTGACGAAAGATAATGAAGTATTTGTTGTTAATAAAGATAATAAAGTAGAAAAACGTGATATTACGATTGATAAAGTTAACGGTGAAATCTTCGTTAAAAAAGGATTGAAAAAAGGTGACAAACTGATTAAAAATCCTAAAAAAACAATGAATGATGGAGACAAAGTTGAGGTGTCATCATGATAGAACTTGTAGATATCAATCGACACTTCAAAAATGGTGATGAAGAGAACCATATTTTGAAAGACATTCATATCAACATTAAAGAAGGCGAGTTCATCGCCATCATGGGACCATCAGGTTCAGGTAAGAGTACATTAATTAACATTTTAGGCTTTATTGATCGTGGTTATGAAGGAGATTATCTTTTTAATGGAGAAAATTATAAGAAAAGCTCAGATAACCACCTTGCGGAAATCCGAAATAAAACGGTAGGCTTTGTCTTCCAAAATTTTAAACTGATTCAAAATAATACCATTTTGGAAAATGTCAGTATCCCATTAGTCTATGGTGGACTTGGTTCTCAAGCGCGCAAAGACCGTGTGAGAGAAACATTACATGATGTGGGCCTATACGATAAAGAAAATCTTGTGCCTAATAAATTGTCAGGTGGCCAACAACAACGTGTGGCGATTGCACGTGCGATTATTAATCGCCCTAAATTTATTATCGCCGATGAACCTACAGGTGCCTTGGATTCTAAGACATCTAAAGATATTATGGACTTGTTTATCAAATTAAATAAGGAACATAATACGACAATGATTCTTGTCACACATGACCGTAAAGTGGCAGATAAAGCAGACCGTATTATCCATATCTTGGACGGTCGTGTTCAGCGAGAAGAGGTGGTTGAATGAAGAACTTATCTAACATTTTAGCCGTTTCATTTAAATCGATTCTTAAAAATAAACGGCGTAATATTTTTACGATGATTGGTATCATTATCGGTATCGCCGCCGTGATTACGATTATGTCATTAGGTAATGGATTCAAGAAAACAGCTGCCGACGAATTTTCAGATTCAGGCGCAGGCAAAAATTCTGCGATTATTAGTTTTATGACAAGTAATGGCGAAGGTGCAAAAGAAAACCCGTTTACACAACAAGATATTGATATTGTGAAACAAATGAATGGCGTTTCTGATGCGAAAATTAAAGAAAATGAAGATACAGGCTATTCTGCGAAAATGACCAATTCACAGAAAAAAGGCGATATAAGTATTTTGAAAAAAGCTACTATGGATAATCCTGAAAAGGGACCCGGCTTTGATTCGGACGACAACGAATTACATAAAAAAGTCGTTACGGTCGATGACAAAATTGCGAAAGATGTCTTCAACAAAGATGCGATTGGCAAGACATTGTATATCGATGGTCAAGGCTTTGAAGTGGTAGGTATTGCCAATGACGCGATGAACCCATCCGCTGTTAATATGCCTTCTAAAACATTTGATCAGTACATGGGTGATTTAAATCAGGACTTCCCTTCATTACAATTAACGGTTGCGGATGACGCTGATAAAAAAGACGTAGCAAATAAAGTCGCTGATGAGTTAAATAAAAAAGGTTCTGGTGTTGGTGATGGTAACTACAGCTACAATGATACTGAAGAAATGATGAAAGGTATCAACAAAGTATTCGATGGTATTACTTACTTTGTGGCGGCTGTCGCAGGTATTTCACTATTTATCGCAGGTATCGGCGTGATGAACGTGATGTATATCTCTGTAACGGAACGTACGGAAGAAATCGCGATTCGTCGTGCCTTTGGTGCCAAAGCACGTGATATTGAGTTACAATTCTTAATCGAGAGTGTCGTACTATGTGTGATTGGTGGACTGATCGGATTGATTCTAGGTATTCTGATTGG
The DNA here is from genome assembly GCF_013391405.1 of Staphylococcus sp. GSSP0090. Taxonomy (GTDB): domain Bacteria; phylum Bacillota; class Bacilli; order Staphylococcales; family Staphylococcaceae; genus Staphylococcus. The sequence continues at coordinate 105,155 of NZ_JACBFD010000033.1, forward strand.
CAGTCTAGTTGATGCCGTTACTCCGGATTATATTAAGAGTGTCGTCAGTCTAGGCTCCGTTGTTATTGCGGTCGGCGTATCGATGTTAATTGGTATTGTATTCGGTTGGATTCCAGCCAGAGCAGCTGCGAAGAAAGAATTGATTGATATCATTAAATAGCTTTATGAAATTATGGCTTGAGGTACAACTATTACTTTTTTATCTATAGAAATATTTATTGTTAACAAAAAATAATAAACAGACTCAAAGAAATTTAAGGTATTAAAGAAAAATAGAATAACGTAATTCAACTTATCAGTAGTGGATACGCTTGTACATTTACAGATGGTATAATAATGGAGTCGCCTTAACTTCCGGCGGTATTTTCGACGGAAGGAGGTGCTTAATATGCTTATGATCTTCGTTCACATCATTGCACCAGTCATTAGTGGCTGTGCAGTTGCGTACTTTACTTACTGGCTTAGTAGTAAACGCAATAGATAGAAGGCGACGTCAAGCCGCATCAAAAAATCCCCTCACTACCGCAAATAGTGAGGGGATTGGTGCATATATGCATATAACCTTCGTTAGATGTATTATAACATCATAGTTGATAAGAATGCAAAGTCATTAATTTAAGACAGAGAGAATCTACATTCTAAATCTTCATTTATTAAAATATGGAAAACATCTTGTGAGATAAAAGGCTCTCCAAATTCTAGTTCATTTATGCCTAATGAGAATATATTGTTAAAAGTTCCTAGAATTTTCTTTCTTATATTTTCATCATTATTTTCATATAGAATCTTGAAAATAGTTTTAATTTTAATGTTATTACCTACAGTGCTATTATAAAATGCTGCTTCAAAGGTATGATTAATAGCAAAAATTTTAGAATGTATATTCTTACATTCTAAAATTTTCTTACAGTTAGTTAATTGTCTTTGTAACTCACTATCATTTTCATGTACATTGTCTAAGTCATGTAAAACATAGTAAGTAGTATCGAATTGATTTAATATTTTCATAATAGTTTTTATAGTTGTTTTTCCGCGAGCTTCAATAATATGGAAATTAGCGTTATAATTTTTTTGTATGTAGGCTAAAACCATTTTTTCAGTAGTTCCTTCCACTATAATGTTTTTACTAGAAAAGAAAAATTCATTAACAAAAGGATCAACATAATTTAAGATTTTCATGTTTTCAATATCATCTTCATCGAAATTATGAGATGTTGAATTATATAACTTAATAGCGTTTGTTTTAGAATTGTCTATCTTGAAAACATCTATAACTGTATGGTCTTGTTCGAGATTTATTAAAATAGGGGAATGAGTAGTAATAATGATTGGCATATTGTTTCCTATTTTATATAAAGAATTACTCAAACCTCTTATTGCTTCTGGGTGTAAAAAGGCCTCTGGTTCATCAACTAACAACATTCTATTCCCTAAATTTCCAATACCAGTACTTATAATATTTTGTATAGTATAAATTAAACTCATTCTTTGTACACCTGTACCTTGTTCTGATAAAAGCATGTCTTTATTATTATTAGAACTGACCATTATTTTTGTATCAGTATTTTTCAAAAAATCCTTAATAGAAAATGAATTAAGATTACCACCAGAAATATTCATTTTGAGATTTTGATCTGCAAATAAAGTGTTTAGTATATCAGATACACGTTCTTCAATATTCTTTAATGATTTATCTGCCTCAGTTTTTAAGCCTTGAATAAAGTTTTTAACACCATCATTAATATTTTCTAGTTCTTCTGACTTATAATTAGTTGAAGTAATAGCATCTGAGTAGATATTACTAATGATTTTATCAATTTCTTCAGTAGTCATATGAGGGCGTATGTAATAGGGTTCTTCTGCATTTATCAATTTTGACAGTTTGTTAAATTGTGTTTTACTTAGGCTATAATTTCATAATACATATTCAGCATTTTTATCAACTTTATAATTTTTAGATAATTCAATTGTTAGTGAGTCAGTATTGTCGTCAATAATATGCTCTTCAGCCAAATATTTCAAAATATCATCATCAGAATTAAGTGTAAATGTTGCTTTTAAAATTATAGTTTCATTAATGTTATTAAAGCAATCTACAGGAATTTTATTTGTAGCTGTATTAGTTTTAAAGAATTCACTGATAGCTTCCAAGAAAGTAGATTTCCCCATATTATTTTTTCCAATTAAAATATTAAAAAAATTAGGTGATATGTCATCATCATTATTCATAAATTTTACTTCGAATGTATCTCTAAAAACCTTGTAATTTTTGACAGAAAATTTTTTCAATTTCATAAAACAAGCATCCCCTTTTTTAACAGTTCATATTTATAAGTATATAAAATAAGTTGCCCAAAATCTAACTGTTTTTTTGGTACACTCTAATCATACACAACATGTTATTGGAAATATCACCACTAAAACGTATGAGTAGGATGTAAATTAATTATGGAGTTGAATATAAGCGATTATAGATTCTGTGAGAGTAACTTCAATAGTTCAAAATTTAGAAACATGTGGCATAGAGAAAATCTCTACATAGAAATAATCAGGAAAGTCAGTTGAAAACAGACCTGTATTTCAGGAAGCTTTTAATTTTGTAAGAAAGGGAATCGATTCATTGTGGAGTCGATTGATTTTTTAGGACGTAATTACAATGGAATTATTGAATCTGTGAATTATTTAATAGAAAAAGATATTCAGTTAATGATTACAAATTTACCTATGATGAATGAAGTCGTTGGTAATTCATTATGGTATAAGTTTATGAAAGATTTAATTGTTCAGATTTTAGTGGTGAAATGTTTGAAGTATTAAGCACATACCTTTTCAGAGATAATCAGCACAATATAGACATCCATCTATATAGATGCTAATCTATGTATTGTCTAGGAGGTATAGAATGTCTTATAAAGCATTGTCATCAATATTAAAAGTCTTATCAGATCCAAGTAGGTTAGAAATACTAGATTTGCTATCTTGTGGTGAATTATGTGCATGTGATTTGTTAGCGCATTTTCAATTTTCTCAGCCCACATTAAGCCACCATATGAAATTATTGGTAACGAATGATTTGGTTACGACACGCAAAGTCGGTAATAAACAGATGTACCAACTTAATCACGTATTATTAGAATCAATTCAGCAAAATTTAAACGTAATTAACACCGCTAACCAACACTGTGTATGTAAAAGTATGAAATTAGGTGAATGTTAATATGACTATATTAGCAATTGTCATTTTTTTATTAACGTTATCGTTTGTGATATGGCAACCTAAGGGATTAGATATCGGTATTACAGCACTAGTCGGGGCTGTCATTGCCTTGATTACAGGGGTTGTTGGTTTTTCAGATGTGTTAGAAGTAACGGGTATTGTATGGAATGCTACATTAACATTTGTGGCGGTCATACTGATTTCATTAATATTAGATGAAATTGGATTTTTTGAATGGTCGGCCATACATATGGTGAGGGCATCTAAAGGTAATGGATTGAAAATGTTTGTGTTTATTATGTTGCTAGGTGCAGTTGTTGCAGCGTTTTTCGCAAATGATGGTGCAGCCTTAATCTTGACGCCCATTGTACTCGCTATGGTGAGAAACCTAGGCTTTAATAAAAAAGTGATATTTCCATTCATCATTGCTAGTGGGTTCATTGCAGATACCACGTCATTGCCATTGATTGTAAGTAATTTAGTCAATATTGTATCGGCAGATTATTTTGATATTGGCTTTATTGAATATTTAAGTCGAATGATCATTCCTAATCTGTTCGCACTCATCGCAAGTATTGTAGTACTTTGGATATATTTCAGAAAATCAATCCCTAAAACGTTTTATACAGAAAATATCCGCTCACCTAAAGATGCGATTAAAGATGAAAAATTATTTAAAATGTCATGGATTGTATTAGCTATTTTACTGATTGGTTATCTAGTAAGTGAATTTATTCAAATACCAGTATCAATTGTCGCAGGTTTGGTTGCTTTGATATTTGTCTTATTGGCTCGAAAATCGAATGCTGTACATACGAAGCAAGTGATCAAAGGTGCACCATGGAATATCGTGTTATTTTCTATTGGTATGTATCTAGTGGTGTTTGGTTTGAAGAATGTAGGTATTACAACCATTTTGGCTGATATTTTGTCGAATATTTCTAATTATGGGCTATTTAGTAGCATTCTAGGCATGGGCTTTATCGCAGCCTTTCTATCATCAGTCATGAATAATTTGCCGACCGTACTCATTGATGCTATTGCGATTGGGCAGTCAAATGTAACAGGAATGATTAAAGAAGGTATGATTTATGCCAATGTGATTGGGTCAGATTTAGGTCCTAAAATTACACCAATCGGTTCGTTGGCTACGTTGCTCTGGTTACATGTATTGACTCAAAAAGGCGTCAAAATTTCATGGGGGACATATTTTAAAACAGGTATTATTATTACGATTCCTGTACTATTGGTAACACTTGTAGGCTTATATCTTACACTTATACTATTTTAAACTTAATTGCTGTTTTCATTAATAATGAAGCTGAAGACATTCAATTTTCATATAGATTTAAAATGGTAAGCACGAAGTTTGTGACTCAAAGTTTTTGCTGAATTTAAAGAAAAGATAGTAATAGATGGCCAATTATAAAAGCTTATGTTTCCCCCTCAATATTCAAAGATATGAGGGGGGTTTTTCACATATTAGAAGCGGTAAAAGTTATAAGCGATTCCGTTTTACTTTTAAATATTGTTTTATATTCAATGTTTTTGATAATTGATCAGATAGCAGTAAGCCTAACGCAATGGAACCTGCGATAAGAATCGTTCTTATAAATGTATTATTTGCTTCAGTGAAGTTTAATGTTACCAATTGTTGCATGGCTTTATAGGCTAAACTACCAGGTACTAAAGGGATGATACCAGGAATCATAAAAATGACGACAGGAGATTTAAGGATACGACTCATGATATGACTCATCACACCTAAAGTTAAACTACCTAGTAAACTAGAATAGATACTATCCATTTGCATGAGGTCATTTAAGATAAAACTAATAAGATATCCGGACGCACCTGCTAATCCGGCGGCAAAGAATAATTTTTTTGGTGCATCGTATATGACTGCGAAAAAGTAAGAGGCAGTAAAACTAAACAAAAATGCATAGATTAAGTTCATGATATCCACCTCCTAAAGTAATAAATAAGCAATAGAAATGCCAGATCCTATAGCGAACGCGATTACCAGCGCTTCTAAAAACTTAGCTGTAAAAATTAACATATGTCTACTAAATAAATCTTGAATGGCTGTGGTGATTAAGACACCTGGCACAATCGGCATAATAGAAGCAATCAAGGATGGGCCTATGGTTTGGTCAATGTTGAATAATTGACTACCCATAAGGACAATGATACCTATCACAAAAGATGCCACAAATTCTGGTATAAACATGGTCGTGGATCTACTTTGCATACATTCAACAATTAGAAAACCAAGTAATCCAGCAATAAATGTAATCACAATATTTTGAAAATTTCCGCCCTGTAAATATAAAAAGCTGAGTGAAATCACACCTGCAGCTAAACACTTCTTCCACAATTTAATACTCAGTGTTGCTTGTTCAATACGATTTAAGTGATCGTAGGCTTGGCTAATTGAAATTTGATTACTGGCTAACTGGCGTGAAATGGAATTGACTTGAAATATTTTTAATAAGTTTGTGGTATTTTTATTAATCCTGATAATACGCGTATCATGATTTTCACTTAGGGAAAAATTGATAAAAATATTAATCACATAACCTTGGCTATTATCGTAGCCCATACATTGTGCGATGCGTTTCATCGTGTCTTCTATACGGGAAATTTCTGCGCCTGAAGATAATAATATTTTTCCAGCAAGTAGTATCACACGTAAAGTGATTTTATCTTGAGCATGTTCCATGTTTACACCTCCAACTGCATGATTGATAAAGTGTTTATTAATAAGACAACGTGAGTCGATAATATGAATCGGATAAATATATATTGAGTATAGTAAAAAAATTCACTTGTTTCTATTAATTTATGCATTTTTCAAGTATTATCAGTACGTAGGTGTATACCTATTCTTGACAATGACGAATAATGAGTATATGTTAGTAATATTAAATAAAAATAAATATAGTCGTTGAAGGGTACGATTTAATTGATATTACGGCTTTAGCAAGATGTTAATAGAAATATTGGCAAATTGAAAAAGTGGACGAATAAGCATTAAAAGTTCAAATCATACGACATATTGCTTCGAATAAAACTTTTTACATTTAAAATTTAAAATGAATAGTAATGATATAGAGGTAGCAAAACAAATCACTTTAGATGCAAATGAAGTGCGTTGTTATGAAGCCGACAATGGTAATGAATCGTTCAGGATTTATTATATATTGTCGGTTTTTTTGTGGTTTTGTTACCGGATTGATCTTGAAATCAAAGAAACTGTACCAAACGATAACTTATAAAAGGAGAAACTGAAATGCTAACATCATTTAATGCATCTATACTGTTAACAATCTTTTTCATCACAATGATGATTGCTGCACTGAGCGGAATCATATTTTTAAATAAACGTATTCCAATCGCTTATGTGCGCATACATATTTGTATCGTTGCTTTGCCACCATTGTTAGCATTTATCGGACTCATATTTGCTTCAAATCAACTTGATGTAGGCTTATGGTATTTAGATATTTTAGCTTGGTTAATGGCATTTTTTGTACTATTTATTGGGTTGATTATTCAACACTACTGTATACGCTATTTAGCTGGAGATAGAAGTTATAGAAAATATTTCATGCTTTTCACATTGACGACAAGCTTTGCTGCAATAGCGTGGTTAACAGGTGACGTGCGCATCATGGCCATCAGTTGGGGTTGTACTTTAATAGGGCTAACACTTTTAATCAGCTTGACGAGTGCTTGGAGAGTAACGAGAGCTGCTGCTATAGTTACAGGTAAATTATTCTTCTTAGGGTGGATTGCCTTAGCGGTTGCCGTTATTTGGATAGGTTTATTAACGGGAGAATGGCATTACACTGCCATATTTACGGAAGGTAATTTAGCGCAAATCAATGCTTGGTCAAAATTCGGAATTAATATATTAATTATATTAGCAGTGATGGTTCCAGCGGCACAGTGGCCATTTCAAAGATGGCTGATTGAATCTGTAGCAGCACCAACACCAGTTTCGGCAATTATGCATGCTGGTATTGTTAATGCGGGCGGTATTATGTTAACGCGTTTTTCACCGTTATTTAATGGTGACATCGCAACGATTGTCTTACTCGTTTTTGCTAGTATATCTGTTTTAATTGGTGCAGGTATTAGTTTAGTGCATGTGGATTATAAACGATTACTCGTTGGATCAACGATTGGTCAAATGGGCTTTATGTTAATTCAGTGTGCATTAGGTGCATACATCCCTGCAATTATTCACTTAATATTGCACGGCTTGTTTAAAGCAACGCTATTCTTACGTTCGGGTTCAGCGGTTCGTCATTTTAATGTTCCAAGTCGAGTTAATGAACGCATGTCTTATTTATGGATTTTAATTGGTCGAGGCCTTGCAATAGTTATTGGATTAGGTTTTTGGTTATCAGAACCAGAACAGGGCTATCGATTAGTGAGTGGCTTGATTTTAGCATGGTCATTATCTGTGTCATGGACACAACTTGTTGCATTTGGAGAAGGGCGATTTGGTCGTATAATGGGATTACTTGTACTCGTTGTGGTAGGCGCAGTTTATTATTTTGTACACCACTTTTTCAGCGGTGCTTTGCATTCAATCTCATTCCACAGTGCACAACCACCAATGTTTGCGGTAGTTATGGTTGCCGTATTATTACTATTTGGTAGTTTGATGAGTACTTGGGTAGCACGTAACCGTTCGTCAGTCGCATTTTCAATATTATATATGTGGATTGTGCGCTTAGGCGATGCGAAACTGGAATCTGTAGAACGACATCCTAATTACTTGAAATCATATTTATCTAAAGGAGGACACTAAACATGGGCGTATCAAAGATTGAATCAACACAAGGTTCGACATATATTGATGATATTCATGATAAAGTTACACGTGCCAGTAACGTTATCGTACCATTGTCACCTATTTCAGTGTTCGCTGCTAGAAGTCCATGGGCAAGGTTAGAACATCAATCGTTTGATGATATTGCTCATTGGTTAAAAGAAACGCGTAAAGTAGATATGTATCCAGCACGAATGACTATTTTGGAAGCCTATCAAAAAGGTGAAATAGATGATTCATATTTAGAAACATTTTTTCAACAATGGTTAAATGACACAACATTAGAGATTCCAAGAGAACATGCAGAGCAGTATGGACGTCAGGCATTGAAGTTGGAACCGTTGGAAACACCTGTTGATATGCAACCACAGCTAGAAGTATTAGCTAGTCATTTAAATAAACAATCCAACTTTGAAACTGAAAATACAGCCCCGTTAATCAGTACCTACATTTTTGATGAAAAAAATGAACGTCTGATCGATACAGTTGATTATCATACAATTAAGTGGTGTAAGTTATACATTGATGATGCACAATCTGGATGGACAATGCCAAATCGGGACAAAGGGTTATTCTATGCTTGGCGTAGATTAGTCGCTTACGACCCTGCATTAACCAAAGCACAACGCGCACGATTAAAATCCTTACCTAAAGATGCTGAGGAGTTAATGCAACAAGTATTAGGTTATTTAAATATCTCAGAGGCAGATGTGCAAACATATTTAGAAAATCACTTATTATCTTTACCAGGTTGGGCTGGTATGATGTTATGGCAAGATGAACACCATCATAAAGTGCATGATTTACTTTTCTCATATCTTGCTATTCGTCTTGCTATGGAATGGGCCATTGTTGAGCCATATTTTCCGATATCACAGCCTGAAACTATGAATGACATGAATAATGAAACATGGATTGCCTCTTGGATTCAGTGGGGTAGCTTTTCAATTCAATCATGGAAAGCTTTACCTATCGAAGCACAACAAGCGCATGTACAATTTGCATATCAATTTAATGAACAATTTTGTAGAAAATTATGGCTAGAGGCTTGGGAAGCGACGTATAACCAACAATTAAAAGAAATGATCGTGCCGACAACGACTGCTAATAACGAACAACAATCACAAACATTAGTACAAATGGCATTTTGTATTGATGTACGCTCAGAACCGTTCAGAAAGCAGATCGAGGCGCATGGACCATTTGAAACAATCGGTATAGCTGGATTTTTCGGCTTACCAATCGAAAAAGCGAAATTGGGTAGAAAGTACAGTCATCCCTCATTACCTGTAATGAATCAACCCCAGCACAAGATTAAAGAATATACGCATGAGCGTGAACCTAATGCATTTCAACAGCGTAAACATGCATTAGAATCAGTAACGTATACATTTAAAAAAATGAAGCAAAATGTCTTACCTAGTTTGCTCTTACCAGAATTAAGTGGACCTTGGTTATCATTACAAATGTTTACACGTAGTTTTATACCGAAAAGTGTTGGTAGTGTGATTCGTAAGTTTTATACAAGTTGGTTAAAGAAACCCGACGATACAGCATTGACTTTAGATTATGAAACGCACCGACATCATAATCATCGACACATACACTTTGGCGAAGATTTGCCAGTAGGTTTTACAGATGAAGAAAAAGTAAACTACGCACTGCAAGCACTAAAATTAATGGACTTAACAACTGATTTTGCACCTTTAGTGGTGATGTGCGGACACGGCAGTCAGAGTGCCAACAATCCCTATGCAGCGTCATTAGATTGTGGGGCTTGTGGAGGAGCCGCTAGTGGCTTTAATGCCAAAGTCTTGGCACAGTTATGTAATTTACCAGAAGTAAGACAAGGTTTGTTACAAGCGGGTGTGGTGATTCCAGAAGAGACGATCTTTGCTGCTGCAGAACATCAAACTTCTATAGATACATTGACGTGGATTTACGTACCTGAACTTACAGAAACAGCACGTCATGCATATGAAAATATAGAAGCTGCAATGCCAAAAATTAGTTATGACGCAAATAAAAAGCGCCTCTCTCAATTGCCGAATAATAATTTAACGCAACGCAATCCGAATCATGAAGTTTATCGATTAACAAATGATTGGAGCGAAATTAGACCGGAATGGGGTCTCGCTAAAAATGCGGCATTCATTATCGGACAGCGTGAATTAACCAAACAGAGTGATTTAGCTGGAAGAGCATTTTTGCATAATTACAATTGGCAAAATGATGAAGATGGCAGTATCTTAGAAAATATTATTGCGGGTCCAGCACTTGTAGCGCAATGGATTAACTTACAATATTATGCCTCTACAGTTGCGCCGCACTACTATGGAAGTGGGAGTAAGACAACCCAATCCGTAACTGCAGGCATTGGTGTGATGCAAGGCAATGCGAGTGATTTATTAACAGGTTTGCCATGGCAATCCGTTATGTCAGCAGATCATAAGATGTATCATTCGCCCATTAGATTAGTGGTTGTTATTCAAGCACCCCAATCCTTTATTCGTCGCTTATTAGAAAATGATGAAACATTTAAACAGAAAGTGACGAATGGCTGGGTTCGTTTAGCAAGTGTGGATGAAGACAATCATTGGCATGAATGGTCAAGTACGTATAAAAAGGCTTAGTTAAAAACCGATTGTGTTAGATGCTACATTGTGTTTACGTACGCACATGGATGTTATTTCCTAGGGAATATAACGGAACTATGGAGAAAGTGATAAAAAAATGGTACTGTTATCTTTGTTAAAATGATTTTCTAATTTTAGTTCTACAGGAGATGCATATTTTATGAAAATGACCAAAGGTCGCTATGAGTCTGAAATCAGCAAAGCAATTACACAATGGGAAAAAGACTTCCTTGGCCGCGGCTCTCTGTCAGTTAAAACGGACATATTACGTGACATGATTATTGTGAGTTTACATGGTGTATTGACTCAAGCAGAGTACAAAGTGTGTGAAACGAATGAAGGCTTGTTAACGATAAAAAGAACGCGCTCTAAACTCGTTGAATCGGGTATTGAAGCGCTTGATGAAATTGTGCTGTCTATAACTGGAGAAAAAGTGAAAAGCTTTCATACGGATTTAAGTTCGAGAACAGGAGAACGCATCATCATATTTAAATTGCATAATGATTTAGAAAAACAAATCATAGAATAATATATAAACATGACAAACAAAGGCACATATCATTTAATGCGATACAAAGATAAATGATATGTGTCTTTATATGTCTTGAGTGTCAAATATACGTATTAGCAAAACGTATTTGTATCACCTGTGATTGCGGTTTCGAAGTGCTATAAAGAAGACTTATTAAAAAAAACACGCACATACCGATGTAAGGGACAGTATGTGCGCTTGATACATTACTTATAAATGTTAGAAAGTACGAATACATTAAAGTAATTACTAATCATATAAATTTGGGTGTTAAAGCATCATCAATCTTTAATTAAGATTCTTTTTATTAGAAAAACAATCGTACTTAATATTAATTATTAGGATCTAAACTAAATACAGTTTGAGTTTGTCTTCATATCTTGATTAAAGGACGCTCATTGTGTATGTAGTTTGGGTTTGAAGCACAACAACGACAACGAAAGGATTCAAATAAAGCAGTGTTCAAATTATTTTAAAAGCGATTTGAAAATGAGCTCAATAATATTTTCAATCATTAAAACCCCTCCTTCATAAATTGTACGTAACGACAAGTGCGCTATTCAATTTGGTCTAGAATTAAAGAAAGAATTTGTTCTACTAAGTTTGCTAGCATACGACACACCTCCTTTATTTGAATATTATAACAATTTAATATTTTTTTGTATCAAAATGCCTAGATGTATAAAAATAATGCTAGAATGTTAATATTATATATTTATTAAAATATAATTATATTTAATTTGATTAATTATATTTATGAGTGTAGGTTATTAGATTGAATAAAATTAATATAGCCTCTGTTGTGTTTGGTACAAATGTTTAAATCTTGGAATAGTTATAAATTAATCAAAAAGACTTGAATTATATCGGTTTGATATAGTAATATCACTTATTGGGTGTTAAAGAATCATAATTTTTAATTATGGTTCTTTTTCTTATAGAAAGAAAACCATACGCTATGCGTATGGTTCAGAAAAGGTTATACCGTTGTCACAAAAAATGCATCTCTACGTGCTAGAATATATGTT
>NZ_JACBFD010000034.1 GCF_013391405.1 Staphylococcus sp. GSSP0090
ATGCGAGCGCTTGTCTCATGATAGGAAAAGCTCCTTAGCGCTGATGGTAGCCGACTTACGTTCCGCAAGAGTAGGACGTTGCCAGGCAATTAGAGACCCAAGCGGGTCTCTTTTTTTATGTCCAAAAGCTTAACTTCCAGTTCGAAGAACTGAAAACTAAAATAACCTATTTTGGCGTTTGAATTTGGAATAAACAAGTGCTAAAGCACTTGCATAAGTGTTACTAATTTCAATAAATTGAAAAGTAACACTTTATCGAAATCAATTGATAGCATAATTTAATCATCAAAACTTAAAAATCGTGCTATAAGCATAGACTTTGGATTAAGGCATTGGTATGATCTTCTAATTGTGAAAAGGGTATGCCGCCAAATCCTAAAATAAATTTAACAGATGATTGGTTGTGATCATAATGATAAAAAGGTGTAATTTTCAATTGATTGTCTTCGGTATTTTTAAGGCATTGATTCATTGAATAGCCATTTTTAACAGTTAAAGTGAAGTGCATACCCGCAAGTGCACCATCTATTTGCAGTTGATCTTCATAGGGTTTTAATTTTTCAAGAATAAATTTTAGTTTACGACTATATACTTTTCTCATTTTATTAAGGTGTCTTTCAAAACTACCTGATGCCATGAAATTAGCTACTATCTTTTGTAAATGTGCTGGTACGGTGTTACCTTCTTTGTTTTTTAACTGATTATATTGGTTTAATAATGTTTTTGGTAAGACTAAATAAGCTATTCGGCAACTAGGGAAAAGAGATTTAGAGAATGTACTGATATAAATAACTTTATCCTTAGTATCTAAACTCTGTAATGCAGGTATTGGTTTGCCGAAGTAACGAAATTCAGAATCATAGTCATCTTCAATAATATATTTAAACTCACTTTGGTGTGCCCAATTGATCAGTTGAGTTCTTTTCTTTAAATTCATCACATAACCTGTAGGAAATTGGTGAGACGGTGTGACATAAGCGATATTATGGTCGGTTTTTCTAAAATAATTTAAATCAATACCTGTTTTAGTAACAGGCGTTTGTATGTAAGGGATACGTTTCTTATCAAGCACTTGTTTGATTGGTGGGTAACTTGGATTTTCTATAATAAACTGTTCATTACTTAGGATATCTGTTATCAAATTAATGAGTTGCTCTGTTGAGGAACCAATGATGATTTGTTCTGGATGGCAAGTAACGCCGCGACTATTAAAAAGATAGTGGGCGATTTCTTGTCGTAATGACCATTCTCCTTTTGGATTTGTGTGTTGTAGTAAACTGAGTTGGTTATCTTCGAATACATCGCGTGCATATTTTCTAAATTGCTGCATGGGAAAGTATTCCGCATCAATTTCTGATAGATTAAATGCGTATTGATAGGATTGATCATTGTAACGATTACTGGTAGGTATGTCTAAAGAAGATGCTTTTAATTGTTCATGATTTTTCTTAACGATAGGTAAGGTTTCAATATCAGAAACAAAATATCCGGAACGTGGTTTAGAATAGATATATCCCTCATCTAATAAAAATTGATATGCGTGTTCGATGGTTGTATTACTTACAGATAAATGTTGACCAAGTGCGCGTTTAGAAGGAAACTTATCGCCAGATTGATACTGACCTTCAATAATTTGTTGTTTCAAATTTTCATATAATTCTATATAAAGATGCGATTTTTCCATGTCATCTGACCCCTTAAATTATTTTGGAATTGTACCTTTTTAAATACCAGTTTATCTCTTAAAATGAATTTAATCAACTAAGTAAAGGGGTAATACAGATATGTCTAAAGTTACTGGATCAGAAAGAGTTAAAAGAGGTATGGCAGAAATGCAAAAAGGTGGCGTCATTATGGACGTTGTAAATGCAGAACAAGCTAAAATTGCAGAAGAAGCAGGTGCTGTTGCTGTCATGGCGTTAGAACGTGTACCTTCTGATATTAGAGCAGCAGGTGGCGTGGCACGTATGGCTAATCCAAAAATTGTAGAGGAAGTTATGAATGCAGTTTCAATTCCTGTCATGGCCAAAGGTCGTATCGGTCATATTACAGAAGCACGTGTACTTGAATCTATGGGCGTAGATTATATCGATGAATCTGAAGTATTAACACCTGCTGATGAAGAATATCATTTAAGAAAAGATACATTTACAGTACCATTTGTATGTGGTTGCCGTAATCTAGGTGAAGCAGCTCGTCGAATTGGTGAAGGTGCAGCCATGTTACGTACGAAAGGTGAACCTGGAACTGGTAATATTGTTGAGGCAGTAAGACATATGAGACAAGTTAATTCAGAAGTTAGTCGTCTAACTGTTATGAATGACGATGAGATTATGACAGAAGCTAAAAATATTGGTGCACCGTACGAAGTATTAAAAAATATTAAGGAAAATGGTAAATTACCAGTAGTTAATTTTGCTGCTGGTGGCGTTGCAACACCTCAAGATGCTGCTTTAATGATGGAATTAGGCGCAGATGGTGTGTTTGTCGGATCAGGTATTTTCAAATCTGAAGATCCAGAAAAATTTGCAAAAGCCATTGTTCAAGCAACGACGCATTATCAAGATTATGAATTAATTGGCCGTTTAGCGAAAGAGCTAGGGACAGCGATGAAAGGTTTAGATATAAATGAACTGTCTTTAGAAGAACGTATGCAAGAGCGTGGTTGGTAATATGAAAATTGGTGTATTGGCACTTCAAGGTGCAGTCAGAGAGCATATACATCACATAGAATTAAGCGGTCACGAAGGTGTTTCGATTAAGCGAATCGAACAATTGGAAGCAATTGATGGTCTCATATTACCTGGTGGTGAATCCACAACATTGCGTAGGTTAATGAACTTATATGGTTTTAAGGAAGCACTACAACAATCCACACTACCAATGTTCGGAACTTGTGCTGGTCTTATTGTAATGGCTAAAAATATTTCCGGAGAAGCTGGCTATTTAGATAAACTCGACATTACAGTGCAAAGAAATTCTTTTGGACGACAAGTAGATAGTTTTGAAAGTGAATTAGATGTAAAAGGTGTTGCAGAAGATATTGAAGGTGTATTTATCAGAGCGCCACATATTGAAGCGACTCACGGTGAAGTTGATGTACTAAGTACAGTTGGTGATAAGATTGTTGCTGTGCAAGAAGGACGTTATTTAGGCGTATCATTTCATCCTGAATTGACAGATGATTATAGAGTGACACAGTATTTTATTGAAGAAATTGTCAAACCAACACTTGCTGAAAAAGTATAAAAATAAATATAATAAAAAAGCAGTCAGTTGTATTTTAAATACGACTGACTGCTTTTTTGTTTAAATTAGATAAAGAATCCTGCAATAGCTGCTGAAATGAATGAAACTAAAGTTGCACCGAATAATAATTTTAATCCAAAGCGGGCAACCATGTCACCTTTTTCATTATTAAGTGATTTGATAGCACCTGAGATGATACCGATTGAACTAAAGTTTGCAAATGAAACTACGAATACAGAGATAACACCTTTTGCATGTTCACTCATATCTTTCACTTGATTTAAACTTTGCATTGCAACGAACTCGTTTGATAGTAATTTTGTTGCCATAATAGATCCAGCTTGTACTGCGTCATTCCAAGGCACGCCAACCAAGAAGGCAAACGGTGCAAATACGAATCCGATAAGAGTTTGGAAGTCCCAAGTAATGCTACCTCCAGAAATACCAGTGAATATTGCGCTAACAATGCCGTTAAGTAACGCGATAATTGCTATGTAACCAATTAACATTGCCCCTACAATGACTGCTACTTTAAACCCATCTAAAATATACTCGCCTAACATCTCGAAGAAAGATTGTTTCCCAGTTTCACTTTCTTGAACGATTAATTTATCTTCTTTAGCATCGACTTTATATGGATTAATGATAGATGCGATAATGAAACCACCGAATAAGTTTAATACGACTGCCGTAACAACGTAACGCGGTTCAATTAAGGTGAAATAGGCACCAATAATAGAAGCTGATACTGTAGACATCGCTGAAGCTGTCAATGTGTAAAGACGTTGCTTAGGTATATGCGCTAGTTCTTTTTTTAAAGAAATAAATACTTCAGATTGTCCTAAAATTGCTGCTGCAACCGCATTGTAAGATTCTAAGCGGCCCATACCATTGATTTTAGAAATAGCCAAACCAAGTACATTAATAATCCAAGGAAGGATTTTCGTATATTGTAAAATACCAATTAAAGCAGAAATAAATACGATTGGTAATAATACATTAAAGAAGAATGGCGGATTCTTTGGATCTACAAACTCAAATCCACCAAAGACAAAGTTTACGCCTTCTGCTGCTTTTGCTAATAAATAATTAAAGCCATCTGATATGCCGCCAATGACTGTGATACCGAATTTCGTTTTAAGCAAAATAAATGCGAATACAAGTTGTATAACTAACAATAGTCCGATATATTGCCATCGAATATTTTTTCTATCTGAGCTAAATAGAAACGCTAATGCAAGAAACACTACTATCCCAATTAAACCGATAATTATATGCATAAGTTATTCATCCCTTTTAAATTTTCTTAACTTCTATAATACAATAAAATTGATAGCACTTACATGCTTAATTTAAAAATTTTAAAACATATTGGTTGAAAAAGGTCAAAGTTGGTCATATAATATAGTCAAAGAAGGTCAAAAGAGGTGATAATCATGCACAACATGTCAGACATCATAGAACAATACATTAAAAAGTTATTTGAAGACACCAATGAAGACGTTGTTGAAATTCAACGTGCTAATATTGCGCAGCGCTTTGACTGTGTGCCTTCTCAGCTTAATTATGTAATTAAAACACGATTCACTAATGAACATGGCTATGAAATTGAAAGTAAAAGAGGTGGCGGTGGTTATATTCGAATCACTAAAATTGAAAATAGAGACGAAACAGGTTACATTAATCACTTACTTCAATTAGTTGGGCCATCTATTTCACAACAACAGGCATACTACATTGTGGATGGTTTGTTAGATAAATCTTATATTAATGAGCGAGAAGCAAAAATGATATACGCTGTAATAGATAGAGAAACATTGAAGATGGATATACTATCTAGAGATATTATTCGAGCAAATATAATTAAAAGATTGTTACATGTTATAAATTATTATTAAAGCGAGGTGTTTCGTCGTGCTATGCGAAAATTGTCATTTGAATGAAGCAGAAGTGAAATTGGCAGTAAAAGGGCAAGATGGTATCAACGAGAAATGGGTATGCACCACATGTGCACAAGGTGGTAACCCTTGGACACAAAATCAGCAAATCCAAGCTCAAGATGATATCGAAGGTGCATTTGTAGTAAAGCAAATCTTGCAACATCTAGCTGCTAAACATGGTATCGATTTTGATGAAATTGCTTTTAAAGAAGAAAAACGCTGTCCGACTTGCCATATGACATTAAAAGATATTGCACACGTTGGTAAATTTGGTTGTGCAGACTGCTATGCGACATTTAAAGATGACATCGTCGATATTGTACGACGCGTACAAGGTGGTCAAATTGAACACATTGGAAAAACACCAAGATCTTCACATAGAAAATTAGCCTTAAAAAAACAAATTGAGGAAAAATCTTCTTATCTAAATCAATTGATAGAAGCGCAAAATTTTGAAGAAGCTGCCGTAGTTCGCGATGAAATCAAGGCATTAAAAGAGGACAGCGAGGTGAAACATGATGAGTAAAGATGATATCAGTGCCTATATGAGTGAATGGATGAGAGATAGAGAAGAAAGCCCGATCGTCATGTCATCAAGGATTCGTTTAGCACGAAATCTTGAAAATCATGTGCACCCACTCATGTTCCCGTCTGAGCAAGATGGTTTTAGAATTATTAATGAAGTACAAGATGCGCTTCCCGATCTAGCAATTGAACGCTTAGACACCATGGATCAGCAAAGTAAGTATAAACTGGTCGCGAAACATCTTATTAGTCCAGAATTAATCAGACAGCCTGCGTCAGCAGTACTACTCAATGAGGACGAATCATTAAGCATTATGGTAAATGAGGAAGATCATTTACGTATTCAAGCGATGGGAAATGATTTATCTTTATCTTCATTATATGAAAAAGCTTCAGAGATTGACGATAAATTAGACAGTGAATTAGATGTAAGTTTTGATGAAACTTTAGGGTATTTAACCACTTGTCCCACAAACATCGGTACAGGTATGCGAGCAAGTGTGATGTTGCACTTACCTGGCCTAACGATTATGAAACGCATGAATCGCATTGCACAAACAATCAATCGTTTCGGTTTTACAATCAGAGGTATCTACGGAGAAGGGTCACAAGTTTATGGCCATATCTATCAAATTTCAAATCAACTTACACTAGGAAAAACTGAAGAAGATATTATTGAAAGTTTATCAGAAGTCGTGCAACAAATAATTAATGAAGAAATGCAGATTCGCGAACGATTAAACCGACATAACTATACTGAAACGTTAGATAGAGTGTATCGTTCGTTAGGCATATTAAAATATAGTAGACTGATATCTATGGAGGAAGCTTCACTAAGATTAAGTGAGGTTAAACTGGGTATTGATTTAGAATACATTGAATTAGAAGACTTCAAATTTAATGAGTTGATGGTTGCGATACAATCACCATTCTTATTAGATGATGAAGATGATAGAACAGTTAATGAAAAAAGGGCAGATATATTAAGAGAACATATTAATTAGGAGGTTGCGCTATATGCTATTTGGAAGACTTACAGAAAGAGCTCAGCGTGTATTAGCACATGCTCAAGAAGAAGCAATTCGTTTAAACCATTCAAATATAGGAACTGAGCACTTACTTTTAGGCTTAATGAAAGAACCTGAAGGTATTGCTGCCAAAGTTTTAGAAACTTTTGAGATTACAGAAGAAAAAGTTGTTGAAGAAGTAGAGAAATTAATCGGCCATGGTCAAGAACAAATGGGCGCATTGCACTATACACCTCGTGCAAAAAAAGTTATAGAATTATCAATGGATGAAGCAAGAAAATTACACCATAATTTTGTTGGAACAGAACATATTTTACTTGGTTTAATTAGAGAGAATGAAGGTGTTGCAGCACGTGTATTTGCAAACTTAGATTTAAACATCACAAAAGCGCGTGCACAAGTTGTTAAAGCATTAGGTAGCCCTGAAATGAGTAACAAAAATGCACAAGCAAACAAATCAAATAACACGCCAACATTAGATGGCCTAGCACGTGACCTGACTGTTATTGCTAAAGACGGTACGTTAGATCCAGTGATTGGTAGAGACAAAGAAATCACAAGAGTCATTGAAGTGTTAAGTCGTCGTACTAAGAACAACCCAGTATTAATCGGTGAACCTGGTGTTGGTAAAACAGCAATTGCTGAAGGTTTAGCACAAGCAATTGTTAATAATGAAGTACCTGAAACATTAAAAGGCAAACGTGTCATGTCATTAGATATGGGAACAGTCGTTGCTGGAACAAAATATCGTGGTGAATTTGAAGAACGCTTGAAAAAAGTCATGGAAGAAATTCATCAAGCTGGTAACGTTGTACTATTCATCGATGAATTACACACGTTAGTTGGTGCTGGTGGTGCTGAAGGTGCAATCGATGCATCCAATATTCTTAAACCAGCCTTAGCACGCGGAGAATTACAATGTATCGGTGCAACAACGTTAGATGAATACCGTAAAAATATTGAGAAAGATGCGGCACTAGAACGTCGTTTCCAACCAGTTCAAGTGGATGAACCTACTGTAGAAGATACTATTGAAATCTTGAAAGGTTTACGTGATCGTTATGAAGCGCATCACCGTATCAATATTTCAGATGAAGCTTTAGTATCAGCAGCTAAATTGAGTCATCGTTATGTTTCAGATCGTTTCTTACCAGACAAAGCGATTGACTTAATTGATGAAGCTAGTTCAAAAGTAAGACTAAAAAGTCATACAACACCACCAAACTTAAAAGAAATTGAACAACAAATTGAACAAGTTAAAAATGAAAAAGATGCTGCGGTACATGCACAAGAATTCGAAAATGCAGCAAATCTTCGTGATAAACAAACGAAATTAGAAAAACAATATGAAGAAGCAAATACGAATTGGAAGAATGCCCAAAACGGTGATAACACATCATTATCTGAAGAAGATATCGGTGAAGTGATTGCTGGCTGGACAGGCATTCCATTGACTAAGATTAACGAAACAGAATCAGATCGTCTGCTTAACCTAGAAGATACATTACACAATAGAGTTATCGGACAAAAAGATGCGGTTACTTCAATTAGTAAAGCAGTGAGACGCGCAAGAGCAGGATTAAAAGATCCTAAACGTCCAATTGGTAGTTTCATCTTCTTAGGTCCAACAGGTGTAGGTAAAACAGAGTTAGCTCGTGCGTTAGCAGAGTCTATGTTCGGCGAAGATGATGCTATGATTCGTGTTGACATGAGTGAGTTCATGGAAAAACATGCGGTCAGTCGTTTAGTTGGTGCCCCTCCTGGCTATGTAGGTCATGATGATGGTGGACAATTAACTGAAAAAGTAAGACGCAAACCTTATTCTGTTATTTTATTTGATGAAATCGAAAAAGCACATCCAGATGTTTTCAACATCTTACTTCAAGTATTAGACGATGGTCATTTAACAGATACAAAAGGTCGTCAGGTTGATTTCCGTAATACAGTGATTATTATGACATCAAATGTCGGCGCACAAGAATTACAAGACCAACGTTTTGCTGGTTTTGGTGGTGCAACAGAAGGCCAAGATTACGAAACAATTCGCAAGACAATGATGAAAGAATTGAAAAACGCCTTCCGTCCAGAGTTCTTAAACCGTGTTGATGATATCATTGTATTCCACAAACTTTCTAAAGATGAATTGAAAGAAATTGTGACAATGATGATTAACAAACTTACTAATAGACTTTCTGAACAAGATATCAATATCTCAGTTACAGAAGCGGCTAAAGAGAAAATTGCCGAAGAAGGTTACGATCCTGAATATGGGGCAAGACCACTTATTCGTGCGATTCAAAAAACAGTTGAAGATAACTTGAGTGAATTAATATTAGATGGTAACCAAATTGAAGGTAAAGAAGTCAAAATTGATCACGACGGGAAAGAGTTTAAATACGATATTACTGACAGACAAGATTCAGCTAAAGATAAAGAAACATCTGAATCATAAGTAAAATTAAGTTAATATAAGAACCTAGGACATTGACTGATGTCCTAGGTTCTTTTTCTATATATAAGGTCGAATCATCCTATTTACAATTAAAAACTAAGTTATGAAATGACACATGCATACTATTATTTGTAAATTCAAGCTATAATATGATTGGTACTTCAAAGTTATACATGGTATTTTATAAAAATAGTATTTATCTCAAGATGAGAAACTTTGATATCATACATCAATTTAAGATAAGAAATATAATTATTAATTGAAAGCATTATTGTTGTTGAGAATAAAATTTGTTTTTAAATAGACAGAGGTTTAAAATAGATTTGTTCAATGAAAGGTGGAGGTGCTGTTTTGGCGAAAAAGAAAGTGATTTTTGAATGTATGGCATGTGGTTATCAGTCACCCAAATGGATGGGTAAATGCCCAAACTGTGGTGGTTGGAATCAAATGGAAGAAATTGTCGAACAAAAGGCAGCCAGTCCAAAACATGGCGTACGGAGTCGAGACAATGTATCTAAAGTACAAAAATTAAATGAAATTAAACATGAAACAACACCTAGGGTTAAAACAAATTCAAACGAATTTAACCGTGTGCTAGGTGGAGGTATCGTCAATGGTTCACTTGTCTTAATCGGTGGTGATCCAGGGATTGGAAAATCAACGTTACTATTACAGATTTGTGCATCACTATCTCAATCTAAAAGTGTACTCTATATCACGGGTGAAGAATCATTGAGCCAAACGAAATTAAGAGCGGAAAGATTGGATGAAGATTCAAGTGAATTAAACGTATTTGCCGAAACAGATTTAGAAGTCATCCATGAAACAGTAAAACAAATTAAACCAGATTTACTTGTGGTAGATTCTATCCAAACTATATTCCACCCCGAAATCAGCTCTGCACCAGGTTCAGTGTCGCAAGTTAGAGAAAGTACACAGAGTTTAATGAATATAGCTAAGCAAATGAATATTGCCACGTTTATCGTTGGTCATGTAACTAAAGAAGGCCAAATCGCTGGACCGCGCTTACTTGAGCATATGGTTGATACAGTACTTTACTTTGAAGGTGACGAACATCATGCGTATCGTATTTTAAGAGCTGTAAAAAACCGCTTTGGTTCTACAAATGAAATGGGCATCTTTGAAATGAAACAAACTGGTTTGAAAGGTGTTAAAAACCCTTCGGAAATGTTTCTTGAAGAACGTTCAGCAAATGTACCAGGTTCTACAATTGTTTCTACAATGGAAGGTACAAGGCCACTATTGATTGAAGTACAAGCCTTAGTGACGCCGACAACTTTTAATAATCCGAGACGTATGGCAACAGGTATAGATCATAATCGATTGAGTTTACTAATGGCCGTATTAGAAAAGAAAGAAAATTACCTTCTTCAGCAACAAGATGCTTATATCAAAGTTGCGGGTGGTGTGAGACTGACTGAACCAGCAGTTGATTTAGGTATTATTATTGCGACGGCTTCAAGCTTTAAGGATTTAACCGTGGATGGTTTGGACTGCTTCATTGGTGAAGTAGGGCTGACTGGAGAAGTCAGACGCGTTTCTCGAATAGAACAACGTGTTCAAGAAGCTGATAAATTAGGCTTTAAACGTGTGATTATCCCAGAATCCAACATTGGTGGCTGGCAATTTCCTGAGGGCATAAAAGTAATCGGCGTTAAAAGCGTTCATGAAGCTTTAAAATACGCATTAACAAAACATTAAATATAATACTGCTTTAATCATTTGCAGTTGAAATAATTTTATAGGAAAGGAGCGTTAACTTGTGAACATGATAAGACTTATTGTTATCTTGTGCTATATCATTTTAGGTGCAAGTTTTGGTGTCTACCTTTTGCCGGAGATTTTTAATGATATAGGTTTAGGTAATTTATCACTATTAACAAATACTTATGTAGATGGCCTGCTAGGTATTATTATAATCTTTTTAATATTTGGTTGGTTTATTAAAAAAGCAACACTTGCGTTAAAAGAATTAGAACGAACGATTATGCGTCAAAGTGCAGTAGAAATTTTATTTGCGACAATTGGATTAATGATAGGATTACTTATTTCAGTTATGATATCTTTTATATTCCAAATCATCGGCAACAACGTAATCAATCATTTTGTACCAATTATAATTACAATTATTTTGGGTTATTTCGGATTCCAATTTGGTTTGCGAAAACGCGATGAGATGTTACTATTTTTACCGGAAAATATGGCGCGTTCAATGTCAATTAACGCGCGTAACGCAGTACCAAAGATTATAGATACAAGTGCCATTATAGATGGACGCATTTTGGACATTATTGAATGTGGTTTTATTGATGGTGAAATATTAATACCTCAAGGTGTCATTAATGAACTTCAAGTCGTTGCAGATGCCAATGATAGTGTGAAACGTGAAAAAGGTCAACGTGGCTTAGATATATTAAACGCTTTATATGATACGAATCATCCGACTAGAATTATTCATCCAACAAAAACGCACAGCGATATTGATGCGATGTTAATTAAATTAGCCCAACATTACAGAGCACACATTATTACGACAGATTTTAATTTAAATAAAGTCTGTCATGTGCAAGGTATACAAGCACTTAATGTGAATGATTTATCTGAAGCAATCAAGCCCTCTGTACATCAAGGTGATCGATTCAGTCTATTACTTACAAAAATGGGTAAAGAGTCTGGACAAGCAGTTGGCTATTTAGATGATGGCACGATGGTCGTTGTAGATAATGCTAAAAAACATATTGGAGAACACATCGATTTAGAAGTGATTAGCTTATTACAGACTTCATCTGGTAGAATTATTTTCGCGAAAAAATTAAATTAAAACTAAGGGTTTCATGTGAAACTGTAGCAAGTGTTGTTACAGTTTCGTATGGAACCCTTTTAATATTTAAAATATTGTTAAAGTCAGGGGTAATTTAAGCATAGCAATATCATATTAACGGTCAAAGTGCTACAATAGATAGCGAAATTGTATTTCTAAAAAAGAATGCTCACTTAAATAATGCTTGTGTGATGCATATAGAAGACTTTCACAAGAGATACTTTAAAAATTAATAAGCTATGGTATGATTAATAAGCGATAAATTATAAACTTATTAATGGTTGAGCGGTATTTTTTATGAACGACAAGTAGATAAAAGATATGTGTTCGGCTTATTTATTGCGTTTATTAAGCGCATGGTACATTAATAACGATATTAAAAAATAATAAATAAGATTAAACGGGAGTGAACATAATGAGTGATCGTGTAAGAGTGAGATATGCACCAAGTCCAACTGGGTATTTGCATATCGGTAATGCAAGAACTGCATTATTTAACTATTTATTTGCTAAACATTATGATGGTGATTTTGTAATTCGTATTGAAGATACAGATAGTAAGCGTAACTTAGCTGACGGAGAATCGTCACAATTTGATAACTTAAAATGGTTAGGTATTGAATGGGATGAATCTGTTGATAAAGATAAAGGTTACGGTCCGTATCGTCAGTCTGAACGTGCAGAAATTTATAATCCACTGATTCAACAATTATTGGATGAAGACAAAGCTTACAAATGCTATATGACTGAGGACGAATTAGAGGAAGAGCGTCAACAACAAATTGAACGTGGTGAAATGCCGCGTTATGGTGGTAAACATGCGCATTTAACTGAAGAAGAGCGTCAACAATTTGAAGCTGAAGGTCGCCAACCGTCCATTCGTTTCCGTGTGCCTAAAGATACGACATATTTATTCGAAGATATGGTTAAAGGTGAAATTTCGTTTGATTCAAATAACATGGGAGACTGGGTCATTGTTAAAAAAGATGGCATCCCAACGTATAACTTTGCAGTGGCTATTGACGATCATTATATGGAAATTTCAGATGTTATTCGTGGTGACGACCATATTTCAAATACACCTAAGCAATTAATGATATATGAAACATTTGGATGGGAAGCACCAAGATTTGCACATATGTCACTTATCGTAAACGAAGAACGCAAAAAATTAAGTAAACGTGATGGTCAAATCCTACAATTTATCGAGCAATATCGCGATTTAGGCTATTTACCAGAAGCGTTATTTAACTTTATTACATTATTAGGTTGGTCACCTGAAGGCGAAGATGAAATTTATTCTAAAGAAGACTTTATTAAAATCTTTGATGAAAAACGTTTATCTAAGTCACCAGCATTTTTCGATAAACAGAAACTTGCATGGGTAAACAACCAATATATGAAACAAAAAGATACTGAAACGGTTTTTGAGTTGGCTTTACCACACTTAATTAAAGCTGAATTATTGCCTGAAAATCCAAGTGAAGCGGATTTGGAATGGGGACGTAAACTGGTTTCACTTTATCAAAAAGAAATGAGCTATGCTGGAGAAATCGTGCCATTATCGGAATTATTCTTCCGTGATGAACAAACTTTAGGTGACGATGAACAAGAAGTTATCGAAGGCGAGCAAGTACCAGAATTGATGAATCATTTATACAGTAAATTAGAAGCGCTCGAACCGTTTGAAGCTGCTGAAATCAAAAAAACGATAAAAGAAGTTCAAAAAGAAACGGGTATCAAAGGTAAACAATTATTCATGCCTATTCGTGTCGCTGTTACTGGTCAAATGCATGGCCCAGAATTACCAAATACAATTGAAGTATTAGGTAAAGATAAAGTGTTATCACGCTTGAAAAAATATGTATAAATAAACGTTGCGCATTGTAAAGATTGTGTTAAATAGATAACACTTGAAAAATTACAATAAACAACCTATGATTAACATTGAACACATCAAAGGATTAGTATGTGATGGATGGTGTCAAGAGAGTGTGCGGTTGCTGTGAGCACATCACTTAGATTACAGAATGCACCTTTGTATAAATAAAATGAATAACTTAAATGAGAGTTATAAGGAATAGACTTGATATCAAACTTTGAAAAGTTTGAATTAGGTAATTACTTATACAAAATGAGAGTGGAACCGTGCAAAAGCGCCTCTAACAATAAAGTTAGAGGTGCTTTTTTATAAGGAGGAGCAACCTTGTTTAAAATGTTGAAAAGAATAAAAGACGATGTGAATATGGTATTTGAACAAGATCCTGCAGCACGTACAACATTAGAAGTCGTTACTTCATATGCAGGCGTACATGCGGTTTGGAGTCATTTGATTGCACATGAACTATATAAAAAGAAAAAATATATCTTGGCGAGATTAATTTCACAAATCACACGCTTTTTTACAGGTATTGAAATTCATCCTGGCGCCCAAATCGGCAGACGTTTATTCATTGATCACGGCATGGGCGTAGTCATCGGAGAAACTTGTCGCATTGGAGACAATGTAACGATTTATCAGGGTGTGACATTAGGTGGTACTGGCAAAGAAAAAGGTAAGCGACATCCAGATATAGGGGACAATGTACTTATTGCTGCGGGAGCAAAAGTGCTTGGTAATATTACGATTAACTCAAATGTAAATATCGGTGCTAACTCAGTCGTCCTTAATAGTGTACCGAGTTATTCAACTGTAGTCGGTATTCCAGGACATATTGTAAAACAAGATGGCAGACGTATTGGTAAAACATTTGATCATCGAAATTTACCTGACCCAATCTACGAGCAATTAAAAGAACTTGAAAAACAACTTGAGAAAACAAGAAATGGAGAGATACAAGATGATTACATTATATAATACATTAACACGTCAAAAAGAGACGTTTGAACCTATTGAACCTGGTAAAGTTAAAATGTATGTTTGTGGACCAACTGTATATAATTATATTCATATTGGGAATGCAAGACCAGCTATCAATTATGATGTTGTAAGAAGATATTTTGAGTACCAAGGCTATGAAGTTGTATATGTGTCAAATTTCACTGATGTAGATGATAAATTAATTAAACGTTCAAAAGAATTGGACGAGTCAGTTGAAACGATTGCTGATCGTTATATTGATGCATTCTACGAAGATGTCGGTGCATTAAATGTTAAGAAAGCAACTTCTAACCCACGTGTAATGAATCATATGGATGACATTATTAACTTTATAAAAGAACTCGTTGATGAAGGTTATGCCTATGAAAGTGGTGGCGATGTTTATTTCAGAACACGAAAATTCCAAGACTATGGTAAATTAAGCCACCAATCTTTAAATGATTTAAAAGTAGGTGCGCGTATTGAACAGGGTGAGCAGAAAGAAGATGCATTAGATTTCACATTATGGAAACAAGCGAAACCAGGTGAAATCAGCTGGGAAAGTCCGTTTGGTGAAGGTAGACCTGGTTGGCATATTGAATGCTCAGTAATGGCTTATCATGAATTGGGCGCTACAATTGATATTCATGCAGGTGGCACAGATTTACAATTTCCACACCATGAAAATGAAATTGCGCAATCAGAAGCACATAATCATGCGCCTTTTGCGAACTATTGGATGCACAATGGTTTCATCAATATAGACAATGAAAAAATGAGTAAATCATTAGGTAACTTTGTTTTAGTACACGACATCATCAAACAAATTGACCCGGATGTATTACGCTTTTTCATGATTAGTGTGCATTATAGAAGTCCGATTAACTATAATATGGAACTTGTAGAAGCAGCTAAAAGTGGCTTGGAACGTGTGCGTAATAGCTATCAAGCGATTGAAGAACGAGAAGCAATCGCTACAGATATTGAAGATCAAAGTGCTTATATAACTGAAATAGATAACATTTTAAAACAATTTGAAACTGTTATGAATGACGATTTTAATACTGCAAATGCTATAACTGCTTGGTATGATTTAGCTAAATTAGCAAATAAATATGTGTTAGAAAACACAACTTCTACAAAAGTGATTAGACGTTTTAAAGAAGTTTATCAAATATTTAGTGATGTATTGGGCGTGCCTTTGAAAGGTAAAGATAGCGATGAATTACTAGATGAAGAAGTGGAAGCATTGATTGAAGAAAGAAACAATGCAAGGAAAGATAAAGATTTCGCTAGAGCAGATGAAATACGTGATCAACTGAAAGAACAAAATATTATATTAGAAGATACACCTCAAGGTGTGAGATTCAAACGTGGCTAATATGAATAATAAATTATTAAATCCACTAACACTTGCTTACATGGGTGATGCTGTCTTAGATCAACATGTGAGAGCATATATCGTTCTAAAATTAAAAGCCAAGCCTAATCGCTTACATCAAGAAGCTAAACGATACGTGTCAGCTAAAAGTCAGGCGCTAACGCTTGAATCATTAATGGAAAATGAATGGTTTACAGAAGAAGAATTAGATATCGTTCGTCGTGGTAGAAATGCTAAAAGTTATACCAAAGCAAAAAATACAGATATTCAAACATATAGAAAAAGTTCTGGGCTGGAAGCGGTCATAGGTTATTTATATTTAGAAAAAGAAGAAGCGCGTTTAGCGACATTATTAGAACATATCGTACAAATCGTAGACGAAAGGTAGTGATACTATGGAAGAGATCGTAATCGTTGGTCGACATGCCGTAAAAGAAGCAATTGTCTCAGGACATACTATTAATAAAATTCTGATTCAAGATACTATCAAAAAAGGGCAAATCAATGAAATTTTAAAATTAGCGAATAGTAATAAAATCATCGTTCAATCTGTACCGAAATCTAAAATAGATGGAATGTCAGATTCGCCTCACCAAGGTGTTGCTGCTTATATTGCGCCATACGAATATGCAGATTTCGATGCATTTGTTGCGCAACAAAAAGAACAGGAAAAATTATCGACCGTATTAATCTTAGATGGTTTAGAAGACCCGCACAACCTAGGTTCAATCTTAAGGACTGCAGATGCTTCGGGTGTTGATGGCGTTATTATTCCTAAGCGCCGCTCGGTTGCTTTAACACAAACTGTTGCTAAAGCATCAACGGGCGCAATTCAGCATATACCAGTTATGAGAGTGACGAATTTGGCTAATACAATTGAAACGTTGAAAGATAATGGTTATTGGATAGTTGGTACTGAAGCAGAAAATTCAACAGACTATAGAGAAATGGACGCAGGCATGCCACTAGCAATTGTCATAGGTAGTGAAGGTCAAGGTATGAGCCGATTAGTTAAAGAAAAATGCGATTTCTATATCAATATTCCAATGGTAGGTCATGTTAATAGTCTGAATGCATCCGTAGCTGCAAGTTTGATGATGTACGAAGTATTCCGTAAACGTAATCATATCGGAGATAAGGCATGAAAGATCGTTATTTAATCATTGATGGATATAATATGATTGGACAATCGCAGGAATTAAGCAGAATTGCACAAGATAACCTTGAAGAAGCACGTGAACAATTGCTCATTGCTATAGCGAACTATAACGCAGTCATTGCGGATGAAGTTGTCTGCGTATTCGATGCTTATGAACAATCCGGAGCACCAACAGAATATATGTATCATGGTGTTAAAACGATATTTACGAAAGAAAAAGAAACAGCCGATAGTTACATTGAACGTTATGTATATGATTTATATGACAAACATACGAGACATATTACAGTGGTTACAAGTGATATGAGCGAACAGCACGCTATCTTTGGTGCGGGTGCATATCGTGTATCTTCAAGAGAAATGTGGAGAGATTTAAGAGAGAATGAAATTTCTGTATCGAAACAACTTGACGGCTTTAATGAACAGAAACCAAGAACACGTATTGAACTTTCAAATGAAATACTTGAAGAATTTGAAAAACTAAGACGTGGTGACAATCATTAATTACGATTGCGGAGTTTGATTTTTTTAGTTCAACTGCTGTAACCTTTCTATACTTCAAGGAAAGGATAACAGCAATGACAAGAAATAATCATATTCCAATTAACACGTTAAGTAACGAAGAAGAGATAACTAGGCCAATTGATTTGCCAGAAATTTTCAAAGTCTTAAGACCAATGATTCGTAAACGTTTATATCATTTTGCTATACATCCAAATGATCAAGAAGATTTGTGTCAAGATGTGCTCGTGAAATTATTCTGCGCATTTAAAAAATTTGATTTTACTGAAGAGACACCAATAGAGCATTATGTCAATCGCGTGATTAAAAATGTAAAAAATGATTATATTCGTAAAAAATACTATAGTAACGAACGGCAAGAAATGCTTGTAAATGAATTTATAGTCCATTATCAAAACAGTAAAACAGAACACCCACTTGATAAACACATACTCGCTTTAGAAGTGGGAGCTCGATTACAACAAGGACTTATGAAATTAACGGATTTAGAACAAAGTATTGTCATTTATTTGCTAAATGATTTTAAACCGAAAGAAATTGCTGAAATACTCAATATACAAATCAAAGTGGTTTACAATGGGATACACCGTTGTAAAATAAAATTAAGACATTATTTAGAACATGAAAAATAAAATATTGAGACTGGGACATCAATGAATGATTCAGACACACTTACATTTTGAGCAGTAGATGACTGAATTGAACATACACTTGTATCAAACGTTTCAATACTAGCTACTCTAACCTTCTTTGTATAGGGGAGACTATGAAATCTCTATTAGAAAATTGTATTTCTGTCTCGCTCTCATGTATAGCCTATCGCGTACAAAGACGCTATTGTCGATTGACAATTGACTCAGAAATTATGTATAGTAGATTGGTATTATAATGAGTAAGGGGAAGACAAATGAAAAAAGTACCATTAAATTGTGAAGTGTGTGGTAATCGAAATTATAACGTTCCCAAACAGAGTCATCTTGCATCTAGACTAGAATTGAAGAAATATTGTCCAAGATGCAATGCACATACATTGCATAAAGAATCGAAATAGCAAACGATATATTAAATTTACAATTGAGTGAATATGCCCTTCCAATTAAGTTGAGCGTAATATATTTGCTTGATTTGTTACCTGGAATAAGCAAATAAGGAATAACGAAATATACGGAGGTCTTATAAATGGCTAAAAAAGAGAATTTCTTCCAAGGCGTAAAGTCAGAAATGGAAAAGACAAGTTGGCCAACGAAAGAAGAATTATTTAAATACACAGTCATTGTTGTAGCTACAGTAGTATTTTTCTTAGTGTTCTTCTATGCCTTAGACTTAGGAATTGGTAGAATTATAGAATTAATTAAATAGATAGGAGTGACGACATGTCTGAAGAAGTTGGCGCAAAGCGTTGGTATGCTGTGCATACTTATTCTGGTTATGAGAATAAAGTGAAAAAGAATTTAGAAAAACGTGTTGAATCTATGAATATGACTGAACAAATATTCAGAGTTGTTATACCAGAAGAGGAAGAAACACAAGTTAAGGATGGCAAAGCCAAAACATTAACTAAAAAAACATTCCCGGGATACGTGCTAGTCGAGTTAGTGATGACAGACGAATCATGGTATATCGTGAGAAACACACC
Organism: Staphylococcus sp. GSSP0090; assembly: GCF_013391405.1. Classification (GTDB taxonomy): domain Bacteria; phylum Bacillota; class Bacilli; order Staphylococcales; family Staphylococcaceae; genus Staphylococcus. The sequence goes on from NZ_JACBFD010000034.1 coordinate 19,595, forward strand.
AGGTGTAACAGGATTTGTTGGTTCAGCTGGTGCTGGGTCAAAACCCAATCCATTACTTCCTGAAGAAGCACGCTTCATCCTTAAACAAATGGGCATGAAAGAAAAAACAATTGATGTTGAAATTGATTTAGGCGAGCAAGTAAGAATTAAATCAGGTCCATTCTCAAACCAAGTTGGTGAAGTTCAAGAAATTGAAGCGGATAAATTCAAACTTACTGTTCTTGTAGACATGTTTGGTAGAGAAACACCAGTTGAAGTAGAATTTGATCAAGTTGAAAAACTGTAAAGTATAACAGAGTAGTGGAAGACTTTTATACACTGCTCATCTTTGCCGGAGCGAGATAATGAACCCTTTATAAAAATATGAGATTTATGTTTCGTTCCCAAAATTTTACAAATTACCATTGCTTTATGTAATGAGTTAATGTTATAATACTGTGGTCGCGCTCATAGAGCGTTCATTTCGTCACGAAATGTAGAAGAGTGGGAGGACAAAACTGAGTCCTGTGACCACATCACGATATCAAGGAGGTGCACATCGTGGCTAAAAAAGTAGAAAAAGTTGTTAAATTACAAATTCCTGCAGGTAAAGCAAACCCAGCACCACCAGTTGGTCCAGCATTAGGTCAAGCAGGTGTGAATATTATGGGATTCTGTAAGGAATTCAACGCACGTACACAAGAAGACGCAGGTTTAATTATTCCGGTAGAAATCAGTGTTTATGAAGACCGTTCATTTACATTTATTACAAAAACTCCACCGGCTCCAGTACTACTTAAAAAAGCAGCAGGCGTTGAAAAAGGTTCAGGCGAACCTAATAAAACAAAAGTTGCTACAGTAACTAAAGATCAAGTACGTGACATTGCAAACCAAAAAATGCAAGATTTAAATGCTGCAGACGAAGAAGCAGCTATACGTATTATCGAAGGTACTGCTCGTAGTATGGGTATCACAGTTCAATAATAAAAATAAGTAATGAAAACATAGATTGACGATAGAAGCAGATGACAGAAATGACAAACATGATGACAGCGTTCAATATTGTCGTAATATGAGGAGAAATGTCATTTATTAGGGGATTTTAATTCCTAAGATAAAATACAATTTTGACCTCACTGTTATCTGCTCTTAACTTGTGAAAGCAAGTAAATGTGGGAGGAAATTCCGCTAAAACCACTAAAGGAGGAACATGAAATGGCTAAAAAAAGCAAAAGATATCAAGAAGCAGCTAGCAAAATCGATCGCTTAAAACACTATAGTGTACAAGAAGCTGTTGAACTAGCTAAAGAAACAAACATCGCTAACTTTGACGCATCAGTTGAAGTAGCATTCCGTTTAGGTATTGATACACGTAAAAATGATCAACAAATTCGTGGAGCAGTAGTGCTTCCGAACGGTACTGGTAAATCACAGCGTGTATTAGTGTTCGCTAAAGGAGATAAAGCAGCAGAAGCTGAAGCAGCAGGTGCTGATTTCGTTGGCGAAGGCGAATATGTAGAAAAAATCCAACAAGGTTGGTTTGATTTTGACGTAGTAGTAGCTACACCAGACATGATGGGCGAAGTTGGTAAACTTGGTCGTGTATTAGGACCTAAAGGTTTAATGCCTAACCCTAAAACTGGCACAGTAACTATGGACGTTAAAAAAGCTGTTGAAGAAATCAAAGCTGGTAAAGTAGAATACCGTGCTGAGAAATCAGGTATTGTTCATGCATCAATTGGTAAAACATCATTTGATACTGACAAACTTGTTGAAAACTTCAAAACTTTACAAGACGTATTAACTAAAGCAAAACCTGCTTCAGCTAAAGGTACGTACTTCAAATCTGTTGCTGTAACTACAACAATGGGTCCTGGAGTTAAAGTTGATACTTCAAGCTTCAAACTATAATTTATAAATTAATCAAAAAAGACTGAAAGGTTTACTTTCAGTCTTTGAAAAAATATTGACATTGTACATTAATTTAGTTATATTGGTTAATGTATTATTTTACCTAAGACAGTAGGAGTTAGTAATAACTTAAAATCCAATCCTACCGAGGCTAAAATTGACTTGAACGTGAAGATTTTAGATCTTTCAAGCACTTTTTGCCGCGGGTAGAAAGTGCTTTTTTTATTGGATTATCTGAGGAACTGACGAACGTCAATCAACAGAACTTCAAAATTAAAAGCACCAAACTAAAATCTATGGAGGTGTCTAAATGTCTGCAATCATCGATGCAAAAAAACAAGAAGTTGATATTATTGCTGAACAACTTAAAAACTCAGTATCTACAGTTATCGTTGACTATCGTGGTCTAAGCGTTGCTGAAGTAACTGAATTACGTTCGCAATTACGTGAAGCTGGTGTTGAATACAAAGTATTGAAAAACACTATGGTTCGTCGTGCAGCTGCACAAGCTGGTATTGACGGTTTAGATGAATTCTTAGTAGGTCCTACTGCAGTTGCTACTTCAACAGAAGATGTTGTTGCTCCAGCAAAAGTTATCGCAGGATTTGCAAAAGAACATCAAGCATTAGAAATTAAAACAGGTGTTATGGAAGGCAATGTTATTTCTGCTGAAGAAGTTAACACTGTTGGTACATTACCATCACACGACGGTCTTGTTTCTATGCTTTTATCAGTATTACAAGCTCCAGTACGCAACTTCGCTTATGCAGTTAAAGCTGTTGGAGAAGACAAAGAATCAAAAGAAGAAAGCGCTGAATAATTGCGCATAAACTAATTAAAAATAATGGAGGAATATTAAAAATGGCTAATCAAGAACAAATCATTGAAGCAATTAAAGAAATGTCAGTTTTAGAATTAAACGACTTAGTAAAAGCAATTGAAGAAGAATTTGGTGTAACTGCAGCAGCTCCAGTAGCAGCAGCAGGTGCAGCTGGTGGCGGAGACGCTGAAGCTGAAAAAACTGATTTCGATGTTGAATTAACTTCAGCTGGATCATCTAAAATCAAAGTCGTTAAAGCTGTTAAAGAAGCTACTGGCTTAGGATTAAAAGATGCTAAAGAATTAGTTGACGGAGCTCCTAAAGTAATCAAAGAAGCTTTACCTAAAGAAGAAGCTGAACAACTTAAAGAAGCATTAGAAGAAGTTGGCGCTACAGTAGAATTAAAATAATTCTAGCTTGCTAACAGTTCATAATTATATATTGAAGCTTGTCTGCATTGCTTAATGCAGCAACTACTTCGGTACGTTGAGATTAAGTGTACTGCAGATAAGCTGATATCTTTGAGAAATGAAAAGTCTGGGACATAGATCAATGTCTCAGATTTTTTTCAATTAGGCAGTAGATGATGGTATTGCAAATGTAAAATCTCACTACTGAATTTATTAAGTTAGTGAGTGTTATGCCTGAGTTTCAGTTCAGACTAACATTTCAATCTTAGTCATCTTTGCTGGGGTGGGACTACGAAATTTCTATTAGAAACTTTGATATACTGTCCCGCTCCCTTATCTTATTTGATCAATATCCAATTATACGGGTATAGTATTAATCTAAGAAGAATTAGATTAAAGAGGTGTAGTCATGAATCATTACTATGATGAAAATCCTGAAGTAGAAAGTGATGAGTTGCTTTTTACGTACTCCTACGATAACCATGATTTAGAACTAATAACAGATTCGGGTGTATTTTCTAAAGGGAAGATAGATTTTGGTTCTGATTTATTAGTGACAACATTTTTGAAAGCATATCCCCCTGGTCCTACGAAAAAGATTATAGACGTTGGTTGTGGCTATGGTCCTATCGGTTTAATGATTGCAAAAGTTTCCCCACATCACGAAGTGACAATGGTTGATATTAACCAACGTGCACTATCACTATCAAGAAAAAATAAAAAAAGAAACCGCATAGACAATGTTGAGATTATTGAAAGTAATGGTTTATCACAAGTAGAAGATAATACTTATGATTTTGTACTGACTAATCCGCCGATTAGAGCAGGAAAGCAAGTTGTTCACAGTATTTTAGAAGATGCTTTTAATAAATTAAAGCAAGGCGGGGCCTTGTATGTAGTTATTCAGAAAAAGCAAGGCATGCCGTCAGCAAAGAAAAAAATGCAAGAAACATTCGATAACGTGGAAGTGTTAGAAAAGAGCAAAGGCTACTACATTTTAAGAAGTGTAAAAGGTTGATTAAACAGCTGTATTCTGATATAGTAATAGAATGTAAAAAATTATGTTCAATAAGTGTGTACTTTTACGTATAAATTAACAATGTATATAAGGTGAAATAGAAAATGGTGTCATGATTGTGCTACCGTTTTCTTTTTGTCTAATTATATTGGGTGATTTAGTAAAAGTAAACACGCAATTTTTGAGGGGTGAATCTGTTTGGCAGGTCAATTTGTCCAATATGGAAGACATCGTAAACGTAGAAACTATGCGAGAATTTCAGAGGTATTAGAATTACCGAATTTAATTGAGATTCAAACTAAGTCTTACGATTGGTTCTTAGAAGAAGGTTTATTAGAAATGTTTAGAGACATTTCTCCGATTGAAGATTTCACAGGTAATCTATCTTTAGAGTTTGTTGATTACAGACTTGGAGAACCGAAATATGATTTAGAAGAATCTAAAAACCGTGATACAACGTATTCTGCACCTCTACGTGTTAAAGTACGTTTAATTATCAAGGAAACTGGCGAAGTAAAAGAACAAGAAGTGTTTATGGGCGATTTCCCATTAATGACAGATACAGGTACATTCGTAATTAACGGTGCTGAACGTGTTATCGTTTCACAATTAGTTCGTTCACCATCCGTTTACTTCAATGAAAAACTAGATAAAAATGGTCGTACCAACTTTGATGCTACAATTATTCCAAACCGCGGTGCTTGGTTGGAATATGAAACAGATGCAAAAGATGTTGTTTACGTACGTATTGATAGAACAAGAAAATTACCATTAACAGTATTATTACGTGCTTTAGGTTTCTCTACAGATCAAGAAATCGTTGACCTTTTAGGTGATAACGAGTACTTACGTAATACGTTAGAAAAAGATGGCACAGAAACAACAGATCAAGCGCTATTAGAAATCTATGAGCGCTTACGCCCTGGTGAACCACCTACAGTAGAAAATGCTAAGAGTCTTTTATATTCTCGTTTCTTCGATCCGAAACGTTATGACTTAGCAAGTGTAGGTCGTTACAAAGCAAACAAAAAACTTCATTTAAAACATCGCTTGTTTAATCAGAAATTAGCGGAACCGATTGTTAATACTGAAACAGGTGAAATTGTTGCTGAAGAAGGTACTGTGCTTGATCGTCGTAATCTTGATGAAATAATGGACGTACTTGAAGCAAATGCTAATAGTGAAGTCTTTGAATTAGAAGGTACAGTGATTGACGAACCTGTTGAAATTCAATCTATCAAAGTTTACGTTCCTAATGATGAAGAAGGACGTACAACAACAGTGATTGGTAATGCATTCCCTGATTCAGAAGTGAAATGTATTACACCAGCAGATATTATTGCGTCAATGTCATACTTCTTTAACTTATTAAGTGGTATTGGCTTCACAGATGATATTGACCATCTTGGTAACCGTCGTCTACGTTCAGTAGGTGAGTTGTTACAAAACCAATTCCGTATTGGTTTATCAAGAATGGAACGTGTGGTACGTGAGAGAATGTCTATTCAAGACACTGATTCTGTAACACCACAACAATTAATTAATATTCGTCCAGTGATTGCATCTATCAAAGAATTCTTTGGTAGTTCACAATTATCACAATTCATGGACCAAGCGAATCCGTTAGCTGAGTTAACGCATAAACGTCGTTTATCAGCTCTAGGACCTGGTGGTTTAACACGTGAACGTGCTCAAATGGAAGTGCGTGACGTTCACTATTCTCACTATGGCCGTATGTGTCCAATTGAAACACCAGAGGGTCCAAACATTGGACTTATTAACTCGTTATCTAGTTATGCACGTGTGAATGAATTCGGCTTTATTGAAACACCTTACCGTAAAGTAGATCTTGAAACGAATTCCATCACGGACCAAATTGACTATTTAACAGCTGATGAAGAAGATAGCTATGTGGTAGCACAAGCAAATTCTACATTAGATGAAAATGGTCGTTTCACAGCAGACGAAGTTGTTTGTCGTTTCCGTGGTAATAACACAGTTATGGCTAAAGAAAAAATGGACTACATGGATGTTTCGCCTAAACAAGTTGTTTCAGCAGCGACAGCATGTATTCCTTTCTTAGAAAACGATGACTCTAACCGTGCATTGATGGGTGCAAACATGCAACGTCAAGCAGTGCCATTGATGAATCCAGAATCACCATTTGTAGGTACAGGTATGGAGCACGTGGCAGCACGTGACTCTGGTGCAGCGATCGTTGCTAAACGTAAAGGTCGCGTTGAACACGTTGAATCTAATGAAATTCTTGTTCGTCAACTTATCGAAGAAGACGGTCAAGAATACGAAGGCGAATTAGATCGCTATCCATTAGCTAAATTCAAACGTTCAAACACAGGTACTTGTTATAACCAAAGACCTATCGTTGCTTCTGGCGACGTAGTAACTAAAGGTGAGATCTTAGCCGATGGTCCTTCAATGGAACTTGGTGAAATGGCATTAGGAAGAAACGTAGTTGTTGGTTTCATGACTTGGGACGGTTACAACTATGAGGATGCTGTAATCATGAGTGAACGCCTAGTTAAAGATGACGTTTATACTTCTATCCATATTGAAGAGTACGAATCAGAAGCACGTGATACGAAACTAGGACCTGAAGAAATCACACGTGATATACCTAACGTTTCTGACAGTGCACTTAAAAACTTAGATGACCGTGGTATCGTATACGTCGGCGCTGAAGTTAATGATGGTGACATTTTAGTAGGTAAAGTAACGCCTAAAGGTGTAACAGAATTAACTGCAGAAGAACGTTTACTACACGCAATCTTTGGTGAAAAAGCACGTGAAGTTCGTGATACATCATTACGCGTACCTCATGGTGCAGGTGGTATTGTTCTAGATGTTAAAGTCTTTAACCGTGAAGAAGGAGACGATACATTATCTCCAGGTGTTAACCAATTAGTTCGTGTTTATATCGTTCAAAAACGTAAAATTCACGTAGGAGATAAAATGTGTGGTCGTCATGGTAACAAAGGTGTTATTTCTAAACTTGTTCCTGAAGAAGATATGCCATATCTTCCAGACGGCACACCTATCGACATCATGTTAAACCCACTTGGTGTTCCTTCACGTATGAATATCGGACAAGTATTAGAGCTACACTTAGGTATGGCTGCTAAGAACTTAGGTATTCATGTTGCATCACCAGTATTTGATGGTGCGAGTGACGAAGATGTTTGGTCAACAATCGAAGAAGCCGGTATGGCTCGTGATGGTAAGACAGTATTATATGACGGACGTACGGGTGAACCATTCGATAATAGAATTTCAGTCGGCGTTATGTACATGCTGAAACTTGCTCACATGGTTGATGACAAATTACACGCACGTTCAACTGGACCATATTCACTTGTAACGCAACAACCACTTGGTGGTAAAGCACAATTTGGTGGACAACGTTTCGGTGAAATGGAAGTATGGGCACTTGAAGCTTACGGTGCTGCATATACACTTCAAGAAATTTTAACTTATAAATCCGATGACACAGTAGGTCGTGTGAAGACATATGAATCTATTGTTAAAGGTGAAAATATTACTAAACCAGGTGTTCCTGAATCATTCCGAGTATTGATGAAAGAATTACAAAGTTTAGGACTAGATGTTAAAATTATGGACGAGCATGACAATGAAATTGACATGCAAGACAATGAAGAAGAAGACGTTGTTGAACGTAAAGTGGATCTTCAACAAAAAGATGCACCACAATCACAAAAAGAAGTTACAGACTAATTGCATTTAAGTTTATAAATGAATATACCGTGAAGAGCTGTGTGCTTTGTTAGTGCACACTCTAAGCGGGGTATTTCATTATTGATATAGAGCAATCAATCAATTTGCACAGCTAATCTAAATTGAAGGAGGTAGGCTCCTTGATTGATGTAAATAATTTCCATTATATGAAAATAGGACTTGCTTCACCTGAAAAAATCCGTTCATGGTCTTTTGGTGAGGTTAAAAAGCCAGAAACAATAAACTATCGTACTTTAAAACCAGAAAAAGATGGTCTATTCTGTGAGAGAATATTTGGACCTACAAAAGACTGGGAATGTAGTTGTGGTAAATACAAACGTGTACGTTATAAAGGCATGGTTTGTGATAGATGTGGCGTAGAAGTAACTAAATCTAAAGTGCGTCGTGAGAGAATGGGGCACATTGAATTAGCTGCACCTGTATCACATATTTGGTATTTCAAAGGTATTCCAAGCCGCATGGGTCTATTATTAGATATGTCACCAAGAGCGTTAGAAGAAGTGATTTACTTTGCTTCATACGTTGTTGTTAATCCAGGACCAACTGGACTAGAGAAAAAGACATTATTATCTGAAGCTGAATTCAGAGAGTACTATGATAAATTCCCAGGCAAATTCACAGCTAAAATGGGTGCTGAAGGTATAAAAGAATTACTTGAAGAAATTGATTTAGATGCTGAACTTAAACACTTACGTGATGAGTTAGAGTCAGCTACTGGTCAAAGACTTACACGTGCAATTAAACGTTTAGAAGTAGTTGAATCATTCAGACATTCTGGTAACAACCCAGCATGGATGATCTTAGATGTACTTCCAATTATCCCACCAGAAATTAGACCAATGGTTCAATTAGATGGTGGACGTTTTGCGACAAGTGATTTAAATGATTTATACCGTCGTGTTATCAACCGTAACAATCGTTTGAAACGTTTATTAGACTTAGGTGCTCCTGGCATCATTGTTCAAAATGAAAAACGTATGTTACAAGAGGCAGTTGACGCACTTATCGATAATGGTCGTCGTGGTCGCCCAGTAACTGGTCCAGGTAACCGTCCATTAAAATCACTTTCACATATGTTGAAAGGTAAACAAGGTCGTTTCCGTCAAAACTTATTAGGTAAACGTGTTGACTATTCAGGTCGTTCAGTTATTGCAGTTGGACCAAGCTTGAAAATGTATCAATGTGGTCTACCAAAAGAAATGGCACTCGAATTGTTCAAACCTTTCATTATGAAAGAATTAGTTCAACGTGAAATTGCGACAAACATCAAAAACGCGAAAAGTAAGATTGAACGTATGGATGATGAAGTATGGGATGTACTAGAAGATGTAATTAAAGAACACCCAGTACTTTTAAACCGTGCACCTACGCTTCACAGATTAGGTATTCAAGCATTTGAACCTACACTTGTTGAAGGTCGTGCGATACGTTTACACCCACTTGCTACAACAGCATATAACGCCGATTTTGATGGTGACCAAATGGCTGTTCACGTACCATTATCTAAAGAAGCTCAAGCTGAAGCGCGTATGTTAATGTTAGCAGCGCAAAATATCTTGAACCCTAAAGATGGTAAACCAGTTGTTACACCATCACAAGATATGGTATTGGGTAACTATTACCTTACTTTAGAACGTAAAGAAGCAGTGAATACAGGAACAATTTATAATGATACAAACGAAGTGCTCAAAGCTTATGCAAATGGCTACGTTCACTTGCATACAAGAATTGGTGTACATGCGTCATCATTCAATAATCCAACATTCACTGAAGAACAAAACAAAAAAATCTTACTAACTTCTGTTGGTAAAGTGATATTCAATGAAATCATTCCTGATTCATTCGCATATATCAATGAACCAACACAAACGAACTTAGAAAACAAAACACCTGAGAAATATTTCATAGCACCAACTGAAATAGGGGAAGACGGCTTAAAAGCTTACTTTGATGAGCAACCGTTAATTAAACCTTTCAATAAGAATTTCCTAGGAAATGTTATTGCAGAAGTGTTTAACCGTTTCAGTATCACTGATACGTCAATGATGTTAGACAGAATGAAAGACTTAGGATTCAAGTTCTCATCTAAAGCAGGTATCACTGTTGGTGTATCTGATATCGTGGTTTTACCAGATAAACAAGATATTTTAGATGAACATGAAAAATTAGTTGATAAAGTAACGAAACAATTCAATCGTGGTTTAATCACTGATTTCGAACGTTACAATGCGGTAATTGAAATTTGGACAGATGCGAAAGACCAAATTCAAAATGAATTGATGGGATCACTAGAAGAAACAAACCCTATCTTTATGATGAGTGACTCTGGTGCCCGTGGTAACGCTTCTAACTTTACACAGTTAGCAGGTATGCGTGGACTTATGGCTGCGCCATCTGGTGAAATTATCGAATTACCAATTACATCTTCATTCCGTGAAGGTTTAACAGTGTTAGAATACTTCATTTCTACTCACGGTGCGCGTAAAGGTCTTGCCGATACAGCACTTAAAACAGCCGATTCTGGTTATCTTACTCGTCGACTTGTTGACGTTGCTCAAGATGTTATCGTGCGTGAGGAAGATTGTGGAACTGACCGTGGCTTACTTGTTTCAGATATCAAAGAAGGTACTGAAATGATTGAACCATTCATCGAACGTATTGAAGGTCGTTATTCTAAAGAAACGATTCGTCATCCTGAAACAAATGAAGTCATTGTTAACCCTGACGAATTAGTAACTGCAGAAATCGCTAAGAAAATCACTGATGCTGGTATTGAGGAAATGTATATCCGTTCAGCATTTACATGTAACACACGTCATGGTGTATGTGAAAAATGTTACGGTAAAAACCTTGCAACTGGTGAAAAAGTTGAAGTTGGTGAAGCAGTTGGTACAATTGCTGCCCAATCAATTGGTGAACCAGGTACACAGCTTACAATGCGTACATTCCACACAGGTGGTGTAGCAGGTAGCGATATCACACAAGGTCTTCCTCGTATCCAAGAGATTTTCGAAGCACGTAATCCTAAAGGTCAAGCTGTGATTACTGAAATCGAAGGTGTCGTTGATGATATTAAATTAGCGAAAGATCGCCAACAAGAAATTGTTATTAAAGGCGCTAATGAAACGAAATCTTATCTAGCTTCTGGTACTTCAAGATTGAAAGTAGAAGTTGGACAAAGTGTTGAACGTGGTGAAGTTCTAACTGAAGGTTCAATTGAACCTAAGAACTATTTATCTGTATCAGGTTTAAATGCAACAGAAAGTTATTTATTAAAAGAAGTTCAAAAAGTTTACCGTATGCAAGGTGTTGAAATTGATGATAAACACGTTGAGGTTATGGTAAGACAAATGTTACGTAAAGTACGTATCATTGAAGCTGGAGATACTAAGTTACTTCCAGGATCATTAGTAGATATTCATAACTTTACTGATGCAAACCGTGAAGCATTTAAAGAACGTAAACGTCCTGCAACAGCTAAACCAGTATTACTAGGTATTACGAAAGCTTCTCTTGAAACTGAAAGCTTCTTATCAGCAGCTTCATTCCAAGAAACAACACGTGTACTTACTGATGCTGCAATTAAAGGTAAACGTGATAACTTACTTGGACTTAAAGAGAACGTTATTATCGGTAAATTAATTCCAGCTGGTACAGGTATGAGACGTTATAGAGATGTTGAATACGATAAAGCTGCACCAGAAACTGAAATTGTAGAAGAAGTACAAACGACTGAAATATAATTTTGGGTTAAATGAACAAGGTGATCGGAATGAGATTTTCGATCACTTTGTTTTTTAATTATTTTTGTAAAATTATTGGATTTAAAGTTGACTCAGCAGTTATGAAAATGTTATTATTATTAAGGTTGATGCAAGCAGAACTTTGGAGGATATTTATATGTCTAATGAAAAAGTTGCACGCTTTAACAAACAACATTTTGTTATTGGTCTTAAACAAACGCTTAAAGCTTTGAATAAAGATCAAGTTACATCATTGATTATCGCTGAAGACGTAGAAGTTCATCTTATGACTCGCGTGTTGAGCCAAATCAATCACAAACACATACCTGTTTCATTTTTCGAAAGCAAACAAGCTTTAGGGAAATATGTAGGTATAAACGTTAATGCAGCAATCGTTGCATTATTAAAATGAGATTAGTAAGAATTATTCTTACTAAATTTTATTTACCCTTAAAATGAACCACCTGGATGTGTGGGATTATAAATGAGGAAAGGAGGAACTTTAAATGCCAACTATTAATCAATTGGTACGTAAACCAAGACAAAGTAAATCAAAAAAATCTGATTCACCAGCATTAAACAGAAACTTTAACAGTAAAAAGAAAAAATTTACTGACTTAAATTCACCACAAAAACGTGGGGTTTGTACACGTGTCGGTACTATGACACCTAAAAAACCTAACTCAGCGTTACGTAAATATGCTCGTGTGCGTTTGTCTAACAACATTGAAATCAATGCGTATATCCCTGGTATCGGACATAACTTACAAGAACACAGTGTTGTACTTGTACGTGGTGGACGTGTGAAAGACTTACCTGGTGTACGTTACCATATCGTACGTGGTGCACTTGATACTTCAGGTGTTGATGGACGTAGACAAGGCCGTTCATTATACGGAACTAAAAAACCTAAAAAATAAGTTTAAGATTGCGTAAATTTTCGCTATAAATTTAAAAATTATACTATAATAGGAAGGGAGGATTTACATTATGCCTCGTAAAGGATCAGTACCAAAAAGAGACGTATTACCAGATCCAATTCACAACTCTAAATTAGTTACAAAATTGATCAACAAAATTATGTTAGATGGTAAACGTGGAACAGCACAAAGAATTCTTTATTCTGCATTCGACTTAGTTAAAGAACGTAGTGGTCGTGAAGCAGTTGAAGTTTTCGAAGAAGCTATCGATAACATCATGCCAGTATTAGAAGTTAAAGCTCGTCGTGTAGGTGGGTCTAACTATCAAGTACCAGTAGAAGTTCGTCCAGAGCGTCGTACTACATTAGGTCTTCGTTGGTTAGTTAACTATTCGCGTCTTCGTGGTGAAAAAACTATGGAAGAACGTTTAGCTAACGAAATCTTAGATGCTGCTAACAACACTGGTGGCGCAGTTAAGAAACGTGAAGACACACATAAAATGGCTGAAGCTAACAAAGCATTCGCTCACTATCGCTGGTAGGATAGTAGCTTTTTCCCTGAGCATGTTCCACAAAGATAGTTTACTATCGTCGGCGCGTGTTTAGGGCATCGCCATATTTAAAGTATTTATTCGCAGTTATACTGGAAGGAGAAAAATACATGGCTAGAGATTTTAGTTTAGATAGAACTCGTAATATCGGTATCATGGCTCACATCGATGCTGGTAAAACAACTACGACTGAACGTATTCTTTACTATACTGGACGTATCCATAAAATTGGTGAAACACATGAAGGTGCTTCACAAATGGACTGGATGGAACAGGAGCAAGACCGTGGTATTACTATCACATCAGCAGCAACAACTGCAGAATGGGATAACCACCGTGTAAACATCATCGATACACCTGGACACGTAGACTTCACTGTTGAAGTTGAACGTTCATTACGTGTACTTGATGGCGCAGTAACAGTATTAGATGCACAATCTGGTGTTGAACCTCAAACTGAAACAGTTTGGCGTCAAGCAACAACATATGGTGTACCTCGTATTGTTTTCGTTAACAAAATGGACAAATTAGGTGCTAACTTTGAATATTCAGTAAGCACAATTCATGACCGTTTACAAGCTAACGCGCAACCAATTCAGTTACCAATCGGTGCTGAAGATGAATTTGAAGCAATTATCGACTTAGTTGAAATGAAATGTTTCAAATACAACAATGACTTAGGAACTGAAATTGAAGAAATTGAAATTCCTGAAGATCATAAAGAAAGAGCTGAAGAAGCTCGTGCGGCATTAGTTGAAGCAGTTGCTGAAACTGACGACGAATTAATGGAAAAATATCTTGCTGATGAAGAAATTTCAATCCCTGAATTGAAAGCTGCTATCCGTAAAGCAACTACTGATGTAGAATTCTACCCAGTTCTTGTTGGTACAGCATTCAAAAACAAAGGTGTTCAATTAATGCTTAATGCAGTAATTGATTATTTACCTTCACCATTAGATGTTAAACCAATTATTGGTCACCGTGCTGATAATCCAGAAGAAGAAGTTATCGCAAAAGCTGATGACAATGCTGAGTTCGCTGCTTTAGCGTTCAAAGTAATGACTGACCCTTATGTTGGTAAATTAACATTCTTCCGTGTTTATTCAGGTACTTTATCATCAGGTTCATATGTTAAAAACTCTACGAAGAACAAACGTGAACGTGTAGGTCGTTTACTACAAATGCACGCTAACTCTCGTCAAGAGTTAAACACAGTATACTCAGGAGATATCGCAGCTGCGGTAGGTCTTAAAGATACTGGTACTGGTGATACTTTATGTGGTGAGAAGAATGACATCATCTTGGAATCTATGGATTTCCCAGAGCCTGTTATTCACTTATCAGTTGAACCAAAATCTAAAGCTGACCAAGATAAAATGACTACAGCTTTAGTTAAGTTACAAGAAGAAGATCCAACATTCCATGCACACACAGACGATGAAACTGGACAAGTTATCATTGGTGGTATGGGTGAACTTCACTTGGACATCTTAGTAGACCGTATGAAGAAAGAATTTAACGTTGAATGTAACGTTGGTGCACCAATGGTTTCATATCGTGAAACATTCAAAGCATCAGCTGAAGTTCAAGGTAAATTCGCTCGTCAATCAGGTGGTCGTGGTCAATATGGTGACGTTAAAATTGAATTCTCACCTAACGAAACAGGTGGCGGTTTCGAATTCGAAAACGCTATCGTTGGTGGTGTAGTTCCTCGTGAATACATTCCATCAGTTGAAGCAGGTCTTAAAGATTCAATGGAAAACGGTGTATTAGCTGGTTATCCTTTAATTGATGTTAAAGCTAAATTATTTGATGGTTCATACCATGATGTCGATTCATCAGAAATGGCCTTCAAAATTGCTGCATCATTAGCACTTAAAGAAGCTGCTAAAAAATGTGATCCAGTTATCTTAGAACCAATGATGAAAGTAACAATCGAAATGCCTGAAGAGTACATGGGCGACATCATGGGTGACGTAACATCTCGTCGTGGACGTGTTGATGGTATGGAACCTCGTGGTAATGCACAAGTTGTAAATGCTTTTGTACCACTTTCAGAAATGTTCGGTTATGCAACATCATTACGTTCAAACACTCAAGGTCGTGGTACTTACACTATGTACTTTGATCACTATGCAGAAGTTCCAAAATCAATTGCTGAAGACATTATCAAGAAAAACAGTGGTAATAAAGCTGAATAATTAAACTTGTCTTGTCAGACAACTGTCTGTACAATACATGTAAAGCTTAATTATGTGGCTTGTAGTTTTATTAATTGATTTTTTGGGAAAAATGCATTATAAAGGTACTGTATGGTCCTTTATACCAAAAACCAAAACAATCTTCTCATGATGGTGAGAAACTGTCATGAGAGATAATTTTAAAAATTTATTATCTAACGAATAGGAGAGATTTTATAATGGCTAAAGAAAAATTTGACCGCTCAAAAGAACATGCCAATATTGGTACTATTGGTCACGTTGACCATGGTAAAACTACTTTAACAGCTGCTATCGCAACTGTATTAGCAAAAAATGGTGACTCTGTAGCACAATCATATGACATGATTGACAACGCTCCAGAAGAAAAAGAACGTGGTATTACAATCAATACTTCACACATCGAGTATACTACTGAAAAACGTCACTATGCTCACGTTGACTGCCCAGGTCACGCTGACTATGTTAAAAACATGATCACTGGTGCTGCACAAATGGACGGAGCTATCTTAGTAGTATCTGCTGCTGATGGCCCAATGCCACAAACTCGTGAACACATTCTTTTATCACGTAACGTTGGTGTTCCAGCATTAGTTGTATTCTTAAACAAAGTTGACATGGTTGACGATGAAGAATTATTAGAATTAGTAGAAATGGAAGTTCGTGACTTATTAAGCGAATATGACTTCCCAGGTGACGATGTACCTGTAATCTCTGGTTCTGCATTAAAAGCTTTAGAAGGCGATGCTGACTATGAGCAAAAAATCTTAGACTTAATGCAAGCTGTTGATGACTTCATCCCAACACCAGAACGTGATTCTGACAAACCATTCATGATGCCAGTTGAGGACGTATTCTCAATCACTGGTCGTGGTACTGTTGCTACAGGCCGTGTTGAACGTGGTCAAATCAAAGTCGGTGAAGAAATTGAAATCATCGGTATGCAAGAAGAATCAAGCAAAACAACTGTTACTGGTGTAGAAATGTTCCGTAAATTACTAGACTACGCTGAAGCTGGTGACAACATTGGTGCATTATTACGTGGTGTTTCACGTGATGACGTACAACGTGGTCAAGTTTTAGCTGCTCCTGGTACTATTACACCACATACAAAATTTAAAGCGGATGTTTACGTTTTATCTAAAGATGAAGGTGGACGTCATACGCCATTCTTCACTAACTACCGCCCACAATTCTATTTCCGTACTACTGACGTAACTGGTGTTGTTAACTTACCAGAAGGTACTGAAATGGTTATGCCTGGCGATAACGTTGAAATGGAAGTTGAATTAATTTCTCCAATCGCTATTGAAGACGGTACTCGTTTCTCTATCCGTGAAGGTGGACGTACTGTTGGATCAGGCGTTGTTACTGTAATCAACCAATAATATAAATTTCTATCTTTGATAGAATTTTCAAGAGGTTCCTTTGGGAGCCTCTTTTCATAGAAGCCCTTATTCACTTTGTGAATTAGGGCTTCTTAGTGCATTAACCAAAGGTTAATGTAAACCAAATCAATTCACTTATGAATTAGGGGGTCTTAGTGCATTAACCAAAGGTTAATGTAAACCAAATCAATTCACTTTGTGAATTAGGGCTTCTTAGTGCATTAACCAAAGGTTAATGTAGACTGAATCAGTTCATTTTGTAATATAGTGTTCTTTATATTAGGCAATAGTTAGTGCAAACAAAATTAAGTTTGAACTACAGCATTTAGAATAACTAAAAGGAACGTAGTCATTACCAATATGACTACGTTCCTTTTTATATGTTATCTAAGATTAGAGTGAATAGTTAAAGGTTGCCAATACATAAGTGATACATAGGTTTGCTTCATAACTTATGCATAAAAGCCACTAACGTAACTAAGTTATGACTAAGGCTAGAGAGGTATACTTGAGCTAAAGCTCATGCATAAAAGCAGAGGACCAGTTGCTCCTGGACTTTCTTAAAGGTATACATTCGCTTTGCGAATGCATAAGTCTTACTAATTCAGCACAGCTGAAAAGTAAGGCTTTAAAGTCATGTAATGACTAAAACTAGAGAGGTATACCTGAGCTAAAGCTCATGCATAAAAGCCACTAACGTAACTAAGTTACGAAGTGGCTTTAACAATTACGTTTTCGAGTTCAAGGATTTTTAGAAACTCGGATGCTGCGTATTTCAATGCTTTTTCATCAATATTGAAGTTCGGACTATGATGTGGGTGTGTCGTATCTTTTTCTGGATTGCCACATCCAGTTAAAAAGAATGCCCCAGGGCGAACTTTTAAATAGTGTGAGAAGTCTTCACCAATCATCATTAAATCAGATTCATAAAAACGTAAATTCATTTCATCTGCAGCTTGTTTAACAATTTCATAATTATTTGGATGATTGTGTACAGGTAAGTAGCCTTTAATATAATCAAATGTATACGTAATATCATTTGCAACTGCTAATCCTTGCAATAATTTTTCCATTTTTGTCATGACATGGCTTTGTATTTCTGTATCAAATGTTCGAACAGTGCCTTTACAAAACGCTGTATCTGGAATGATATTATCAGCAGAGCCAGCTTGAACCATACCAAAGCTTATGACTGCTTGTTTAACAGGATCAATCGTTCGCGAAACAATCTTTTGAGCGCTCATAATGAATTCTGCCATTATGACTACTGGATCAATCGTTTCGTGAGGCTTGGCACCATGGCCACCTTTGCCTTGAATTGTTATATTAAATTCATCTGGTGATGCCATCATTGCACCAGGGCGAGAATAGATCATACCAGTCGGGTAACCTGTCCACAAATGATTACCATAAATTTTATCTACATCTTGTAAACAACCATCATCAATCATTTCTTGTGAGCCACCTGGCATAATTTCTTCTCCATATTGGAAGATTAATACAACATTTCCATTTAATGAAGATAAGTGATTTTCAATGATTTCTGCTACACCAAGCAATATTGCAGTATGACCATCATGGCCACATGCATGCATAGCACCTGGATTTTTCGATTTATAGGATACATCTGTTAGTTCATCTATCGGTAGGGCATCGAAGTCTGCACGTAAAGCAACTGTAGGACCATCTCCACGTCCTTTGAATGTTGCAACTATACCATTACGGCCTACTGGTGTGCGTATCTCACAAGATAATTGACTTAATTGATTCATAATAAAGTCATGCGTGTGATGTTCTTCGAATGATAATTCTGGATATTGGTGTAGGTAACGACGTACTTGCACCATTCTACTTTCTTTTTGTTGTGCTAGTTGAAACCAATCAAACAACTTCAACCCTTCTTCCTTCAGCATTTTCATATATTATATCACTTTAAACATAGTAACTGTAGGTAGAATTGTTAACATAGATATTAAATTGTAGGAAACGCTTTCTATTAAATTATTATTCTACTTCCCACGAATAAAAAAATAGGTTATGATTAATTTGAAAACTATGATATTCCAAAGGGGGACTTGCAGTGGTTCAATCACTACATGGCTTTTTAGATGAAAATATTCAGTATTTAAAAGATAATGGTTTATATAATGAAATAGATACAATTGAAGGTGCCAACGGACCTGAAATTACAATCAATGGGAAAAATTATGTTAACTTATCTTCAAATAATTATTTAGGACTCGCTACAAATGAAGATTTAAAACAAGCAGCGAAAGACGCTATCGATACACATGGTGTAGGCGCTGGTGCGGTACGTTCTATCAATGGTACGCTAGATGTACATGATGAATTAGAGCAAACACTTGCTGAATTTAAGGGTACTGAAGCAGCAATTGCATACCAATCTGGTTTCAACTGTAATATGGCTGCAATTTCAGCGGTTATGAATAAAAATGATGCAATTCTTTCTGATGAATTAAACCATGCTTCTATCATTGATGGTTGTCGTTTATCTAAAGCAAAGATTATTCGTGTAAATCATTCAGATATGGATGACTTACGTGCTAAAGCAAAAGAAGCTGTAGAGTCAGGGCAATACAATAAAGTGATGTATATCACGGATGGGGTCTTCAGTATGGATGGCGACGTCGCTAAATTACCAGAAATCGTAGAAATTGCTGAAGAATTTGGCTTAATCACTTATGTTGATGATGCACATGGTTCTGGTGTCATGGGTAAAGGCGCTGGTACAGTTAAACATTTTGGCTTACAAGACAAAATTGATTTCCAAATCGGTACATTATCTAAAGCAATCGGTGTTGTGGGTGGTTATGTCGCAGGTACACAATCATTAATAGACTGGTTAAAAGCACAATCTAGACCTTTCTTGTTCTCAACATCATTAGCACCTGGAGATACAAAAGCAATCACAGAAGCAGTGAAAAAATTGATGGCTTCTACAGAATTACATGATAAACTTTGGGAAAATGGAAATTATCTTAAAGATGGCTTGAAAAAATTAGGTTTTGATATTGGTAATTCTGAATCACCAATCACACCTGTCATTATTGGTGATGAAAAAGAAACACAAGCCTTTAGTAGTCGTTTGAAAGAAGAAGGCGTTTATGTAAAATCAATTGTATTCCCAACTGTTCCTAAAGGTACAGGTCGAGTGCGTAATATGCCAACTGCGGCGCATACGAAAGCAATGTTAGATCAAGCTTTAGCAGCATTTGAAAAAGTTGGTAAAGAATTAGGTACAATTAAATAAAAACAGCTTTTCAAGTATAGTAGAGTGCGTATAGTACAAAATTAAGTTTAAAACGTTTGGAGATGATATGGTCTTCAAGCGTTTTTACTATATAAAGACAATACATTATTGTATGGAGTGTGATGAACATGACAAAGTTAATAATCATTAGAGGTAACTCCGGCAGTGGAAAGACGACAATCGCACAGAAATTACAGCATACATTAGGTACAGGTGTGATGTTAGTAGGACAAGATGACATTCGCAGGAATGTGTTAAATGTGCCTGATCACCCTCATAATTTAGCTATACGACTAATAGAAGATATTGTGAATTATGGTATTGCGCATTGCGATTATGTTATTTTAGAAGGCATTTTAAATAGGGGAAAATATGGATCAATGATTGCGCGCTTAATGAATCAAAGTCATGTAGAGGCATATGCATATTATTTCAAATTATCATTTCATGAAACAGTTAGGAGACACCATTTGAAAGAGGATACAGATTTTGATGAAGCAGCGATGGCGAGTTGGTTTGTTGAAAATGACATCTTAAATGACAAGAATGAGATGTATCTAGATGAAACCATGTCTGAACATGAAATAATTAGAAAAATATTAGAAGATATTATTTAATATACAAATTTAAACATAATGAAACTAACCCATGATACGTATACATTAACGATCACAGGTTAGTATCGAGCATTATTTGAATGGATTTTTAGATTTATCCATAGCTTCACGATTTTCTTTATTTTGCATAAATGGTATCGCAAACCATAAGATGTGTAACATACTTGCTAAAATAATCAGCACGATAGGTATAAAGATTTCAATAATACTTATATCTACAACAAATGATGCAAGCACAAAAGCGGTAATTGACGGTATAGCACAAACAATCACAACGGTTAACAATACAAATTGTATGACTTGTGTTGTTAAAGGACTATAAATATCCATAATCAAGATAGCGATATAAAATAGTGTAATGAATGCGAGTAACACGATAATCCAACCGGTCGACATACCACCTTGTGTTTTAATATAGTCTTGATAAGGTGATAAGGTCGGTAAAATAAATAAAATGACAGTGGATAACCACGATAAGATACCGAAAAAGGTAAAGAAAATTTTTGAAGTATTACTGTTATTCATAACAAACACCTCCTAAGATACAATATCTCTGTTGGCTTGTATTTAATACGTTTAGTATTTGGCAGTAGATGATATATGCGCATAATTGGTAACGCTTACATTAATATGTATACCCTTTAAATAAAGTTTTAAAGCATGATAAAAAGGTAAAGTATAGGGTATAAGCAGGTTGTTGGCTTCTTCAATGATAGTGTGGTTACAATTGAAAACAGTGCGATTCACGATAGGATTAATCAAGTGTACAGAGTGAACATGATAAGGGGATTTTAAATGCATAAAAATTTAGGGTTGCATTTCACTACACAACGTCTTATCATTAGACCGTTGGAAGAAAATGATTACGAATCATGGTTAAGTGGGTTTGTAAATAGAAAGCCATCACAATATAGACATGACAAAGGCCAAGTAGATATGTCAGATGCTACAGAGCCTTGGTTCGCAGCAATGGTTACAAGACAGCATCAAGCAATTGAAGCGGATGATTTATATATATTTGGTATTTTTGATAAAGCGCACCGACATTTAGGTATGCTAAATATTAAGAACTTAAGTCGAGATCAATTTCAATGGGCAGAAATTGGGTACTTTATTCATAATCAATATTGGCAACAGGGCTTTGCTTTTGAAGCCTTATCTGAATTAGTAAAACAAACCCGTGATACATTGCGTTTTCATAGAATTGAAGCACATATCAATTTGGACAATAAGCCCTCTATTCAATTGATAGAAAAGTTGGGCTTTCAATTTGAATGTGTACGTAAAGGTTTTATTTTTGAAAATGAACAATGGACCGACCATTATGTGTATTATCTTAATACGCACGATAATCATTTATAAAGGTAAGTCGAGAAAGGAAGGAGTGTCAACATGGTTGAATTTAGAGAGTTAACAATGGGTGACGAATTAATGTATTGTGATTATATTAGAGAATGGATTGATCACGATGAAAAAATTGTCCCTACGATTACTAATATTACAAAATATAGTAATTTTGAAGAGTTAGTGCATGAATTAGCTGATAATAAATCATATGATGAATCAGTGGATAATACCACTTTATTCTTAATAGAGGATGATGAAATTATCGGCGCGGCGAACATTCGTCATAATTTAAATGAGCAACTTAAAAAAATAGGCGGCCATGTTGGCTACGGTATTCGTAAGAAACATCGTGGAAAAGGGTTTGGCAACAAAATCCTGAAAAAATCTTTAGATTATTTATCAAGAATCGGTGTTCAAGAAGCATTAGTCACTTGTACAGAAGACAATGAAGCATCAGCAGCAGTCATTAAACGTAACGGTGGAGAAGAAATTGAATCATCTATACTAGAGGATGGCACAGTTGTCCGCCGTTTCCAAATTGAAATCGCATAATTAAACTAGAGGTTGATAATCTAAAGGGTTATCAACCTCATTTTTATTTTGATAATTTGAAAATAACTAGTTATAAGCACCATTTATGAAACCGCAAACATAAATAAAAGACTTCAATAAAATTTTCAAGTATAATTAGTACTAGGTATTAAAAATATAAACTAGAAATGAGGTTTATTGATGTCGAAAGTAATTAAAGATATACATAGTGCTTTTGAAGGTTTAGAAGATGGGATGACTGTACTTGCCGGAGGTTTTGGCTTGTGTGGTATTCCTGAACATAGCATTGAAGCGATTCGTACAAAAGGTACAAAAGGTCTAACTGTTGTGAGTAATAACTGTGGCGTAGATGATTTCGGCTTAGGCCGTTTATTAGAATATAAGCAAATAGATAAAATGATAAGTTCTTATGTTGGTGAGAATAAAATATTTGAGCAACAATTGATAAACGGTGAGCTAGATGTTGAATTGACACCGCAAGGCACATTAGCTGAAAAGTTACGTTCCGGAGGCGCAGGTATACCAGCATTTTATACAAAAACAGGTGTCGGTACACCCATTGCTGAAGGTAAAGAAACACGTGATTTTGATGGAGAAACTTATTTAATGGAGCGTACGATTAAAGGTGATTATGGTATCGTCAAAGCACAAAAAGCTGATACATTTGGTAATTTAGTGTTTGAAAAAACAGCTCGAAACTTCAATCCATTATGCGCCATGGCAGCTAAAACAACTGTCGTTGAAGTAGAAGAACTTGTGGAAGTAGGAGAAATTGACCCAGATGCCGTCCATATGTCAGGTGTGTATGTAGATTATATCTATGTCGGTGCACATTTTGAGAAACGCATTGAAAAGCGTACAGTGAAGGAGGATAATCATGGATAAAAAATTACAGCGCAAGAAGATTATTCAACGTGCAGCTAAAGAAATTAAAAGCGATATGGTCATTAATCTCGGAATTGGTATGCCCACATTGGTTGCGAATGAAATAAACGACCATGTTGAAAATGTGTACTTTCAATCTGAAAATGGCTTGCTTGGTATCGGACCATATCCGACTGATGATGAAGTGGATCCAGACTTAATCAATGCCGGTAAAGAGACGGTAACAGCTGCTAAAGGGGCTTCTTATTTTGACAATGCGGAATCATTTGCGATGATTCGAGGTGGTCATATTGATTTAGCCATACTTGGAGGTATGGAAGTCTCGGAAACAGGTGACTTAGCGAATTATATGATTCCAGGCAAACTCGTTAAAGGTATGGGGGGCGCGATGGATTTAGTCGTCGGTGCACAAAAAGTGGTTGTCATTATGGATCATATGAATAAGCATGGGGAGTCTAAGATAAAATCGCAATGCGAATTACCGTTAACAGGTGCTGGTGTAGTGAATACGTTAATTACGGATTTGGCCGTTTTCAAATTTGAAGATGGTGTCATGAAACTCGTTGAATTACAGCCGGACACAGCTTTAGAAGACGTTGAAGCACATACGGATGCACAGTTTGAAAATCATTTAAAGTAGGTGGCGTCATTGGTAAAAGATAAAGTAACTATTATTACAGGTGCAGCGAGTGGTATTGGATTAGCGATAGCTAAAGTATTTTTGGAAAATGGTGCTAAAGTGGTGCTCGCTGATTTAAATGAAGATAAATTAAATCAAGAAACAGATGCATTGAAATCTCAAGGATATGATTGTATGCCAATCAAAGTGAATGTTACAGATGAACAAGCTGTTAAAGCTATGATTGATCAAACCGTTGCGCAGTACGGACGCTTGGATATTTTATTCAATAATGCAGGGCTACAACATGTTGAAAGTATTGAATCATTCCCGACAGAAAAGTTCAGACAAATGATTGATATCATGTTGACGGGGAGTTTTATAGGTACAAAACATGCGTTACCTATAATGAAACAACAACAAGCGGGTCGTATTTTAAATATGGCGTCAATTAATGGTGTCATTGGCTTTGCTGGTAAGGCGGCTTATAATAGTGCGAAACACGGGATTATTGGTTTAACGAAAGTAACCGCATTAGAGACAGCGACGGAAGGCATTACCGTCAATGCGATATGTCCTGGATATATCGATACACCATTAGTACGCAATCAAATGGCAGATTTAGCTAAAGAACGTGGTGTGGCAGTGGAACAGGTACTTGAAGACGTCTTGTATCCTTTGATTCCTCAAAAACGCTTGCTAGACATTAAAGATATTGCGGATTATGCACTATTCTTATGTAGTGACAGTGCGAAAAGTGTGACAGGTCAAGCGATTCTGATAGATGGTGGTTATACGGTTCAATAATCTATATCTATTGTACAACTAATTTTTTATTTCTAATTCATTTTCAATCAAAATATGTTACGTTGAAACTAACGAATCATAGATAAATTGAAGGTGATTGCTGATGAGAAATAAAAATGCCGAAAATGGAGATTGGCTTCCTATTGTGACTAGTTTGGGATTCGCCATACTATCAGATGTTTTGGATAAACCATTATATACACAAATCATGACTGCTATTATGATTTTAGTACTGATATATGTGATTATTAGAGGCGTCATCACCACGAGGTATCATATTAAAACGCAAGATCCTAATATAAAAACGTGGTTTAGTATTAAAGTAGATTATTGGCTTCTATTTGTTAGAAATATGATGTTTTATGGATTTTTAGCATCAATATTTTTTGTTTCTATATATTTGGATGGCCAAACGGCTTGGTTATACATCGCAATTATCGTAATTATTTTTGTTTTATTTTTTGTCATTATATCTAAATTTGAAAAGAAAACAGATATTATTGAGCATGAAGACGATTAAAGTGAATAGGGGTGGCTTATGCGTTATATAGATGCACAAGAACAAGCACAATTATTAAATATGGAAGAAATCGTAGAAGTGGTTGCAGAGTCACTTAAAGCATATTCTGAAGGGGAAACGGACACACCGTTACGATATGCTTTACCGTTTAATGAAGGTAATCGTTACTTGGTTATGCCTGCGCTGTCGGATAGACTGAAAGTAGCAGGCGTTAAAACAGTCACTGCGGCTCCGAATAATTCAAAATTAGGTAAGCCTACCATTGTTGGTTCTGTAACACTTTCAGATTATGAAACAGGTGAAACACTGGCAGTCTTAGAAGGGTCTTACTTAACTAAGATACGTACAGGTGCCATTTCAGGAGTTGCTACAAAATATTTAGCACGCGAACAAGCGAAGACCTTATGTGTAATTGGAACTGGTGATCAGGCAGAAGGTCTGATTGAAGCGGTGCTTGCTGTCAGAGATATTGAACGCATACAATTTTACAATCGTACTTATGACAAAGCCCTTAAATTTTCAAAAGATGTTGAACGTAAACATCGTGATTTAGAGTTAAGCGTGTATGAGGATGTTGAATCAGCTATGCACAATGCAGATATTATTGTCACTGCAACGAATGCGACAACACCTGTGTTTCAGAAACATTTATCGCCTGGGGTACATGTTAATGCGGTGGGGTCTTTTAAACCGGATATGCAAGAGTTACCATCACATGCTGTGGCAGAAGCAGACAAAGTGGTAGTCGAAGCATACGAAGCAGCTATGGCAGAAACAGGGGATTTAATCACTCCGTTTAATGAAGGTGTCTTTGCTAAAGATGGATTGCATGGTGAATTAGGTCATATTGTTGCTGGTAAATTATCAGGACGATTATCTGATAATGAGATAACCATTTTCAAATCTGTTGGTGTGGCCATTGTAGATATCGTTGTGGCAAATTATTTTTATCAAAAAGTTAAAAACGCATAAGTGAAACTAATAACAGAGTATGGCATAAATGATTTGCTAGCCTCTGTTATTTTTTTACAACTATCATCATTACTTTATTAAATATGATTTTAAAAATATGATAGTAAAGTGTAAAAAAATCATAGCTTAATCTGTTTAAAAGCATAGTATATTAGAGATAATATACTATTTTTATGAGGTAACGTAAATTTGAAGAAGATAATATATGTATTGTTGATTTGTGTAATCGTATTGATGCAACTGTATGAAACCTATGCCAAGACCTCTATTGATATCACAAGGAAAAATGGATTTGATATAACACCTTTTTATCAACCCCAAGGTAGCATTGTAGCAGATAGTCAAACAGGACGAATTTTATGGGAAGAAGATATTGATAAACGATGGCATCCAGCGAGTATGTCTAAACTAATGACCTTAGCGCTCGTATTAGAAAAAATCCAAGATGGCAGTTTATCCATGGATAAAAAGGTAGCTGTAACGAAAGAAGATGTTCGATTCAGTGAGCACCCGTTGTTAAGTAATAATAAAATGTATAATGGCACAACCTATCGTGTTGATGAACTTATCAATTTGTTATTAATTCCCAGCTCTAACGTTGCTACGCGTATGCTCATGCAACAAGTTGAACCGGATATGAAACAATTTGTAGAGATGATGAACCAAAAAGCGAAAGCGTTAAAGATGAATCGTACACATTTTGTAAATCCGTTTGGTGCGGCAAATGACAGTATTGGCAAGCAATATTTGCCACCTGGTAGTAAGATGACCGACGATAATATCTCTACATCAAGAGATTTTGCAATACTCGCGCACTATTTAATTAATACATTCCCTTATCTCACAGATTTCACTAAACATGCGACATATATTAGCAAACCTCATACACCTTACGAAGAACGATTCCACACCTATCATCACTCACTGGAAGGTGACGTCCATGAATACAAAGGTACCAATGGTTTAAAGACTGGATCTAGCGATAAAGCAGCTTATAATTATACTTCAACGGTTAAACGAGAGAACCTAGGTCTAATACAAGTACTTATGGGCGTTGGCCATTGGGATATTGATGATTCAGAGTATAAGCGCCATGTTATTGGTAATGCTTTGTTAGACGAGGTATATAAAAAATATGAATATCGGCAAGTTATATCTAAAGGCGTACATTACATCAATGGACAACAGTATCAAGTTGAGGCGCCGTTGTTAGATGTAGTTGAAAAGGGCCAAGCGGTAAAATTTAACATTAAAAATAATCAATTGTTTGTTTCAGATGGTAAGCGTCAATATCTTACAGATGAAATGAAACAACCAAGCGTATCTGTAACACCAATAAAGCAAAGTAATGAGCCCTTTAATACCTATACTAAGATTGTTTTGATAGGTATTTGTATGTTGTTGGTATTGTACATAATATATCGACAAGTTAAATATAAATAAGTTTAAAAAAGGCAAGGATATCAAATGATCCTTGCCTTTAATATATAATCTATTTAATTGGATTCATGCCTTGTTTCCAAGAAGGGTAGATTAATTTTCCGCCTTGGTTACGGAATTTAGCGTTAGAAGCGCCTCTTTCATGAGCTTCAGCTGGTTGGATATTGAGTTCTGGATGAACGTTTAATAAGTTAGCGTACCATTCTGCCCAAACATCACCTTTAACAGGTTCATCATCCGCTACATTATAGATACCTGATTCAAAGCTAAGTGCCTGAATTGCAACTTCAACGGCATCATCGATATGGATGAATGATTGAACGCCATCTGTCATTGTGACAGTATCTTCTTTAAATGAGTTATAAATCATGCCGTCTTTGCCATACCATGTGCCCGGTCCATAAAGTAAGCCATAACGAAGCACAACATGATTTTCGATACGTGCAGTTTCACGTTCTAAACCTTCTACACCATCGACTGTCACTTTACGATCTCCTGTGGATTGATTATCAAGTGGTGTCTCTTCAGTAGCTAAAGTATCTCCACCTTCATAAGTAAATGCAATACTTTGTGATTGCATTTGTTTTACATTATTTTTTAATGCAGCTTCAACAAGGTTTTTCGTACCTTCGATTCTTACTTTTGTATTTGCAGACATATCTACATTTTTTAAATCTGTAATTTCATTTATGATTATGTCTGGTTTATAGTCAGAAATTGCAGCTTCGACAGTATCATATTTTAAAATATCTCCAATATACGCTTCGACACCTGCATCTACAAGTTTCGCTTTACCTTGTTGTGACGTTGTAAAGCCAGCTACCTCATAACCTTCTTGTAATAATCTTTGTGTTAATTTAGTGCCAATTAATCCTGTGGCACCTGTTACGAATACTTTTGTCATAGTAAAGTCCTCCCATTTTTTGCTTACTATTAATAATTTGCCGCTATTTATACAAATTAAACAAATAAGATGAATAAAATTATTGTTTTATACAAATGATATTACTTTAGTTTTTATTAATTTTATGATGTTAAGTCTAAAAAACATTAATATTTTTTTAGGATTAAAAAACATTTCAATTTATTTTAGTTTAAATTACTTTTTAAATAAACATATAGAAATTGTTTGGACAATTAATTATAATTGTGTTTGTGGTATAAAAATGATTTTATTTAATGAAATAAAAATGAATGCAAATGAAGAAATGTTTTGCAATTGAAATAATGTGATTTAGTAATGTTTGAGATAAATAACTTAAATTTATAATTTTAAGATAAATTTTAATTAAAACGGGAGTTATTAATGAATAAATTTGAATTAAATGAAAATATCATATTTGAGAATCAAGAACGAATCTATATTAATACTAATAATGAAAAAAATGTTTTAGAACTAGCAAGGACAAATGAAAAAGTTAAAGAAAAATATAAAGAACTGCTTAGAAATGACTATATATTATATTTACATAAGGAAAATGTATCAAGGTTTTGTAAGAGGGAGAATGTGAATAAATTATTCACCAAGGAACATAAATTCCATCAATATAAAGATATATTTTATAGATTGAAAGAACCGGTAGGACGAAAAATTAATGATAAAGCAACTAAAAAATTATTGGTAGTATTTGCAAAAATGCCTGGCGCAGAACAATATGACAGCGCAAAAATTCCACATAGAATGCTACCGCCATTCTTTGAAGACATAGGAAGAAGTCTTGCGAAAAACGTTTATATAATGAGATTAATGGATTTAAATGTGTCTCATGGTTCTCATTATATAAATACGATAAATTACCCGAATTATGAAGAAGATTTACAAGATGCTATTAGTAAGGTAATAAAGGATTTAGATATAAGAAAAGAAAATGTCGTTTTTTATGGAGTATCTAGAGGAGGAGCAGGAGCCATTTATCATGGTACGGCTTTAGATTATAAAACTTTGGCAGTAGATCCTATCGTTAATATTGGAGGTAAATTATATGGTAATGATCGTAGATTATTAAATGGGCTACGAAAAGAAGATTTGATTCCTGATATTAATGAAAACGTGGCAAATACAAATGATTTTAAAAAAGTAGTTATTTGTAGTGAAAATGTAAATAACTATTATGAGCAAGTAATGAGAGTTGATTCAAATAAAATTCAATTGCTGAACATGCCTGATGATAATATCACATCTCACCCACAAGTTTCCCCTAACACTGTTCCAGAACAACTTATGATATTAAACGCTTTACTCACAGGTTTTAATTTGGATTAAATAAAAAATTTTAAGGAGAGAAATTTTAATGGAACTAAAACCAATTGGAGATATTCAGGAATTTGACTATGATTTAACTATATTAATACCCGTGTATAATGCTGAAAACTTTATAGAAGATACGATTAAATCAGTTATTAAACAAAATATAAAGGATAAAACATACGAGGTTATACTTATTAATGACGGTTCAAATGATAGAAGTAATGAAATATGTGAAAAATATACTAATATATACGATAACTTTAAATATTATTATCATAGTAATAAAGGTGTTTCATATACAAGAAATAGAGGTCTTAATTTAGCTAAAGGAAAATATATATTATTTTTAGATGCAGATGATTTACTTGCTCAAGGTACACTTATCAGTGTTATAAATGCATTCGATCATTTTAAAGATGAAGCTGATTTACTTGCTTATCCACTTTACAAAAAAATAAATGACTATATTACGTCACATGTTAGAAACAAAGAGTTTACTAAAAAGGGAAAAGTGAACATATATGATATTGAAGATTTTCCAAATTTAAATCAATGTACGATGAATATAGTGATTAAGAATTTACCTAGTTCAGAAAAAGTGTATTTCAATGAAAATTTAAAACAATCTGAAGATGCGTTATTTAATACTAGTATGATAATGAAAAAAGGGAAAATTATTTTTTCAAAAGAAGGTGGATATTTATATAATATTGCACATGATTCTGCTGTTAATCATTATAAAAACCCAGTAGATATAAAAGATATGTTATTAGAGTATTTTGAAAAATTGATTTCAATTTCTTTAAATAAAGAAACTAATGAAATACCTAAATATGTACAAAGCATGATATTATATGAACTAAATTGGCGTTTTGTGCAAAATACGTTATTCCCAAATCATTTGAGTGAAGAAAAATTTTCTGAATGGATGGATAGAGTAAAACGAATTTTTACAAAAATTGAGATAAGTACTATATTAAATAAAAATCTAATGGATTTTTATCATAAAATGTATATCATAAAAACATTCAAAGGTAATATTAACTATATTAATAATTCATATGGGATAACTTTTGAAGCAAATGGTACACAAATATTAAAGTATGAAAACATAACTTTAGTTTTTAATAAAATTAAGATAATAGAAGATAGTCTGAATTTTGTTGGGTTTGTTAAGGCTCCTTTATTAGATATTGCTCCCGAAATAAATTTAATTATTGAAGATGACGATAATATTAAAATAAATGTGCCATTATCTATTTCACCGGCTAGCTATTATAAAACTAAAATGGATATTGCTAAATTCTATGGTTTTGATTTTAAATTGAGTTTAAAGAAAAGGAATAAATTTAAATTTTTTGTAGAAATCGGAAATCATAAATACAATGTCACTCATTGGTTTGAAAATAATATTATTTTCAAAAAATATTTAGGGTCAAAATATGTGGTGACGAACAAAAAAATTATATCGTATAATAGTAATCCTTTTGAAATTGTAATTGAAAATAAAAAAGATAATAGAGAAAAAGCTAAAAACATCTTAAATCATCAAAAAGAATTAATGTTAAAAGGAAAACAACATCAATTGTTAAAATTTGAAAAAACCAAAAAATTCATACAACCTATTTTGAAAAACAAAAAAATATGGCTTTATAATGATCGTGTTGGTGTATTAGATAATGCTTATTATCAATTTATGCATGATGTTAAGAAAAGAGATGGTATTAAAAGATACTATGTAATTAGAAAAGAGGATATAGGTAATCCAAAATTTCCTGATGAAAATATAGTTGAATATGGTTCATTAAAGCATAAAGTTTTATATTATTATGCAGATTTAATTTTAACTTCATTTAAAGAATTCATTGAATATTCTCCACTTTCATATAGAGCAAATAATTTATTTTACTCTGAAATGACTTCAAAGGTAATTTATTTACAACATGGTGTATTAAATGCACATACACCTTGGTTATATGGCAAACATGTCACTAGTTTCGATAAATTTTTAATTTCAAGTCATTTTGAAAAAGAGAATTTGTTAAATAACTATGGATATAAAGAAAGTGATTTATTAGAATCAGGGATGCCTAGATTAGATAATATAGTTGCTAAAGATAAAAAGAAAAAAATCTTGTTAGCTCCCTCATGGAGAAAATCTTTTGTTAATGAAGAAACAGGCTTAAATAGAACTATAAATATAGATTCATTTAAAAAATCAAACTACTATCAAGGACTGTCTAATATTATTAATTCTACTAAATTAGATAAAATACTTGAAAAATATGGTTATACTTTAGATGTGAAAATGCATCCTATTTTTATTGAACAATCTTCACTATTTGAAACGGATAAGAAAAATATCAATGTTTTAAATAAAGACACAAATTTTAATTTAAATGATTATGAATTATTTATTACAGATTTTTCATCTTATATGTTTGATTTTATAAAATCTATGACAAAGATTGTATTCTTTATGCCAGATTATGAATATTTTTTAAGTGGAAATCATATATATAATAAATTAGATTTTGATGTATCAAAATTTAGTGGAATATATACAAGAAGCGCTGATTTAATTAATTATATTGAAAAGGAAATAGTTAATAATTTTAATATAAATGGAAGTATTTATAATTTATATAACGATTTTTACTTTAAACATGTCGGGTACAAAGATCATCTGTATAACGAATTAAAGAAAATTCAATAAATATATTTAAATGAATTTTAATTTGCAATTTTCACAAAGTAATTATATTTTCAACCTATTTAATCATATAGTATGATATTGATATTAAATAAATATTGATATAAGGATGTTATATATGAAATCAATCTTACTTGTAGGTCAGTCGAATATGGCGGGGCGTGGTTTTATAGATGAAGTGGCGCCCATCATTGATGAACGTATCATGATGTTAAGAAATGGAAGATGGCAAATGATGGAGGAGCCGATACATAATGATCGCTCGGTTGCTGGTATTGGTCCGGCTGCTTCTTTTGCAAAATTATGGTTAGACGAACATCCAAATGAAACAATTGGATTGATACCTTGTGCAGATGGTGGTACAACCATTGATGATTGGGCACCGAGTCAAACGCTGGCAAGACATGCTGTAACAGAAGCGACGTTTGCTCAAGAAACAAGTGATATCATTGGTATACTATGGCATCAAGGTGAGAGTGACAGTTTAAATCAACGTTACCAAGACTATGATAAGAAATTGAAAACATTGATTAGTTATTTTAGAGAGCAGTTAAATGTTCCTGATGTGCCTTTTATCGTTGGCTTATTGCCTGATTATTTGGGTAAAGCAGCATTTGGTCAAAGTGCAGTGGAATATAATCAAATCAATGAAGCGCTGAAACAAGTGGCTGAAACAACTGAAAATAGTTATTACGTAACGGCTCAGGATATAACGGCTAATCCAGATGCCATTCATATGAACGCGAAGTCGCAACGCTTGTTGGGTATGCGTTATTATGCTGCGTTTTCAAGACAAACACATATTAATCAGCCATTATCTGAAGAACAAGATGCTGAAACATTACTTTATAAAGAGCATTATACAAAGAATGAACAAATGTATATACTAGTATCAAAATTTTCAAAGAATGAAATCACATACGAAGCATTTATTGAGGGAATGGGTCATCTCCAATAGCAACGCATTTCCTGGGAAATGATAGCACCACACCACGTCACTTAATTAAATCACTAATTTACTTTCTTTTAGGGTAAGTAGAATAGTGAACAATAAATAATGAGGTGAAGAAAATGGCTAATGTTTCAATTAAACGTGTGGCAATCACTGGTGTCGTAGGTGGTTTGTTAGCCGGCGCTGTAAAAATGGGCTGGGAAGCTTTATTACCACCACGTACACCAGAAAGAGATGAGGAACCGCCTCCTGTCACAATGATGAAAGTATTCAATGTGCCTGACAGTGTGCGTAATGCATCTTACGTATATAATGATAATGAAGTGCCTTTAGCGGTGATGGGGATACATTACGGATTCTCTGTTGTCAATGCGACATTATATGCATTGTTAAGTGAGCAATCTGAATCCGTTTCTACTTGGAAAGGTGGCTTGTTTGGCATAGGTGTCCATGTGATATTCCATGAATTTGTCTTGCCAAAACTTAAACTTACACCAGCACGAGATGAACTTCCGCCTGAAGAGCATTTCTCAGAATTGCTTGGCCATATTGTATGGATGTATACCATTGATTTAGTAAGAACATCTGTGAAATAACTTAAAATATAAAACAACGTCCCCCTTAATGAATCACGACATCGTGTCTCATTGTGGGGGACGTTTTGTAGTATCAATCGATACGTCCATTGGTAATCATTGTAAGCCCTTCGTTAATATCAAAGTATTTAGCATTTACTTCTGAAACACCCATTGATTTCAATCGTGAACGGTGCATCGTTAAATATTGTTGTGCGTTGTCGTAACTATCGAAAGCGTAAATACCACCAGCTTCTTTTTCAGATTCATTTTCTGTCCAAATTTTCCACAAAAAACCTGGTTCATCATTGATGGACTTCGCAAGATCTTCAAATTGTTGAGCCATTTCATCTCCAAAAGGGCCTTCTAATGGAAAATCTACTTGCAAAATTGTGACCATAAATCAACATCCTTTCAATATTAAAGTTTTATAATTCTATCATACGTATATTTTTGACAGGAAGGTACCAACAAATATCGGAAAATGTTGAATATATTATGATTCCCTATATTAAATAATCTCGAAATTGTTTTGCATCAGAAAATAATGCATGTAAGTCAGACGTTAATTAATATGCCTAAAACAAACCAATGATCGCATTTAAAAGGAGAACCATAATCAATAGTTGATAATCTTGTGTTGTCACTTGAAGCTCCCCCTTATGTATTGCAGCAATATGGCATTTATATTTATCAATAAAAAATATATAAATATGATTTATTAAAAAATTAATTCAGACTATGAGATTCATTTTAAAAAAAATTAATCACAAAGACAATAAACCGCTTTCATTATTAAAAATAATGTGCGAACGTGTTTATTAAATATCTTATATATTCTTGCAATTATAGATATTTGGTGTATGATTAAAGTGAATTATTACACTTTGGTCAAAAGGGAACTACGAACTAAGGGGTGATTTTCGAAATCGTTCATTCATTTTCTTGTGAAAATCGGATTCATAGTTTGCACCTAAATGCTATCGAAATGTACCTTAGCTAAGCGACCTTTTCACACAAAATGAACGTTAACTAACTATTAGTGATAAGTTGATGTACCAGTGTTTGATTGCATTATGTATTGCTCAAATTTTGCCAAAAGGGATTCAAAAAATAAGGAGTGATTTATTATGCGTAAAGTAGGAAAATTACTTTCAGCAACCATCGTTGTATCAACACTTGTCGTTGGATCTTCAGCAGCTTATATTTCAACGAATAGTACGGAAACACAAGCAGCAGAGCAAGTACAAAAATGGGGTCATGGTGAAGGTGGCGCAAGCGGTGCAACTGCACAAAGTTCAGCAGATTTAAAAGCACAAACACCTTGGTATAACTATGAAGGTTATACAACTTATGATCCGTCCTTCACACAAGATTATAATTTTGTCCGTGCGTTAAAATATGACAACGTTTCAATTGATGGTTATAAAGTAGATACAGATGCTAAAAAAGAGTTTGACCATAATAAGAAAGTCTATGATACAACAGTAGAATTTAATAGTGATAACGAAGTTGTTCAAATTACGTTCTTCACTAAACCAGATTCAGTATCGAAAGCCACATTCAAAAACGCACATACATCTAATGAAATCACTGAGGAAGGTAAATTAGGCAATAAAGATGGTTCGTACGTTAAATATGCGACGAATGATGGTTTCTATACAGCATTCTTTGATCAAAATGACAGATTAATGGAAGTGACGATTGGACAATAAAAGACGTCTAAACAATGGTAATCATGATTGGAAGTGGATTTAAATGAACAATGTAAAGAAATTACTTTCGTCAACTGTGATGGTTTCAGCACTCGTTGTCGGGTCTTCAGTAGCGTATATTTCAATGAATAGTACGGACACACAAGCAGCTGAACAAGTACAAAAATGGGGTCATGGTGAAGGTGGCGCAAGCGGTGCAAGTGCACAAATTACAGCAGGATTAAAAGCACAAACGCCTTGGTATAACTATGAAGGTTATACAACTTATGATCCATCCTTCACACAAGATTATAATTTTGTACGCGCACTAAAATATGACAACGTTTCAATTAATGGCTACAAAGTCAATCCACACGCAGATAGAGAACCTGTTCGTAGTGAACAAGTTTACGATACGACAGTTGATTTTAATAGTAGTGATGAAGTCGTCGCTATCACATTTTTAACAAAACCTTATACAACATCTAAAGATACATTTAAAGCAGCACATGCCTCAAATCAAATTGTTAATAGCGGTGAAGCGGACGAAGGAACATTTTTAGAATATAAAACAAATAAAGGTATTTATACTGCTTATTTTGATCAAAATGATAAATTAATAAAAATAATGATTAGTTATGAAGATTAAGGTATATATCAAACATGTTAAGTCATGTACTGAGTTGAATCATTTAAGTTAAAGTTGATGAGCGAGGTTGAGAAATCAAATGTGAAGGTTTGGTTTTTCACTCGCTTTTTATAATTTTAATAATAAAGATATTAAAGTTATAATAGTAAATAGATAAAAATTTTAAAAATTAAAAAGAGGGGTTTTAATGATGAATCGATATATAAAGAAATGGTTTATTGCGTTTGTTTTAAGTGGTGTATGTTTCATAGGCTTATCAACGATGCATAATGCAATTTATGCGAAAGATATTGATCAAATAGAAAATGATTACGATACTCAACTTGGCATTTATGGTATGAATACGGAAAATGGCAAGGAATTTAAACATAATGTAGATGAGCGATTTGCTTTTGCGTCAACATATAAGGCCATCGCTAGTGGTATATTATTGAATAAAGTAGCTCCATCAGAATTGAATAAAAAAGTTGAAATCAATGAATCAGAGATTGTGGCAAATTCACCAGTCACTGAACAATACATAGGTAAAACAATGTCATTAAAGGCTTTGATTAAAGCATCAATGTTGCAAAGTGATAACACAGCGAATAATAAAATTATGCAAGAATTGGGTGGTATCAACGGTTTAAAACATGAGTTGGTACAATTAGGCGACCATGTTTCAGAACCACAAAGGTTGGAGCCAGACTTGAATTATTTTAATCCAAATAGCAAGGCGGATACGACGACACCACAAGCTGCTGCCAAAACATTGAACAGCATTTTAACAAGTAATGAAATGAACGCATCGAACTTGGCATTGTTAAAACAAACAATGATAGAAAATAAGACAGGCGATAGCTTGATTAAAGCGGGTATGCCCAAAAGTGATACAGTTGGTGACAAAAGTGGTCAAGCTTTAACCTATGCGACGCGAAATGATTTAGCTTTTATATATCCTAAAGGTCAAGAAAAGCCAATCATTTTAGCCATTTATTCTAAGAAAGATCAAAAAGATGCCAAACCAAATGATAAAGTAATTTCAGATTCTGCTAGAGAAGTGATTAAGTATTTAAAGTAGCATCATAAAAGCGTATAATTGTAAGTTAAACAAAGGGTAATTCAGAGGAGATTAAAATGGAAATTAAGCAAATGAAATATTTTGTTGAAGTTGTGAAAAATGGTGGCATGACTCGAGCATCAAAACACTTATATATCGCACAGTCTACAATCAGTAAAAATATTAAAAGTATCGAAGATGAATTTAATGTCACGTTGTTTGATCGAAGAAAGAAACATATTATTTTAACAGATATCGGACAAATATTTTATGATAAATGTGTAGAAGCATTAGCTATATTAGACGATTTGTCTCTTGAAATGGATGATGTTACTAACATTGAGCGTGGACATATCAGATTAGGTGTCTCGGCCATTATGGACGTGCGTTTGTTCACAGAAAGTTTGAATCAATTTCATAGTATGTATCCTAATGTAACATATGAAGTGGTTGAAGGCGGCGGTAAAGCGGTTGAATTTTATTTGAATAATGATGAAATTGATGTTGGTATTACAACATTACCTGTTGATGATGACGTTTATCATGCAGTGCCTTTATATAAGGAAAAATTAATGCTCGTAGTTGATAAAAACTCTAAATATGCAAACGAAACTACTGTATATTTAGGCGATTTGAAGAGCGAACGTTTTATCATGTTTCATGATGATTATTATATAAAAGATCAAATAATTGAAAGCTGTCGAAAAGTTGGCTTCCATCCAAAAGTGGTAGCTAAAATGGCACAAATCACCTTTATTGAAAATATGATTTTAGATGGTATCGGTGTGAGCATCTTACCTGAAAGTATCGTAAGTATTTTAAATAAAGATATTACTGGTATCGAGATAACAGGGGCTGATGTGAATTGGAACTTGGGTATTATTTGGAAAAAAGAAAGTTATATCAACTACGTCACGCGCGAATGGATCAATTTTTTAAAAAATTATAAATAAACCCTTATAACCAAAGGGACATGCTTGTATCTTGGGAACATATGCCAATACGGAATTTTCATTATTCCAACTATGTATTTTGAGCATGGGTAGTGACGTATTATAATATGGGTGTAGAGGGTTATGTGCACTGATTCCTAAGCAAACAAATACTTTCAATTAAGTCTTCACGAAGTGTTTATAACATGCACGTGATACATGTCAGACTCCATAACTTAAAAAGATACAAAGTAAGTTTGAAAACATATGACTGAATCGGATGAATGCAATATGACACAGAGACGGTGTGATGGTTGCCAATTGGAAATTGCTTTGTAACCCCTTATGCAAAGCAATGATCGAGATCCGGATGATGTTTGTAAATATCATGTTCACGAAATATAAGTTGAAACCAATAACCTAAGTTTTCTCCCAAAAATTTAAACTTAAACCCCCTCAACCAAAACGATCTTTGGTGGCTATGTTTCGAAACAATCTTTAGTCTTTAACATGATAGGATTTACAAATGCTTATCTTTCATATGTATACAGACAGCTTTTAGTTTAATATTTATATGCAAAAAACAACATTTGGGTATGTGACGGTTATGCATGAAGTCGCTGCGATACGTATCGATGCACGTCTCATACGAACTTTAACCAAAGCACGTTGGACATATAAATATTTATAGCACTATACTTTTGTTGCAACAAAAAAGAAATAACCCTCTAGTTATGATAAATATGCCTCAAACAAATGAGCCCATCACTACACTGTCCATGTAGTATTGGGCTCATTTGTTTATGATGGTTATTAGCAACGCGGTGAGGTGAATTATTGATTGTGACTGAGAGACGGGTGTAGATGGTACGTAGTTTCAATAGGTTCACCTTTAATTACTTTATCTAAGATGGTAACAACTTGTTGTGCAATTTCAGCAGTAGGGACACCAATCGCGTGTACAGGATAATCTATTTTTTTAATTTGTGGAATGTTATCGTACGAGTAAATCATTGGATGTTCATCAGGTCCCATAGCGTTGATCGTTCCTACAGTGATATCGTAACTGCCACATATAACGCCGGGTGACAACGATGCTTCTTGAAGAAAATGTTTGACTGATGTCTCTGCTTCAATCGCATTTAAACCGTTCGAATCAATCATACGATATTGGATATGGTGTTGTTCACAATAAGTGGCAATCGCATCTTTTTTAGCAATTTGACGTGCATCATTTGTGCGAATATCTCCGATATAGTCTATGCGCTCAATCCCCTTATCAAGTAATGACTTGATTGCAGTAACCATTGCTTCTGCATGATTTACGTTTACAATTGGATAAGGAACATCTCGATCCACACCATACGCGACGACGGGTACATTATTGTAAATTTCTGGAGGTAAGTTAGTCGTTTCACCTTCATCGAAAATGACAATGCCATCACAGCCAAATTCGACAAATTTTTTCGAAGCGGCAGCAACATCATCAATGGATACAAACATGACATAACCTAAGGATTTGATGGCCAAATTAATTTCAGTAATAAGATGCGTTACAGCAACTCGGTCGACAGACGGCCATATCAATCCAATCGTACCACTTTTTTTAGAAACCAGCGCTCTTGCGGAGTGGTTAGGAATATAGTTCATTTCAAGCGCTTTTTGTTGAATCATTTGTTTTGTATCTGGTTTAACAAGTTGGGAATTTTTTAATGCTTTACTAACTGTGGAATAGCTTACACCACAGGCTTCGGCAACATCTTTTAACGTGACTGCCATAAAATTTCTCCTTGAAATAGATTGATTTAAGTTAGAATTAATTATACCATAGAGATAAGCATTACAATATTTTTTTGAACAATAATAACAACGTTGTTATTTTTCGGAAATTAAAATTCTATCAAGGGGATGACAAGATGAAATCCACAGAGACAATGAAAGCAATTCAACAAGGGCAACATATTGCAGTCATGCGTACAGATGATGCAGCATCATTTTTAGACATTGCCAATACAATTATCGATAAAGGACTTACGATAATTGAAGTGACATTAACAACACCTAATGCGATTGACATCATAGCTGAATTATCAAAACGAGATGATGCACTCATTGGAGCAGGCACAGTATTAGATAGCGTTTCTGCACGAACAGCCATTTTAAACGGCGCTCAATTTATTGTGAGTCCATCTTTTGATAAAGAAACAGCTAAAATCGCGAATCTTTATGATGTGCCGTATATTCCAGGATGTATGACAGTAAAAGAAATGGTTGAGTCATTACGATATGGATGTAAGGTGTTGAAATTATTCCCAGCAACACAATTCTCACCAAAATCTATTAAAGACTTTAAAGGGCCACTGCCACAAATTGAAATTGTGCCTACAGGTGGTGTTGGAAAAGATAACCAAAAAGAATGGTTAGATGCTGGTAGCTTTGCAGTCGGCATTGGTAGTGAAATCACGAAAATTTATCAACAGCAAGGTAAAGCTGCATTAGAGCAATACGTAGCAGAATTAAAAAGCGAGGGATAATTTATGACGGTATATGGATTTGGCGAAGTACTATTACGCTACACCCCGCCTAATTATGAGCAGCTTAAAGATGCCAATACATTGGGTGTGAACGTTGGCGGCGCTGAATTAAATGCACTTGTAACTTTAGCACAATTTGGTCACTCAACCGAGATGTTAACGGCGTTACCAAATCACGCATTGGGACAGTTAGCTTTACAAAAAATGTATCAATCTCGCGTGGGAACACATCTAATACAACAAGTAGATGGTCGTATGGGAACGTACTATATGGAAGAAAGCTTTGGATTTAGAAGTGGTAAGGTCATCTATGATCGTGAACATTCAACATTTGCTGAACAAGGACATAAGGTAATGGATGATGTAGCTATCAAAGCAGGTGATTATGTTGTATTGACTGGTATCACATTAGCCATCAATGAACACATCCGTGAACAAATCGTAGATATACTTAAAAATATTAAAGCGCAAGGTGCACATATTGTGTTTGATATAAACTTTAGAAGCAATTTATGGTCGAAAGCAGTTGCCGTGCCTATCATTAAATCCATATTACCTTTAGTAGATGTACTGTTCTTTGGTAAAAAGGACGCAACGCATTTACTTGAAACAAATGTAGAGGATGACGACATGAAGACCTGTGCTGAAACTATTCAAAGACAATATGATATACCACTTATGGCATCCAGCAATAGAGACATTGAACAAAGCACCTTACAAGGCATTGTTCTATCAGAGCAAGGTTATTTAGCAGGTGATGCGTATCAGTATACAGTTTTAAATCGAATTGGTGCGGGAGACGCATTTATGGCTGGCGTATTGCATGGTTTAATCAACCAGTGGCAATTAAATGAAACCATAGATTTTGCGACAAAATGTTCTGTCTTACAACACACAACAAATGAAGATGCGTTAGCGGTCGATGAAAGTGATGTTTTTAAATTATCTTCGCATTTTGGAGAGTTGAAGCGATAATATTTAAAGAAAAGGAGCAAAAATATGAAAAAATTTTTAGCTCTGTTTGTAAGCGTATTCTTTTTCTCGGGTATATTGTCATTGACGATACCAGTATCAAGCGTGAATGCAGAAGAAAAGAAAAGAGAAATTATGCTAGCGCATAATCAACCAACAGAACATCCAGTGCATAAATCACTTGAGATTTTTAAAGATAGATTAGAAAAAGAATCACATGGACAGATTAAGGTTAATATTTATCCAAATGGTCAATTAGGTAGTGAACGCGAAGCAATAGAAATGACGCAGACAAACGCAATACAAATGACTAAGGTATCTGCAGGTGCACTGGAAAGTTTCTCACCTACATACTCACTTTTTAATATGCCTTATTTATTTGAATCTGAAGAAAACTATCGACACGTTATGAAAAAACAAAATGTGCAAGATGCATTTTTTAAATCAACAGGTGATAAAGGCTTTTTAGGTATTACTTATTACGATGCAGGCATGCGTAATTTATATACTAAAGATAAAAAAATTGAAACGAACAAAGATTTAAAAGGTTTAAAGACGAGAGTTCAACCAAGTAAAACAAGTGTTGATTTAATCAAATCACTCGGTGGCACACCAACGCCAATGGACTTCGGTGAAGTATATACAGGTATGCAATCAGGTGTGATAGACGCGGCTGAGAATAATGAAACTGCATTAACTACAAATAATCATGGTGAGGTTGCAAAAGATTATTATTATACAGAGCATGCGATTGTGCCAGATATTTTAATCATGAATAAAGAAACTTACGATAGTTTCACAAAACAGCAACAAAAATGGTTAAAAGATGCAGCAGCATATTCAACTGAAAAACATGAAGTGATTTGGGATAAAGAAGTTAAAAACGCTAAGAAAACAGCTAAAGAAAAAATGGGAGTGAAATTCCATGATGTTGATAAAGCTTCATTCAAAAAAACATCTAAACCTTTACAAGATGAATTTAAAAAGAATCCAGATACAAAAGAGGACTATAAATTAATCGAGAGGGAGGAGCAACAATATGAAACAAGCAAAGCAAATCATTGATAAATTGTTGCTCACTTTAGCTGGCATTGCACTTTTCGTTATGGTTATTTTGTCCATTTATCAAGTCATTACACGGTTTATATTTAATAGTCCTAGCACGATGAGTGAAGAAATTGTGAGATTTTTATTAATATGGTTTGGATTACTCAGTGCAAGCTATGTGTTCGGTATCAAACAACATATTGCGATTTTGTTTATCAGAGAAAAATTGCCGCGTAAAGCACAGTTTGTGATGGAAAAAATAGCGGATGTAATTTTAATCATCGTTGCACTCGTACTGATGATTTGGGGTGGCTATGAAGTTGTAAAATTAACATGGGCTCAGATTGCACCTTCTACTGGTTTATCGATGGCAGCAATGTACGGTGCGCTTCCTGTTTCTGGTATCTTCATTATTTTCTATGCTATTTATAATTTGTTAAATAAAGAAGAGTTAGAAACCGTAACAGAAGCAAATCGTGAAGATGGAGGTGAACATGTATGACAGTGGTTGCAGGTTTAGTACTGTTTATTACATTTTTCATCTTTCTATTATTCGGCTTACCAATTGCACTTTCAGTGATTTTAAGTTCTATTATTACACTGTTATTGATTTTACCATTTGATGTAACGATTGTGACAGCAGCACAACGGATGGTAACAGGCATTGATGATTTCACAATGCTCGCAATTCCATTGTTTGTATTAGCAGGCATTATTATGAATAACGGTGGTATTGCTTTTAGGCTTATCAATTTCGCTAAAGTCTTAGTTGGACGTTTACCTGGATCGCTGGCGCATACCAATATCGTTGGTAATATGTTATTTGGTTCTATTTCAGGATCTAGCGTAGCGGCAGCGGCAGCAATGGGACGTATTATGGGACCTATGGAAGAAACGCAAGGATATAAAAAAGAATACTCAGCAGCAGCAAATATAGCTTCTGCCCCTTCGGGATTACTGATTCCACCTAGTTCATTATTGATTGTTTATTCATTAGTGAGTGGTGGCACATCAATTGCTGCACTATTTATAGCAGGTTATATTCCAGGGATACTATGGGGCGTTGCTTGTATGATTGTTGCTTATGTTA
This sequence comes from Staphylococcus sp. GSSP0090, assembly GCF_013391405.1. Lineage (GTDB taxonomy): Bacteria > Bacillota > Bacilli > Staphylococcales > Staphylococcaceae > Staphylococcus. The sequence continues at coordinate 63,799 of NZ_JACBFD010000034.1, forward strand.
TGGCTAAAAAACAAGGATACAAAGTTTCGGAAAAAATAAGCTGGAAAGACAAGTTGTTTTTAACACTGGATGCACTGCCAAGTCTATTCTTAATTGTAGTCGTTATTGGCGGTATTGTAGCAGGTATATTTACTGCTACGGAAGGTGCAGCAGTGGCAGTATTCTATTCAACAGTGCTATCTATCATCTATAAGAGCTTGTCAATTAAGCAAATACCTAATTTAGTAAAAGAAACTGCAGAAATCAGTGGTATGATTTTGTTCTTAATTACAGCTTCAGCACTATTTTCTTTAGTGATGAGCTATACCGGACTCCCTGAAGCGATTTCAAATGGCATTCTTTCATTGACGGATAATCCGATTGTTTTATTACTAATGATCAACATTATTTTATTAATCATAGGTACCTTTATGGATATCACACCGGCAGTACTGATATTCACACCTATCTTCTTACCTATTTCAGAAGTGTTAGGTTTAGACCCTATCCACTTCGGAATTATCATTGCATTTAATTTATGTATAGGTAATATTACGCCACCCGTTGGTAGTGCCTTATTTGTAGGCGGAAGTGTTGGCGGTGTACGCGTAGAATCTGTATTCAAGTATTTAGTACCTTACTTTATTGCGCTAATTATCTTGTTATTGATTGTTACGTTTGTACCACAAATTTCATTATTCCTTCCTAAATTATTAGGATTATAGAAAAGGGGCAAAATTATGGCTTTAATCAAAGACGATTTTTTACTCAATAATAAAACGGCAGTTAAGTTATATCAAAAGGCGAAAGATTTACCAATTTATGATTTTCATTGTCATCTAGACCCTAAGGAAATCTATGAAAATAAAAAATATGATAATATTACGCAATTATGGCTAGCAGGTGACCATTATAAATGGCGTTTAATGAGAGCATTTGGCATTCAAGAAGCATACATTACAGGTAACGCAGATGACTTTGATAAATTCCAAGCATTTATGCATATGTTGCCATATTCAGTAGTTAACCCAATGTATCATTGGTGTTCGCTTGAATTAAAACGCTACTTTAATGAAGATACTGATTTAGATAAAGTAGATATTAAAAAGCTTTATAAATCCTTGAATCGTAAGTTAGCCAAATCATCACATACACCACAAAACCTCATTAAACAAAGTAATGTGAAAGTGGTATGTACCACTGACGATCCTTGTGACGATTTAGAATATCATAGATTATTAAATGAAGATAAAAAGGTCACTTTCAAAGTCATTCCAACATTTAGACCGGATAGCTATGTATTCTTAAGCAGTGCAACGGTACAAGAAAAAATTGATAAATTAGATCAATCTACAGACTGCGATATTAGTGATTTGAATAGTTATATTGAGGCACTTAAAGCGCGTATACATTATTTCGACCGACAAGGTGCTAGAAGTTCAGACCAAAGTTTTGAAAAGACACCACTTATGACAGCTTCTTCTGAAGAAGCAAATGCGATATACACAGCATTATTAAATGGTGAGGGTGTTTCTGAAACGGAACAGTATGAACTCGCAGGCTACATTTTGACAGAAATAAGTAAAGTCTATCATGAGTTGAACTGGGTTGTTCAATTTCACTTAGGGCCAACTAGAAATAACAATACAAAAATGTATGAACAAGTAGGTACAGATAGTGGATTTGACAGCGTGGGCGAGCAATTAAGTGCGAAATCATTAAATGCGATGTTAGACCATCTTGAGCAACATCAAGCATTATCCGATACGATTATTTATCCGAATAATGGTAATGATCATTTGATGGTTCAAGCAACTGCAGGAAACTTTTCAAATAGTGAGCACAAAGTACAATTAGGTGCAGCGTGGTGGTTTAATGATACGAAAGAGGGCATGGAGCAACACCTTGTAGACTATGCCAATGTAGGTCTATTGTCTAAATTTGTTGGTATGTTAACAGATTCTCGTAGTATGATTTCATACACACGTCATGAGTATTTCAGAAGAATATTATGTAATTTCTTAGGAGATAAGATTGAAAAGGGAGAAATCGCATTATCAGCATCGACGATAGATCAAATGGTAAAAGATATTTGTTACAACAATGCAGTTAATTTATTCAAAATAGAAGGCGTTAGGGAGGTATAACAATGGAATTATCATTTCGTTGGTATGGGCAAGATGATCCAGTAACTTTAAAAAATATTAAGCAAATTCCGGATATGAAACAAATTGTTACGGCAATTTATGATGTGCCAGTTGGGGAAGTGTGGACATCAGAAAGAATAGCAAAGTTAAAACAATCCATTGAAGCAGAAGGCTTGAAATTTGAAGTAGTCGAAAGTTTACCTGTAAGTGAAGAAATTAAAATGGGTACGGAAAAGCGCGATGCGTTAATAGAAAATTATAAAACATCATTAATTAATTTAGCAGAAAATGGTGTTAAAACAGTAACGTATAACTTTATGCCAGTATTTGACTGGACACGTTCTCAATTAGATTATGAATTAGAAGACGGTTCAAATACATTGATATACAAACACGATCAATTAAAAGACATTGATCCATTAACAACAGATTTAAACTTGCCAGGTTGGGATGAAAGTTATTCAAGAGAAGAAATGAACAACTTAATTACCACGTATCGTGAAATGTCTGATGATCAGTTATGGGACAACTTAAAGTATTTCTTAGATGCAGTATTACCAACTGCGATCGAGCATGATGTTGATCTTGCGATACATCCGGATGATCCACCATGGTCTATTTTTGGGATTCCACGCATCATTAAAAATAAAGATAGCTATAAACAATTATTAGCTATTAACAGTAGCAAACATAATGGTATTTGTTTCTGTACAGGTTCGCTTGGTTCATTAGCTGAAAATGATTTACCAAGTATGATTCGCGAATTTGGTGAACATATCCATTTCGTGCATATGCGTAATGTAAAACGTCTAGATGAATTTTCATTTGTAGAAACAGGGCATCTATCTAAAAATGGTTCAGTCGATATGAAAGCAGTTGTTGAAGCGCTGAAAGATATTGACTATAAAGGCACTATTAGACCAGATCATGGACGTATGATTTGGGGAGAAACAGGGAAAGCTGGATATGGCTTGTTTGATAGAGCCTTAGGTGCAACCTATATTAATGGTTTAATTGAAGGAGTGAGTAAATAATGAACACGCAATTTAATGGTGTCAATGTTGTAATTACAGGCGCAACAGGTGTGATAGGTTCAACTTTCGTTAAAGCACTTGTTGAAAAAGGCGCAAATGTCGGTATTTTAGGACGTTCAGAAGATAAGATTATTGAACTACAAGATGAAATTGATAAAGATAGAAAGCAAACCGTTGGCTTAGTGGCAGACGTATTAGATAAAGAATCATTAACAAAAGCGAAACAAACCTACAATGATAAATTTGGTAAAATTGCAGTCCTAATTAACGGAGCGGGTGGCAATAATCCGAATGCGACAACCAATGATGAGATGTACGATGCGACTGGTGATAAAACATTCTTTGACCTAACTGAAGAAGGTGTCGATAATGTATTTAAATTGAATTACACAGGTACATTTTTACCGTCTCAAGTATTTGGTAAGGACGTGGTCGAAGCAACAGCAGGGACAATTATTAATATTTCCTCTATGAATGCATTTACACCCTTAACAAAAATACCAGCATACAGTGGTGCAAAAGCGTCAGTGAGTAACTTCACGCAATGGTTAAGCACATATTTCGCAGGTCATATTCGCGTCAATGCAATTGCGCCTGGATTCTTTGAAACACATCAAAATAAAGCATTATTAAGAAATGAAGATGGTTCTTATTCTGAACGTGCTTCGAAAATACTTTCTCAAACACCGATGAACCGTTTCGGAGAACCTGAAGACATTTTAGGTACATTGTATTGGTTAATGGATAATGAAATGAGCGGCTTCGTTACAGGTATTGTTGTACCTGTTGACGGTGGTTTCTCATCCTATGCAGGTGTTTAACAGGCTTGTATCAATCAAGCACAGTGAAGCGAAAACGATAGTGTTGCATGCTTGGTTTAGCGCATTGTATGCATGATGATAATGTTTGTTGTGAGCTTTAAACAATTTAAATAATTAATGCATAGAGAGTGCTGTAGCTAATCAAATGGGAACGTTTGATTACTAGGGCACTCTTATTTTTTATATAAATGGGGTATCTGTAGATATTCCGAAAAGGTTGGAAAATTCATTTAATTATATTTCAACAAATATAAAAGATTAATAGATTTCATTGATAATAATTATCATTTAATTCATAATGTAATATATATGATTTATTATAAATTGAAAAAAGTAGGTGGGATGTTGTGAAAGCGTTTTTAAGTTATTACAGGCCCTATAAGGGTTTGTTTTTTATAGATTTTGGCTCTGCGATTGTAGTAGGTTTGTTGGAATTAATTTTCCCGCTTATTACGAGCATTTACATAGATCGTCTGTTACCTACAAATCATTGGAATCTCATAGTGATATTTGGTTTAGTTCTATTGGGTGTCTTCGCTATTGAATCCGTGCTCAAATTTGTCGTAACCTATTGGGGGCATAAGTTAGGTACAAATATAGAAAGAGATATGCGTAATGATTTGTACAGTCACATTCAAAAATTAAACTTTAAATACTTTGATAATCAGAAATCAGGAAAATTAATAGGTCGTTTAACCAATGATTTAATGGATATTGGTGAAGCAGCACATCATGGGCCTGAAGACATCTTTTTATCTATTATGACATTGATTGGTGCGTTTGTGATTATGTTGACGATCGATGTGAAATTAGCACTCATTACATTTTGCGTCGTACCGATTGTCTTTATATTAGCAATCTATTTCAGTCAAAAAATGTCACGCGCCTTTAAAGGATTATTTGCAAATGTATCTCGTTTCAATGAACTCATCGCGGATAATGTTGGTGGCATTCGATTGGTTCAAGCATTTACCAATGAGCGTCACGAACAACAGAAATTTAATCGTATCAATGATCATTTTCGTGCAACAAAATTAAAAGCTTATAATTATATGTCATGGAATATTACGATTAGCCATATAGCACAGAAATTAACCCTAGTGATTGTGTTAATTGTGGGTAGTTACTTTGTATTGCATGGTGATTTAAGCTATGGCGGTATCGTTGCATTTATTATGATTACCAATGTCCTATTTAAACCTTTGGAACAGATCAACATGATTATCGAATTATTTCCTAAAGCTATTGCTGGTTTTAACAATTTTAGGGAAATTCTCGCAATTGATCCTGAAATACAAGATGACCCTCAAGCTACGATAATGCCATCTAATCCTAAAACAATTCAATATAAAGATGTATCTTTTGGTTATGGTGAGACACCTATTTTAAACAATATGAATTTAACCATACATCAGGGAGAGAAAATCGCATTAGTCGGACCGAGTGGTAGCGGTAAGACGACAATTAGCTCACTTTTACCTAGATTTTATGAAGTGGATTCGGGTGATATTTTAATTGAAGGAAAAAGTATACAATCCATTCAATTAGCATCATTACGTTCAGAAATTGGTGTTGTACAGCAAGATGTGTTCTTGTTTTCCGGTACGTTAAGAGAGAATATCGTTTATGGACAGTTGGAAGCGGATGAGTCTCAAATATGGGAAGCAATTAGAAATGCACAATTGGAAACATTTATAAATGATTTACCATTTGGGCTGGATACACTTGTCGGTGAAAGAGGGACAAAATTATCAGGAGGGCAAAAACAACGCATATCGATTGCACGTATGTTTTTAAAAGACCCTTCGATCATTATTTTAGATGAAGCAACGAGCGCACTTGATATTGAAACTGAGAATAAAATTCAAAAAGCATTTAAAAAACTTTCAGAACACAGAACGTCTTTAATTATTGCACATCGATTATCTACAATTAAAGATGTCGATCGTATTATCTTTATTAAAGATGGTGAAATTTTAGAAGAAGGGAGCCATGATGCATTAATGCAACATGATGGCCCATATAAACAACTTTACTTGTCTCAGTTCTCAGATGTAGAAACATTTTAAATATAAAGAGAGGACTCATCCGTTTATATGATGGATGAGTCCTTTTTATGATGAACCAAGATATTTATAGCTTATGCGTTCACTTTTTTATTAAAAACACTTCATTATGATTATGCTTCAGAAAAATTACTCAGAATGTGTTTCGGCATCAACTGTAATCAAATGTTTGAAATGTGCATCGTAAGCTGACCAATCTATGTTCGTGTTGGTCTGATCCGTAATTAAGACATCAATTTGATCACTTGAACAAACATTGTAAAGTGATACTTTATCAAATTTAGAGCTATCAGTGAGCACATAAACTGCTTTAGATTGCTTCACCATTTGTATTTTTGTAGAAGCAAGTGTGTCGTTAAAATGTGTAATGCCTCTTTCTAAATCAATTGCTGGTGTCGCTAAAAATAATTTAGAAGGATTAAATAATTTCAAAGTTTCATTTGTAATCATGCCATTAAGTAAATAATTATCTTTATATAAAATACCTCCAGTGACGATGATTTGATTGGAAGTCGATTTTAAAATAGAAGCAATATGGATATCGTTAGTGATAATGGTTAAATCTCTTTTTTGAGTAAGTGCACGTGCAAAGTGAATGGTCGTTGAGCCCGAATCAATGAAGAGGGTATCACCATTTTCTACAAATTCTGCTGCTTTAAGACCAATGGCTATTTTTTCATCATAATAACTCGTTTCACGATCAGCAAAATTTAATTCATCCCATACTTCAGAATCATTTAAGACGACGCCACCATGCGTACGTTTAATCTGGTTGTATTTCTCTAATTTATTTAAATCACGACGAATGGTAGCTTCATGTACATTGAACTCAACCGCTAGATCATGAACCGTCGCTTTTTTATTCGTTTTTAAAAAAGTAATAATAAATTTTTCTCGTTCAGCTGGCAACATCGACGGCGCCTCCTAAATGATAATTAAATTTTTAAATATTTATGTTGTTTCATGTTCGCCACTTTGCATATGCTTTGGCATTTTAATAAAGTAAGTCAGAATCGTACTAATAAAGTATAGAATTGCGAGTACCCAAATCACGCCGATTGCTTGTATACTACCAATGAATAAATAGACAATCATCGGACCGACAAATACAGGTAATCCTGCACCTAAATTAAGCACAGACAATGCCGCACCTTTATCTTGTTTAACAAGTGAAGGTATTAATGCGGATAATGGTACATAGGCAGCGATAAATGCGCCCCAGCAGAAACCTACAATTGTTAAAAGAACGATACTGCCGTCTGTCCAAATAGGTACATACCCCATTAATAAAACGGAAATCCCGCTACCGATACCACCGAAATACATGACTGTATTACGCCAGCCAATCTTATCTCCGACAATACCAAAGATTAAGTTGAAGATGATATTACCAACGAAAATCGTAGACCATACAGCCAGCCATTTCGACGTAGGTATACCGAATGATGAAAGATAGATTGGTAAAAAGACAGGGAAGGCGAACTGTGCAGTCGTATTTATGACTCGTACGATACCACCTAATAATACTTTCGGTTCATCCTTCATAATCGTTATGCCTTTAAGTATTTCTTTGAATTTTTCTTTTGAACTGCCTTGGTTAGATGGCAGTTTGTCTTTGTTTAATACTAAAGTGAAGAATCCACCCAGTAACACCCAGAATAATGAGCTCCATAAAGTATTGATGTGACCTAAAAACTCGATCGCCCATATAGAATAGAGCGCACCTAATACATTTAATCCGCCGGTAAATACAAACCAAAACCAACCCACAGCTGCACCGAGGGTCTTTTGTTCTGAACGGTAAGAAATCCATACTAAGAATGAATAAGCAAATAATGGATATCCTAATCCTCTTAATGCGTATGCAGGTAGCATGAGCGCAAGATTTTGTGATGGAATAGCAAATCCAACAAAGAAAATCGTACCAATAATATAGAAAGTTAGACCTAACAGCATTGTACGTTTACCGCCAAGTGCTTCAGCAAATACACCGCTTAGCCAACTTGCTAATGCGACTGTGACACCATAAGCAGAAAACAATAAACTAGTTTCTTGAACTGAAAAGCCGTGTCCGTGTAACCAAGGACTTAGCCATCCAATTTCTAAGCCATCACCCATCATGAAGATGATAATTCCAATATAGCCCCATATAATTTGACGAGGCATGCCTAAAATCGAACTCGAATGATTCATTTATATACCACCTTTGCCATCATTGTTTACCAATGATATTGTAAATAAGTTTTTTTCCATCCTTTGTGTGCTGCAGTATCGTCCATGGCTTGTTTTAAATCTGAGGTATCATGAATATGATAATACGCCTCTGGAATCAATTGTCTTAACGCTTGTTGATACTGTTTATTACTAAATGCATGAATGAGTTGCTCGAATTCACTTTTCGTACTACGAGAACTTCCAGAAAATGTTAAGCCTTTTTCGAGAACATCTCTTGTATTAATGCCCACACGTTCTTCCGTGACACCCATTAATACGATGTGCCCTTGTCTATCGATTAAATCGATGGCCTGGTTAATCGCAGATTCTGAAAATTTACCACCAGTACATTCAAAAACGGTATGCACACCGCGATACTGGTTGAAATCAAAGTCAAATACAAGATGTGTTGTGGCAAAGTCTTCAAAGGCAGCTAACTTTTCTTGAACTGCACCAAAGACAATTAAATTGGCTTTATCAATACCATAAATATAATGTAAGGCAGTTGCTGCTAAATAACCGACGGGGCCATCTCCAAAGATAGCAACTTGTGGTGACGTTTCAGTTGTTATTGCGTCAAGTTGATTGATTGGAAATAGAGATACGGAGCATAATTCAGCTAGTAGTGCGACATCTTCGTCTAAATCTTCTGGCACTTTAACGACATTATCTCCTGGAACGACCATGCGATCTTGACATATTCCATCAAACCCACTTCCCATAAATACCGCGTTTTCATCATAATTATCTTGGAATGAAGTAGTAGGATATGTTCCTTTGCGTAAGTGAGATGGGATATTTGGTACAATGACGACTTTATCTCCTTGTTGAAAATCAGGATGCTTAGAATCCTCTACGATACCGATGCCTTCGTGAAAGAGTGCCATAGGTAATTTTTTTGCGAGTGCTTCTGGACGACGATTACCAGTATAGTAACGTAAATCAGCGTGACAAACACTTGCTTTTGTAGGTTTGACGATAATGTCTTTCTCTTCGAAATCATGCGTAATTGTATCTTTTTTGAATTCGCCAGGTTCGATCAAGCGAAAAGCGTTCGATTCGATTTTCATATTTGCGCAACTCCTTTATATTTATGTTCATTTGTGTTCATATGGCTAATAGTAAACGCTTACATAATCATTTGTCAATGTTATAATGTTTTTTCGTGTTCCTTTGTGTATTTTTGTGAATGTTTATGTTGATTTTTATGACTATCTTAATTATGATTTAGGAAAGCGTTTTCTTAAAGCGAACTGGAGGATGAGTTATGACTTATAGTATAGGGGTAGATTTTGGAACTGGTTCAGGAAGAGTGTTCTTGGTGAACACTGAGAACGGAGAGATTATAGGGCAATATATACAAACATATACCCATGGCACGATTGAGGGTGAGCTCAATGGACACAAGCTACCACAAAGTTATTCGTTGCAAAATGCGAATGATTATATGGAAGTCATTGAAACAGGCATACCAGAAATTTTGGAAAAAACGAATATAAATGCAAAGGATATTGTAGGTATAGGTATAGATTTCACTTCTTCTACGGTCATATTTGTAGATGATCAGATGGAACCGATGCATAACAACCCTAAATATTACAATAATCCACATGCCTATGTGAAATTATGGAAGCATCATGGGGCTCAGGCTGAAGCGGATTTGCTATTTAATACTGCGATAGAGGAGAAGAATCGCTGGTTAGGATATTATGGATTCAACGTAAGTAGTGAATGGATGATTCCTAAAATCATGGAAGTGAATGGGAAAGCGCCAGAAGTGATGGCAGAAACTGCAGATATTATGGAAGCTGGAGATTGGATTGTGAATCGACTTACTGGTAAAAATGTTCGCTCTAACTGTGGCTTAGGATTTAAGTCATTTTGGGAATCATCTACTGGATTTCATTATGATTTATTTGATAAAGTGGATGACAATTTATCAGATATTGTACGTACGAAAGTAGACGCACCTATCGTCAGTATAGGTGAAAGCGTTGGTACGATTAGTGAAGAGATGGCAAGTAAATTAGGTCTTTCAACTGAAACAGTGGTAAGTCCATTCATTATCGATGCGCATTCAAGTTTACTCGGTATTGGCGCTGAAAAAGATAAGGAAATGACAATGGTTATGGGAACAAGTACGTGTCATTTAATGTTGAATAAAGAGCAACATAAAGTACCAGGGATCTCTGGTTCAGTTAAAGGTGCCATTATACCAGAACTCTACGCATATGAAGCAGGACAAACAGCAGTTGGTGATTTGTTTGAATATGTGGCCAATCAATCTCCATATGAATATGTGAAAGCGGCAGAAGATAGAGATATTTCAATTTTTGAACTACTGAATGAAAAAGCGAGTCAGCGTTATCCTGGAGAAAGTGGACTCATTGCTTTAGATTGGCATAACGGTAATCGAAGTGTGTTAAGTGATAGTAATTTAAAAGGGAGTCTATTTGGATTAAGTCTCCAAACGAAGCATGAAGATATATATCGTGCCTATATGGAAGCAACAGCGTTTGGTACAAAAATGATTATGCAACAATACCAAGGTTGGCAAATGGAAGTAGAGCGCGTGTTTGCTTGTGGTGGTATACCTAAAAAGAATCATTTATTAATGGAAATTTACGCAAATGTACTGAACAAAAAGATTACAGTAATTGATAGTGAGTACGCACCAGCTATTGGCGCAGCGATTTTAGGCGCTATTTGTGGCGGTGCGCATCCAGATTTTACTTCAGCTATTCAAGCAATGAAAGAACCTGTTTTATATCAAGTAGAACCGGATCATGATCAAGTCCTCATTTATAAAAAATTATTCAATGCCTATAAAGAATTACATGATTTACTAGGGTATAAAAAAGCACGTATTATGCGAAATGTCAGTGCATTAATGTAAATAGGTTATGTGAATGCTGATACCATATCTATCATAAACTGTTAAATGTATAAGTGACGGTGAAATAATGTATGCGCATTGTACAATTGTTTCAAGTTTAATTGATAGAAAATAGGCAATTACCCATATAGATAGAAATCACATACGGTATGTTGTTTTTTGTTATGAATGAAAGGGTGAATGCTGTGGAATGGGAAATCGTAAATTTAGATATGGAATTTAAAGTGGATGCATCGGTTGAAGAAGTGTTTAAGGCATGGACTGATCCTAGTATTTTTAAAAAATGGTTTATGACGATGGAACACACGAATAAAGTTGCAAAGAATCAATTAGAAATTAATGGCGACTGGGAAATTATCGATGTCAGAGAAGGCATTGAGTATAGAGCGATTGGAACATATATTGATATTGTAGAACCGTACAAATTGGTATTTTCATTTAAAATGCCTCAATTTAGTGAGTTAGAAGATATTATTACTGTTGAATTGATTGATTTAAAAGGGACAACAGAAGTTAAATTTAATCAAGGTATAAAAGTCCCTGTTGACAATTCACTTGATGCGGAAGCAATTGAAAAAGAGAAAGAAGCGGCAAAAGTAGCGACTGAACAAGGTTACAATTATATGTTTACTTTTTTGAAACAAATATATGAAGGTGTATCTTAACAGTACAATAATAATTTAAATTAAGGAACCCCAGTTTATTTAGAAAAGCTGGGGTTTCTTTTGCAGTAAACTTCAATTAGATTATTTTCGTAAATGTTGATGGCATTGAAAATTAAGACATAAAACTCGTAATTGCATCTATTAAACTATAAATACCTAAGAATGTAACGACGAGTACCACAATACCACCAATGATGTTGAGCCATAATGTATTCACGTAATGACCCATCAAGTTTTTCTTATTTATAATAATGAATATAAGTATGGCCACAACAGGTAAAATGATGCCATTTAATGCTTGTGCCACAAGTAATACTTGCAAGGGTTCAAATCCTAAAGCCGAAGTGATAATACCAATAATGATGATGATGGTAAACACAGATTTATATTTCTTACTTTGCATACCGCCTTGCCAACCTAATAAGCTACTAATCGTTGCAGCGGCACCTGTTGGTGATGCTATCGCTGAGGACAGTCCAGCTGCAAATAATCCGATACTGATTGCAAGTGGTGCTGCATCTCCAAGCACAGGTTCAAGCGGACCTGCAAGTTGAATCACACTCGTTACTTCTTTGCCTCTTATTAAGGTAGCGGCAGCAATTAATATAGCTGCTGAAATGACGCCACCAATTGAAATTGAGACGATCGTATCCCAACGCGCATACTTTAGTTCTTTTATATTGCCAAACCGTTCATGCACTGCGGTTGAATGTATGAAAAAATTATATGGCACAACAGTTGTACCAATCAATGCGATTATCGTGATAATGGATCCATCTGGAATTGTAGGCACAAACACGCCTTTTAAAATACCAATGATATCCGGTTGAATCACAATCATCGTTGTAATAAAGATTATCCCCATGATAACCATAAGCACAAGCATTATTTTTTCTAAAAAACGATAGTTTCCAAATAAACCAATGAGTAAAATGATGACACCGATGACAGGTGCTACCCAATGTTCTGGTAAATTTAATAAATAGGAAGCACCTAACGAAGTACCGATTAAGTCACCGCTGATATATGCCGCACAACCTATCGTAACTGCGATTAAAGTTAGCCAAACAATGATCAATTTACCGATTCTATGTTTAAATAAATCTTGTATGGCTTCGCCTAAGCCTTCACGTGTGACGAGAGATAGACGAATGATCATTTCCTGTAACACAATGGTGGCTATAATAGAAAATACGACCGCCCACAATAAGCTGTAACCGAAACCAGCACCACCTTGTGTCATTGTGGTCACAGTACCTGGACCAATAAATGAAGCAGTGATTATCATACCCGGGCCTATGGATCTTAATATCTTCCCAGCTTCTTTTAACAATGGCACCACTCCTCAAATTATTTTGTTTGATTTAAATAAGCGACGTGGCCAGCAAGTACATATAATACTGCTGTAGAGACAAAATGAGCTGAGTTTTGATTGGCATCCATCATTGGATATACTTCTACATAATCCATGCCACAAAGACCTAATTTTCCAAATTCATGAATCATAGTAAGGAGTTCATAAGAGGATAACCCGTTACCATCGACGGGACCACCAGGATTAAAGGCGAAATCAAGTACATCGCTACATATTGTTAAATAGACGACATCCACTTCCTTACTCGCTTGTGCATAAATGGCTTGCGCGTACTTTTTCAAATCTTTAGCTTCTCGAATATCATTAATTGTTAAAGTGATAGCCCCTGCTTCTTGTGCGAAACGCCCCGTTTCAGGTTTGTTTCTAGGACCATGTATACCAGTGTGAATAATACTCTCATTGCGTACACCATCTGTTTCATAAAGTCTCATAAAAGGGGTGTTACGCGCGTATGGTTCACCTTCATAATCAGGCATGTTGTCATAGTGCGCATCTAAATGAATGATCCCAACCTTTTTGCCTGTTTCCGTCAGTGCTTTCAGTATTGGATATGTCACACCATGCTCACCACCAAAGCCAACTAAGAATTTACCACTGTCCCAAAGCTTTCTTGCAAACTTAGTAATGTTGTCATAACTTTGCTTGTTATCATGTGCTACAAAGGGGACATCACCAACGTCTCCCATCGTTAGGTGTTCACTGATATCAATGTGATTAAGTTCAGGTAAATATTGGCTATAGCGAGCTGAACACACACGAATTTGCTTAGGCCCTAATTCTACTCCTGTATAGTCTCCCCAAGTACTCTCACCTTCAAATGGTGCACCATAAACGATGACATCTGTATCTAATATATCTGAATGACTGAGATTCTTACTATTTAAAAAGCAAGGTACATTACCGTAAATATTGTTTTTCATAATTGTATATCCTCCCTTTTGTTGTAAATAAGTATATAGTTTATTAATTTGTATTTCAAATAAATCAGAAAATTCTAATATTTAAAAAGTGTAAATATGTGGATGGCATATGGGGGTGAAAATATTGTGTGTGATTAAGCATTTCATCTCAATAGGGGCTTTCGTATATACAATGAAGTATCACATTTAAAGAAATAGAAATGATATAAAAGCACTTAGATACTATAATTAAAAAAGCTATGAAGACATCTCTTGTTAAAGATTGCTTCATAGCTAAGTTGTGTATTGTATTAAAATGTAATTGATAAAAATGGATCATCTGATTATTTATCAATTTAGCGTTTCATAATATATAGTGGTCTATGCCCAACCACGGAAACGAGACGCTTCCGCAGTTCGTTTGATACCTAAGACATAGGCAGCTAAACGCATATCCATTTTCCTATCTTCTGCTAAATCATATATCGTATTGAAGGCTTCAACCATTTTATCACGTAATTTTGTGTTTACTTCCTCTTCTGACCAATAGTAACCTTGGTTATTTTGTACCCATTCGAAGTAAGAAACAGTTACGCCACCAGCACTAGCAAGTACATCTGGGATAATTAAGACGCCGCGCTCGGTTAAAATACGTGTAGCTTCTGGCGTAGTTGGTCCATTAGCGGCTTCAGCTATAATTTTTGCTTGAATGTTGTGTGCATTCACTTCATTAATTTGATTTGAAAGCGCAGCAGGTACTAAGATATCACAATCCACTTCAAATAATTGCTCATTAGGAATTACGTTATCATATAAATGTGTAACACGACCGTGTTGTTCCTTTAATTCCACGAGTCGATCTACATCTAAACCATTAGGATCATGTAGCGCACCAAAGCTTTCAGAAATGGCTACAATCTTAGCTCCCATATCGTGTAAAATTTTTGCAATAAAGCTACCTGCGTTACCAAATCCTTGAATTGCAACACGTGAGCCTTTAATATCAATATTTTTACGCTTGGTTGCTTCTTCAATTGTGATGACGGCACCTAATGCTGTGGCACGGTTTCTTCCTTGTGAACCTCCTAACGAAAGGGGTTTACCTGTAATAAATGCAAACGCATTTGAACGATTAATCTTACTATATTCATCCATCATCCAAGACATAATTTGGGGATTTGTATAAACGTCTGGTGCTGGAATATCGCTTTCAGGTCCTACAAATTGAGAAATTGCACGAACATAGCCACGAGATAAACGTTCAAGTTCTTGGTTGCTCATTTGTCGTGGATCACAAATGATGCCGCCTTTACCACCACCAAAGGGGAGGTTAGTGATACCACATTTCATAGTCATCCACATAGATAGTGCTTTAACTTCTTCTTTATTAACATCGGGATGGAAGCGAATGCCCCCTTTAGTAGGTCCCACTGCATGATTATGTTGGGCGCGATAGCCTGTAAAGGTTTTAACAGTACCGTCATCCATACGAATTGGAATGCGTACTTCTAAAAATCTTAAAGGTTCTTTTATAAGTTCATACATACCTTCATCAAAACCTAATTTATGTAAAGCTTCTTTGGTAATCTTTTGAGTAGAAGTTACTAAGTCATTATATTCTGTCATTATAAATCTCCTCTATTCATTACTTAGATATTTAAAGTGATACATAGTTAATGTTAATAGCGTTGAGAATGAAAAGCAATATAAAAAACTGAATTTTTATAAAAGTTTGAAAATTCAGTTAAATAGATAGCGCTTTCTTTATCAACAGATGAATCATCCAAGTAGGTAAGAGGTATATTGGATAGAAAAGATACTAAAAATAATGATTGACTAAATTTTCAGAAATCAATAGAATGTGTAATTATATCAAAAGTCTATAAAGTACTTAAAGATAAGGAGCACATTCAATGGAACAAACATCTTTCAAACGTGCCATGAAACAACGTCATCTCATGTTATTAAGCTTTGGTGGGGTTATTGGTACGGGGTTATTTTTAAGTTCTGGATATACTTTACAACAAGCGGGACCACTAGGTACTGTCTTATCTTATTTAGTAGGTTCAATACTTGTTTATCTCGTCATGCTTTGTTTAGGACAGTTGGCTATTAAACATCCTGTGACAGGTGGTTTTCATACATATGCTAGTACATATATACATCCTTCCGTTGGATACATAGTTGCATGGTTTTATTGGTTGACTTGGACGGTAGCGCTAGGTTCTGAATTTACAGCTGTGGGTATTTTGATGCAAAGGTGGTTTCCAGAAACACCAGAATATATATTTGCTGCAAGTGCAATTGTATTAATATTAATTTTTAATATCATATCGACACGTTTTTATGCTGAAGTTGAATTTTATTTTTCTCTAGTTAAAGTAATGACTATTATTATATTTATTGTCTTGGGCATTGGCGTCATTTTTGGTTTGATACATTACAATGGATACGAAGGTATGCACACAATTGCTAACAGATATACGCATCCTACGTTTCCAAATGGTATAGGCGCAGTGTTTTTAACGATGTTAGCAGTGAATTACGCATTTAGTGGAACGGAATTAATCGGTATTGCAGCAGGAGAAACTGAAAATCCCAAGCAAGTTATTCCTAAAGCTATACGTGCCACTTTATGGCGGCTAATTATCTTTTTTATCGGGACAATGGTGATTATTTCTATCTTAATTCCAAGTTATGAAGGGAAATCATTAGAAAGTCCATTTGTAGTCATCTTTCAAAAAATGGGGATACCTTATGCAGGAGATATTATGAATATAGTCATCATCACGGCTTTATTATCTGCTGCCAATTCTGGATTATATGCGGCAAGCAGAATGATATGGAGCTTAGCCAATGAAGGTGTATTTCCAAAATGGTTCGGTCGGTTGAACCAATATCACATGCCTATAAATGCAACATTATTTAGTATGGTAGGTGGTCTATTGGCTTTATTATCCAGTATCTACGCAGCAGATTCACTTTATGTTGTACTCGTTTCTATTGCAGGTCTAGCGGTAGTTATTGTGTGGATGAGTATCTGTGTCACGTATTTTAATGCAAAAAGATTGGATCATAGCCTAAGCATTCATCAATCTATACCTATTATAGGGTTTATCTTATGTTTAATTTCATGTATAGGAATGGTGTTTGATTCTAATCAGGCACCTGCGCTATATTTTGGTGTACCATTCGCAGCCATTGCACTGATATATTATTTCATTAAATATCATAAGAGAAGAGGGAGATAAATGCGATTATTAGAAAAATTGAACGATGCGTCACCATTAGTACTAGATGGTGGTTTGGCAACAACATTAGAACAAGCAGGTTGTAATTTAAAGACTTCATTATGGTCGAGTGAAGTTTTAAAAAATAATCCTGTACAGATTAAACAAGCACATCAAGGTTTTACAGATGTGGGTACAGATATATTACTTACAAGTACTTATCAAGCAAGTTACCAAACTTTTTCAGATATTGGGATGCAAGCAGCCGAAATAGATAAGTTATATGACACTGCAGTCAATCAAATTAAAGAGGCAACAACCAATAAGCAAGTCATTGTAGGCAGCTTAGGGCCATATGGCGCCTATTTGAGTGATGGTTCTGAGTATACAGGGGCATACGATTTAAGTAAGGAAGACTATTTTCAATTTCATAAAACACGTATAGAAGCATTGATTAAAAGAGGGATCGATGATTTTGTATTTGAGACAGTACCTAACTTTGAGGAAATAAAAGCAATTGTTGAATATATTGTGCCGCATTATACAATGCAGACATTTTGGTTAAGTGTCACGGTCAATGATGATGGTAATTTATCAGACGAAACTGAATTTGAAACGCTGTGTGATTATATGAAGCAATTTGCTGAACGGATATCGATATTTGGTATCAATTGTTCATCGGTGGTAGGTATAAATAAAGCAATAGACAAAGGATTAAAACATATGCCTCAAACTATTGCGCTATATCCTAATGGAGGTGCACAGTACAATGCGATGAAGAAAGAATGGGAGAGTGTAGGTAATCAGCATTTAATTATTGAGCAGATTCCTCATTGGTTAGAGCAAGGTGTAAAAATTATTGGGGGTTGTTGTCAAACAACACCTGAAGATATAAAGTCTATTAAAGACACAATAGCAACACAATCATCATAATAAAGTATTTGTTAAAAGGTACGTCAACCATATATCAATTCACAGCACGCGTTTATTAGTTAATGCTTTCGTTAACTATTAAATGCGTGCTGTATTTTTATGTCATAAAGACAGATACTTAATAGGTAGCAGAGAAATTTAAATATTAAAAAAGTGTTTAAAGTTTAGTGTTTTAATCAATTAAAGAATTAAATAATCAAAAATGTAAACATACAATATTATTTAAAATGATTTATAGCATTAGTTGTAATTTTCAGAAAAAAAGAATATTATACAACCAAGCATTATTGAAATATATGCATGTAATACTTACATTAGTTTATTGATTGATAACAAAGGGGCTAATAAACTAACGCGATATATGAATGGTGCTTTAAAACAATTGGAATTGGGGCAAGATTTATGACAAATACTTTGAACAGAGAGTTGAGTAATAGACATATTCAACTTATTGCGATTGGTGGAGCTATTGGAACTGGTTTATTTTTAGGAGCTGGTCAATCCATTAGTTTAACGGGGCCATCGATTTTACTCACGTATATTATTGTCGGTTTTGTATTGTTTATGTTCATGCGTGCGATGGGCGAGATGTTACTTTCTAACACAGAGTATAAAACATTTGCAGACATTGCACATGATCAAATAGGTCCGTTTGCGGGTTTTGTAACGGGGTGGACTTATTGGTTAACATGGATTACTTCGGGTATGGCAGAAATTACTGCCGTTGCAAAATATGTAGAATTTTGGGTGCCGGATTTACCAAATTGGATTACATCCTTAGCTTGTATATTGATACTTATGGCTTTTAATTTAACTAGTACAAAAATGTTTGGTGAATTAGAATTTTGGTTTGCAATTATAAAAGTCGTAACAATCATGGCATTAATTGTTATTGGTGTTGTCATGATTGTATTTGCAATGCAAACGCCTTTTGGTAAGACAGGTGTATCCAATATATTTAACAATGGTGGTTTATTCCCTCATGGTGCATCTGGATTCTTTATGTCATTCCAAATGGTTGTCTTTTCATTTACAGGTATTGAAATATTAGGTATTACAGCAGGAGAAACAAAAAATCCTGAAAAGACGATACCGAAAGCAATTAACAGTGTGCCAATCCGCATACTATTATTCTATGTCGGTGCATTAGCGGTGATGATGTCTATTATTCCATGGCAAGACATTGATCCAAATAATAGTCCATTTGTAAGTTTATTTGCGCTTATTGGTGTACCATTTGCAGCGGGGTTAATCAACTTTGTGGTATTAACTGCAGCATCATCTGCATGTAATAGTGGTATATTTGCAAATAGTAGAATTTTATTTGGGTTATCTGAGAAAAAACAAACACATCATTTATTAATGAAAACAAATAAAAAAGGTGTGCCTTATATAGCCATATTGGTCACATGTGCATTGCTATCTATTACAGTGTTATTGAATTATTTGATACCGAATGCAACGCAGGTGTTCTTTTATGTCACGGCCATTTCAACGATTTTATTAGTCGCTGTATGGATGTTTATTGTGCATGCATATGCAAAATATGTAAAAGCGCATCCTGATTCTCATAAGAATAGTAAATTTAAATTACCTGGTGGTATTCATGCGGCCAGAACGGTGCAATTGTTCTTCGTATTTGTATTGATCATCTTACTTGTTGTACCAGATACGAGAATGGGCGTTGTATTATCGCCACTGTGGTTTATCTTACTTGGCTTGATTTATTTAAGATATACAAGAAAAGCACGAAAAATAGAAATAAATAACCATTCAGACTTAGGATTAAAATAAAATGAGATGGGAATAGCATTACTATCAATTCATATGTGATGTCAAAATAAGACCATTATAAATTGAAAGGGGCTATCTTTATATGGAAACGGTATATTCTAAAGATGAACAAGGTGCGTATCAACCATTAAAAATAACGATAGAACAAGATGCCAAAACCGTCTTTAACTTGTTAAGTACAACGGAAGGCATTCAACAATGGTTTCCGCAATTATCATTTGAAGAGCGTCAA
>NZ_JACBFD010000035.1 GCF_013391405.1 Staphylococcus sp. GSSP0090
TAGTTTAATTATAGGTGTTCATCAATCGAAAAAGCAACGTATCTTATTTAAAGTGCGTTGCTTTTTTCTCATTTATAAGGTTAAATAATTCTCATATATCAAGCAAAGTGACAACTGATCAATCAGCACAGTCTGAAACTGCTAAAAACAATACGAATCAAATTAATACAAGAGTCGTCTTACCCAATGACGATAGAACACAAATTGAAAATACAACGAGTGGTCATTACCAATCTGTTGGTTATATTAGTATTGGAGATAACATTGCGACGGGTGTTGTTATTGGTAAAAATACAGTATTAACCAATAAGCATGTTGCAAATCTTTCAGATGGAAACATGAATTTTTCACCGGCTGCCCAAAATGAAAATACAATGCCTTACGGTACATTTTCTGAAAAAGAAATAGAAGTTTACCCAGGAAATGAGGATTTAGCGCTTATACATTTTAATGAAAATAAAGACGGTGAATCAGTAGGAGATGTAGTTCAACCTGCGACTTTAAAAGACGCATCAAAAGTTGCTAAAGATATGCCGATTACTGTAACCGGTTATCCAGGAGATAAGTCATTGGCTACAATGTGGGAGAGCAAAGGACAAATACTGAATTCAAACACAGCTGAGTTTGAGTATAATGCGAGTACATTCGGAGGTAATTCTGGTTCTCCAGTATTTAATGAAAATAATGAAGTGATTGGCATACATCAAGGCGGTATCGAAGGTCAAAGTAATAGTGCCGTAGCTATGACAGGTGATGTATTAAGCTTTATTAATCAACATAAAAGTTAATAATGATGCAAGCATAAAATCCACGACAGTGACCTGGAAAGTCCTGACGTGGATTTTTAATTTAAAATTTGTTTCATTAGCAATGGCAACGCACGATCAATGTAATCATTCGCTGATAAGTGGCTGCTATGGAACCAATGTTTAGCTGTACCATATAATCCCCATGAAAGGAATCTAGCACTTGCCGCAAGGGATTCTCTTGTTTCGTTTGGGTGTTGTTGGACAAGTAGTGTTAAAAATATATCTTCTAACTCTTCTTTAACTCTTTTTTCAACGACTTGACCATATGCTTCACTATTTAATTTACATTCATTATGTGTTTCTTGAATATAACTCGTAATGGTAATGAAGCTAGAAGATAGTGTCTCTTCGTTAAGTTCTGAAGAAACAGCTAATGCATTATTTAAATTTTTAAGTACAGTTTCTGAGAGTGTATAATCCATAATGTCATATTTATCATAAAAATGGGCATAGAACGTTGCACGGTTAACAGTTGCGCGTTCCGTAATGTCCTTAATTGTGATCGCTTGTAACTTTTTTTCTTTAGCAATTTCACGAAAGGCATCCATCAACAGTTTTTTAGTTCTTGTTACTCTAGGATCGACATGTGTTGTGGTCATTGACCTTATACCTCCTCTAATTTGTAAAACGATTATGCGTTCAAACAAATTATCTGTTTTTCATAACAAGATGTCAATGCGAATGATTGGACATACTTAAACTACAAGTTTAATAGCGCGTTTACTCTTATTTCTATATAACAAGCATCGTTGGGAGTGGGACAGAAATCAATTATTTTTGTCCTAGACGCAGTGAATTATAGAGTCAGGTTATTATTTTCTTTAATGATACTATTCATGAAACTATAAATGACAATACCTATTGTAATCATGAAGATACCTACGATACTCACTGTGCTTGGAAGCGGTAATCCCAAAAGAATCATTTCGCCAATTAGTGTAAAGATAATTTCAGTTGCTTGCGTTGATTCGACTGCTGCAAGTTTTGCTTGGCTATGTTTTACCATATTAGTTGCATAGAAAAAGAGTGATGTAGCTATTATTCCAGAGAACACAGCTACGATAAATGTCTGTATCACTTGATTAGAAGAAGGTGGACCAGTCTTCAATACACCACATATAAATATAATCACCCATATAGGTAGTGTGACGAGTGTCATACCATAGATGCGTTCCAGTGTATTCAACTGATTATCCACAAGTATCATCATTTTACGATTACCTAAAGGGTAACAAAAAGCGCCGATAATCAAAGGGAGTACTGACATGATAAATATTTTCATTTCAATATGAGCGACTTGGGGTACTTGGACAAGTACAACGCCAAAGACCATAATGCTAGAGGTTCCGACAGAGCGCCAAGAAATACGTTCTCTTATTTTAATTTGTTGCTGATTGATTTGTACATATTCATAAAAGAATGGTGCGAGGAGTAGTCCACAAATAATGGTTAATTGCCATGTTGCAGAGATGAGCCAACCGGGGCTGTAATTGGCGACAAATGTAATTGGCATATAAAAAAATACAAAACCGAGTGTACTCCAAATGATCCACGGGACAAAATGCAATTTAATATGATGATGTACTTTAGATAAGTTCTTTTTAAAGTATATGATTATAAAAAGTATGGGGAACATAAATAAAAAGCGTAATGAAGCACTAAATAGCCAATTGCCTTCATCATTAGCCATTGCATGATTCAAGATAAACGTAACAGAAAAGAATAATGCGCCAAGAATACCAATTAAAATTGCTTGCATACGATCCCCCCTTAAACATAGTAATGAAAATAATTAATATTTTTAATTTAATCTTTATTTAAATATTAGCAGAGTTAGCATGTTTGTAAATGAATTTATTAGGAAATAATAAGCACAAAGCTTGATGATTTAATTCATATTAAAAGTATGTGGATATTTTTAATGAAAAAAGTAGTATGATAGAATTGTGCAAATATTTCGAATAAGGGGCAGAAATAATGGCAGATAAATTAAAGAGAGAACTTAGTAATCGTCATATACAGTTAATTGCGATTGGAGGGGCAATTGGGACCGGCCTGTTTTTAGGTGCTGGACAATCTATTCACTTAGCTGGACCATCTATTTTACTAACCTATATTATTGTTGGATTTGTGTTGTTTATGTTCATGAGAGCGATGGGAGAAATGTTATTATCTAACACTAAATTTAATTCTTTTGCGGATATCACGCATGAATATGTAGGTCCATTAGCTGGATTTATAACGGGATGGACGTATTGGTTAACATGGATTATTTCCGGCATGGCAGAAGTCACAGCAGTTGCTAAGTATGTATCTTTTTGGTATCCAGATATTCCAAACTGGTTAACCGCACTTGCTTGTGTATTGTTACTTATGTCCTTCAATTTATTAAGTACAAAATTATTTGGAGAATTAGAATTTTGGTTTGCAATCATCAAAGTAATAACCATTGTGGCGTTGATTATTGTCGGCATTGTAATGATTGTCATTGCCTATAAAACACCATTCGGTCATGCAAGTGTAACAAATATCTATAGTCATGGTGGTATCTTTCCGAATGGTATGTCAGGATTTTTAATGTCATTTCAAATGGCTATCTTTTCATTTGTCGGTATTGAGATGATTGGTATTACTGCTGGAGAAACAAAAAATCCACATAAGACGATTCCTCAGGCAATTAATAATGTACCACTTAGGATTTTATTGTTTTATGTTGGTGCATTAGCAGTCATTATTTCTATTATACCTTGGAATGCATTAGATCCAGAAGACAGTCCTTTTGTGAAAGTATTTGCATTAGTAGGCATACCTTTTGCGGCAGGGATCATTAATTTTGTTGTGTTAACAGCTGCAGCGTCAGCATGTAATAGTGGTATATTTGCTAATAGTAGAACACTATTTGGATTATCAGATAGAAAACAAGCACCGCCGAAGTTTCAAGTAACCAATCGCAAAGGTGTACCAATTGTAGCCATACTTGTGACGTGTGCATTATTGTTATTTGCAGTATTATTAAATTACTTTATTCCCAATGCGACGACTGTATTTGTTTATATCAGTACAGTTTCTACAGTATTAAATATCTTCATTTGGACAATTATTATGATTGCCTATGTAAGATACACAAAAACGCGTCCGGATTTACATAAACAAAGTAAATATAAAATGCCCGGTGGTAAAATAATGTCGATTTGTATTATTGCATTCTTCGTATTTATATTTGGCGTATTATTTGTTAATCCAGAAACACGTATTGGTGTTATTTTAGCACCTTTATGGTTGGTTATACTTGCTGTAATGTATAGACAATATCAAAAGCATATCGCTGAGTGATATGTGCATTGCTCATGAATACAGGTGAGCTGTGAAATTTTATATTGGAGTGATCGAAATGAGTAAAAAAATAATTATGGATTGCGATCCGGGTCATGATGATGCGATCGCATTAATATTAGCAGGAGCAAAAAACAGTCCATTAGACATATTAGCTGTTACAACGGTAGCAGGAAATCAATCAGTAGAAAAAAATACAAAAAATGCTTTGAATGTTTTAGAAGTGATGGGAAGAGATGATATTAGTGTTTCTGTAGGTGCTACACGACCACTTATAAAACCAGCCTCCTTTGCTTCACAAATTCATGGTGATAGTGGATTAGATGGACCAAAATTGCCAGAAGTTCCGTCATTAAAACCAACGCAAAAGCAAGCAGTCGATGTGATTATTGAAACATTGAAGCAAAGCAAAGAACCAGTAACACTCGTTGCCACTGGTCCATTAACGAATATTGCAACTGCACTGATTAAGGAACCAAATATCACACAGCACATTGAATCTATTGCAATTATGGGCGGAGGTACCTTCGGAAACTGGACACCCACAGCTGAGTTTAACATTTGGGTAGATGCAGAAGCGGCTAAGCGCGTCTTTGAATGTGGCGTACGAATAAATGTTTTTGGTTTAGATGTGACACATCAAGTATTAGCGACAGATCAAGTTATCGATAAGTTTAAGAAGATTGATAATCCAATCGCTAATTTTGTAGTAGAGCTATTAGAATTTTTCAAATCTACATATAAAACGCACTTTGACATGGACGGTGGCCCAATACATGATGCTTGCACAGTACTATATTTGATGCAGCCTGAACTATTTACAATGCAGCATACACATATCGATATAGAACATCAAAGTCCATTAACATATGGCACAATGTCTGTAGATTTAAATGACATTACGAATAAAGAGAAAAATGCATATTTTGCTACAGCGGTTGATGTAGCAAGTGTGTGGGGCTTAATGGAAAATATGTTAGCAAGTTATGAGAAAAATACACATTAACTAACAATAGTATATAAGTGGGCGTAGTACTGAAATCTAATTCTCCGATAAAGATTTCATAGGGCTACGCTCATTTTGATACAACTAAAGTATGAGCGCTAATTCAAGCGAATTATTAGATATTCGTCACTATAAAAAGTATACTGATAAGCCAATACTTAAAATAAAAGGTGAATCAAATAGTGAAAAATATAGTGAAATGGATAGTCTTACTAATCATCATCATTATCCCAATGACGTGGTTAATATTGAATATAAATGATATAAAAGAAAATATGAACGAAACATTTACTGAACAAAATCAAGATAAAGATGAAAATGAGGATGAAAGAGATAGCGCTTTTAGTAAATTTTTCGATGGTAGTAGAGAAACAGAAAATTTTGGAGAATATGAATTTAGTGAATTTGATGGTAAACACTACGGTATCGATTATCATTTACCTGAAGATACACCGATCAAAGCGGCTGCAGACGGTAAAGTCACTCGAACATTTAATGATGACTTAGGTGGTAAAGTCGTTCAGATAGCGGAGTCAAATGGAACGCACCATCAGTGGTATATGCATCTTAATGATTTTAAAGTAGAAGTAGGCGATACCGTTAAAGCAGGAGATACGATTGCATTGTCGGGTAATACTGGAGAACAAACGACTGGGGCGCATCTACATTTTCAACGTATGAATGGTGGCGTGGGTAATGATTATGCGATAGATCCTAAAGAATATGTTGAAGGTTTACCAAAGGGAGAAGAGAGTTTATTTGAAGTAGCGTAAATAGCTGTATTAAATAAATGTGTGTTATAAGATAAGTATTATTATATTTTTATGTGAGTAAGGTAAAACAGCAGAAGGACTAAAGGATAATCATATATATAATCCAAATAATAGATTATGGAATAACGCGCATATGGCGAGATAATGAATTCAAATGATTTATTGATTCATTACCTCGCCTTAATTTTTATTGTTATTCGGGATGTCATAGATAGTATCGTATTGTAATAAATTTTGATGAATCGCTTCCCATAAATAGAATGCGCCTATGGAAGCACAACTATGCCATTGTTCAGCGCAAATAGCGAGCTGCACTTTCCTTTCGTCTTTGGTTGTTTGGTATAACCATTGTGCAGAACGTTGTAGGCCAACATCGTTTATAGGTAATACATCTTTGCGTTGTAGTGTGAATAACAGAAAAACTTCGGCAGTCCATTTACCTATACCTTTAATTTGCGTCAGTGTTTTAATAACGGTATTGTCGTCCATTTTGTAGAGTGCTTCAAAATTTAATTGGCCACGTTGAACAGCGGATAGTACATTCTGGATATAATTTATTTTTGTTTGAGATAACCCCATAGCTTTCATATCTGATTCACTTAGTTGCAATAACTGATTTACCGTCCAATGGTCGTTAATGGCGGTAGATAATTTTTTGAAAATAGACTGTGCCACCGTGACTGAAATTTGCTGACCGATGATAGAGCGAATAAGTGATTTTAACGGATTGGGACGTAATTGAATTTGTAAATCACCAATCTT
Source organism: Staphylococcus sp. GSSP0090 (assembly GCF_013391405.1). Lineage (GTDB taxonomy): Bacteria > Bacillota > Bacilli > Staphylococcales > Staphylococcaceae > Staphylococcus. The sequence continues at coordinate 6,684 of NZ_JACBFD010000035.1, forward strand.
ATCAATTAATTGTGCGAGTGTGGCATCTTGCTTAATTAACGTTTGTACACATGCTTCTTGAACAGATATTTTCCATATTGTCATAAACTACCTCTTAATTTAATAAGTCTTGAAGTACAATTGCTTGATTGTGCTGTTCATCTTTTGCAGCAAATAATAAGATAACGTCACCTTCAGCCTTAGAAACAATAGATTTTAATTTTTCAAAGGCTTCTTTTTGTGATTCATTTTCACGTAATTCTTTGGCATATTTTTCTTTGAACGCTGCATATAATTTGGGATCATGATTAAACCACTTTCTTAATTCTGTAGTTGGACCTATGTCTTTTAACCAATAATCTAAATTTGCGTCTTCTTTGGATACACCTCTAGGCCAAACACGATCTACAAGTATACGTGTGCCTTCATTTTGTTCATTTTCATAAATTCTTTGTATTTGTATCGTCATAGGATGACCTCCTAAATTTAATTTAGCATCAATCATACCATTACCGTAAAATGAAATTTGAAAACATACTTATATTATATAGAAAGAACAGGAACGGGTATATAAGTAAAAAAAGGAATTAGGAGTGAGTCTAATGTCTAAATTTGATCATATTCAACCACCTAAACAGTTTCGTTATCATGAGGGAGAAGTATTAATAAAAAATTATTATGAATTTACTTGCGATAATAGAATTTATTTTACTCAAACTGTGCATAAAGATTTAGAAAATCAAACGTATAAATTCAATATAGAAATATTATCTAATATTGATGACTATGGGTTAGCTATGGATTTTAATGAAGTAGATAAACTATATGAGAAAGAAATCGCACCATATATTGATGGGCAAATGGTTAATGAAACATTGCCAGAAATGAATACAACAGCAGAAAATATTGCTATTTGGATTTGGCATCAATTCAATGAACACTTACCTGAAAATAATACTTTACAAAAACTAGAATTTTTCGAAACAGAGACACAAGGTCTCGTATTAACGGCAGAGTTAATGAATAAATAAAAATTACGATATCAAAGGCGACAGGATTAATAGAGAAGACCTCTGTTAATCCTGTCCTTGTTTTATTCGATATCATTTTTGAATATCATTAAACTTGATTTAAATAAGATGATTTTGTAGAAAGTCTTTCCCTCAATATTTTGTGTTAGGAACTTATTCTAAATAAATCAGTGATGAACTTAGTTTAAGTTGAAAAATTTTCCAAAATAAATATTCTGAAAATTAAGAAAATATGATATAGTAATACTTATTTCAGCTTAGGGGGAACTTCTATGATTAAAGTAAGTCCAAAACAGTTTCTATTTAATGTATTGTCTGGCGTAGCCATTGCGATTGTTGCAGGTTTAATACCTAATGCAATCTTAGGGGAGTTATTTAAACTCTTAGCACCAAAATTTTCAGTATTTACAACTTTATTGCAAGTTGTAGAAAGTATTCAATTTACAGTGCCGTTATTAGTAGGTGCATTAATTGCCATGCGCTTTAAACTGAGTCCATTAGCAACTGCTGTCGTAGCTAGCTCTGCGTTTGTAGGCAGTGGTGCAGCACAATTTAAAGATGGTGTCTGGCTATTAGTAGGAGTTGGAGACTTAATTAATACAATGCTTACTGCAGCTATTGCAGTATTTTTAATATTATTAGTAGGAGAAAAATTTGGAAGTCTGACATTAATTATTTTACCAACAATTGTAGGCGTTATTGCAAGTGCAATCGGTGTATTGACTTTGCCGTATATCCAAATGATCACAACAGGAATTGGGAATTTAGTAAATTCTTTTACTGAATTACAACCAATCCTCATGTCCATGCTTATTGCGCTAGTGTTTAGTTTTATAATTATTTCACCAATATCCACAGTTGCGACTGCCTTAGCGATAGGTATTAGCGGCTTAGCTGCAGGTTCAGCCTCGCTGGGTATCGTTGCATGTGAAGGAGCCTTAGTGGCAGGGACACTTAAAGTAAATAGAGCAGGTGTACCTATTACGATATTCTTAGGTGGCGTCAAAATGATGATTCCTAATATGGTAAGACATCCAATTATATTGCTACCTATTTTTACTAATGCACTGATCACAGGTTTCGTTGGTGGATTAATAGGCGTTGAAGGTACTAAGGAATCAGCTGGTTTTGGTATCATAGGATTAGTTGGACCTATAAGTGCTTTTAGATTTATGGAACATTCCATTGCATTGAATTTAGTTTTTGTGTTTATTACATTTTTTGTCGTACCATTTGTAATGGGGTATTTAATTAATACATTTTATATGAAGGTATTGAAAATTTACGACAGAGAAATCTTTAAGTTCCTAGCGTAAATTTACATGATTTGCTTAAAATATGTGTCATATTTTGTAATAAAGTAAAAAATTGTCGATATAGCAAAAAGTTTAAATGAATTAAAAAGGCCACAAATCAGTGGTCTTTTTTTGATTTAGACAATTTTTTTTGCAAGTTTTACTCCAAAATATAATTTTTTTGTCTATTTTATAGTTTACAGTTATGTAACAGAAGTGTGATTTGTAATATTTCAGATTATAGCAGTTTTATGTTTATCAATTTATTCAAGCCTTTTATAGCAAGCATGTGCACAATATTATTGTGACGAGTAATCGGTTTTAAGTATTACAAAATGAAACAAACATGACGCAATGTTACAAAACGTAATTTGATTTGTAACGTTTTGTTAAGGAAGTGTAATATAACTGACCGAAATTTATGGTATATTATTTGTGGCGAAAAGATAAGACATTAAATTTAAAAGATTTCAGCACATACGATAAATAATTTAACGAAAATATAATTAAACTTAAAAAAGATATTAATTGGAGGATTTTTTTATTATGAAGAAAACTATTTTAGCATCATCATTAGCAGTAGCATTAGGTGTAACAGGATATGCAGCAACAGCTGATCACAATCAAGCGCATGCATCAGAAGAAAACATTGATCAAGCACATTTAGCTGACTTAGCTCAAAACAACCCAGAACAATTAAACGAAAAACCATTACACGCTGGTGCGTATAACTATAATTTCGTATTAGGTGGAAACGAATATACATTCACTTCAGATGGCCAAACTTGGTCATGGAATTATACAACTGCAGGTGCTCAAAGTGCATCTTCTAATACTATCCAAGATGTAACTGCTCAAGCAACTACAAACACTAACGAAACTTCAGCTAACGAAGTTCGTACACAACAACAATCAAGCAACACTGAAGTAGCAGCTGTTGAAGCGCCTAAAGCTTCATCTAACTCAAATGTTCAAACTGCACAAACAAGTACTTCAACTAAATCAACAACTACTTCAACTACAACATCTACATCAAGCATTGATGCAATTGCTAATCAAATGGCAGAGCGTACTGGTGTATCAGCTTCACAATGGAAAGGTGTTATCCAACGTGAAAGTGGCGGTAACGGAAGTGCAGTTAATGCATCATCAGGTGCTTACGGATATTTCCAATTATTAGGCCATGGTGAACATGCAGGTATGTCAGTTCAAGATCAAATTGACACAGCAGTTAACGTATACAAATCTCAAGGTTCTAGCGCGTGGGTTGGCTGGAATTAATAAATAAATATTAAAGCTAAGAGTCTGGGACAAAAATAGATGTCCCAGACTTTTTATCTTTTAGGCAGTAGATGACTAAATTGAAAATGTAAAGTCTCACTGATTTAAAGAACTACTTTTTCATTTTATGAAAATTAGTAGTTCTTATACATAAGTTAAAGCTTATGTATACCACAAAAAAATTTAGTGAGACTTATGCATGAGCTTTAGCTCAGGTAAACATTTCAATCCTAGTCATCTTTGCCGTGGTGGGACTACGAAATCTCTATTAGAAAAAATTGATTTCTGTCCCACTCCCTTTTTACATTGACATGTTTGAATATTCTGATAAAATTAATAGTAATTTAAAAGCAAAACTTATCCAGAGAAGTTGAGGGAATTGGCCCTATGAAACTTCAGCAACAGACTTTATAAATAAGTACTGTGCTTCGTCCAACAAGTAACACTACTTGAAAGATAGGTGACATGTAAACTATATGCCACTTTCGTAGGTATATAGTTTTTTTATTAGGAGGACTTTTATGGTGATTTCAGATAGATTAGCACAAGTGCCAGATAGTTATTTTGCAAAAACAATGGGACAACCTGTGGAACATGGACCATTGCCTTTAATTAATATGGCGGTAGGTATACCAGATGGAGAAACGCCCAAGGGGATCATTGATTGTTTCGCAGATGCCTTGCGAGAGCTAAATAATCAAAAGTATGTAGCATTTCATGGTAAAGATACTTTTAAACAAGCCATTGTAGATTTTTATCAAAGACAATATAACGTAGAGTTAGATAAAGAAGAGGAAGTATGCATTTTGTATGGTACCAAAAATGGATTAGTGGCTTTACCATCATGTATTGTTAATCCTGGAGAAAATGTACTATTACCAGATCCAGGTTATACAGATTATAAGGCTGGGGTCTTATTAGCAGATGCACATCCTCAACCACTCGTGTTAGAACCACCTTATTACTTGCCACAATGGGATAAAGTAAATAGTGATATATTGAAAAATACACGGTTGGTCTATTTAACATATCCTAATAATCCCACTGGATCGGTAGCGACACAATCTGTATTTGATGAGGCTGTAGCGCAATTTAAAGGTACAAAAACAAAAATCGTACATGATTTTGCATATAGTGCATTTGGATTTGATCATAAAAATCCGAGTATTTTACAAACAAAAGGTGCTAAAGATTTAGCAATTGAAGTATTTTCATTATCTAAAGGATATAATATGTCAGGTTTTAGAGTAGGGTTTGCTGTCGGAAATAAAGATATCATTCAAGCATTGAAAAAATATCACACACATACGCATGCAGGTATGTTTGGTGCCTTACAAGACGCAGCGACATATGCGTTGAACCACTATGATGATTTCTTGGATGAACAAAGTAACATTTTTAAACAACGTAGGGATACTTTTGAAGCTAAATTAAAGGAAGTCAATATTCCATTTGAACCTATGAACGGTGGTATTTTCTTATGGCTACAAACCCCACCAAACTATGATGGAGAAGCATTTGTTGACTATTTATTACAAGAACAATCCATACTTGTTGCACCAGGTATACCGTTCGGTGAACATGGCAAAAATTACGTGCGTATATCATTAGCTATTGAGGATGTGCAATTGAAGGAAGCTGTTAAGAGAATTCAGTCTCTGAGACATCTATATGAATCACATTAATTACAAAAGGAGATGCTAATATGACGCGTATAAAACTTTTCGGCGTTAGAAACGAAGATAAACCTTATATTGAAGCTTGGTCTCATCAGAATAAAGTTGAAGTTGATTTAGATGAAGATTTATTAACTAGTGAAACTGTATCACGTGTTAAAGAGTTTGATGGTGTGTCTATATCACAACAAATTCCGTTAGATGAAAGTGTTTATAAGCAATTACACGACTTTGGTATTAAACAAATTGCACAACGCAGTGCTGGTTTTGATATTTATGATTTTCAATTGGCGGAAAAATATAATTTGGTTATCAGTAATGTACCCTCTTATTCACCACATTCAATTGCGGAATACACTGTTTCACAGGCACTTAATCTAATACGTAATTATAATGATATTCAACAGAAAACGGCTGCATATGATTTTAGGTGGCAACCAGACATATTATCACGCTCTATAAAAGATTTGAAAGTTGCTGTCATTGGCACAGGACGTATTGGATCAATTGTTGCTAAGATTTTTTCGCAAGGATTTGACGCTGAAGTGGTGGCATATGATATTGCACCTAATGAGGCGTATGAATCATTTTTAACTTATACAAGTACCATCAAAGAAGCAATCCAAAATGCAGATATCGTAACCGTACATATTCCAGCAAGCAAGGATAATGACTATTTATTTGATGAAACTTTATTTAATGAATTTAAAGCAGGTTCTGTATTTATTAATTGTGCTCGAGGTACAATTGTGAAAACAAGTGCTTTAATAGAGGTGTTAGATAGCGGTTTGATAAAAGGTGCCGCATTAGATACATATGAAGGTGAAAAAGGGTTGTTCCCAAGTGATCAACGTCATCAATCATTTAATGATGACATATTAAAGCAATTAATTGAACGACCAGACGTCATTGTCTCACCACATATTGCTTTTTATACAGATGCTGCAGTCGAAAATTTAATTGTTGATGCATTAGATGCGACGATGGATGTTATAAGAACAGGAGATACACGTTTGCGTGTTAATTAAAATTGAATAACATAATAAAAGTGGGTACTTAGCATGGCTAAATACCCACTTTTATTATTATTTTACATCGTAACCTTGGTCTTCTATTGCATCTTTCATTTGAGGCATAGCAACTTTGTCAGCATCAAAATCAACTTTCACATTGCCTGCTTCTAAACTAACGTCAGCTGTTGATACACCATCCAAATCAGTCAATGCAGTTTCTACTGCATGTTTACAATGGTCGCAACTCATGCCTTCTACTTGAATTGTTTCTGTAGTCATATCAATCACCTCCTTCTAATAGTCGCTTCTAAATTATTCTGATAACATTATAATTTCATTCGTTTTAATCTTAACGCATTTGTTACCACACTGACAGAACTTAGTGCCATGGCTGCACCTGCAATCCATGGTGCAAGTAAGCCCAGTGCCGCAATCGGTATGCCTGCAACATTATAACCAAATGCCCAGAATAAGTTTTGGCGAATATTGCGTATCGTTGATTTACTTGCTTTGATGGCTTTTGGAATTAATAATAAATCGCCGCCAAGAATCGTAACATCAGCCGCTTCAATCGCGACTTCTGTACCAGTACCGATGGCAATACCAATGTCAGCTTGAACAAGTGCAGGTGCATCATTGACACCATCACCTACCATAGCAACCGTGTTACCTTGAGATTGAAGCGATTTAATTTGTGTTGCTTTTTCTTCTGGTAACACTTGTGCAATGATTGTGTCGATACCTACTTCATCGGCAATTGCTTGTGCTGTGCGTTCATTGTCACCTGTTAGCATGACGACTTTAATATTGAGATCATGTAATTGTTTAATTGCATCAGCAGTTGAGTTTTTAACTGTATCTGCAACAGCAATCATACCTCTATATTCTTGATTGATAGCAATTAACATGGCTGTTTTACCAGCATTTTCAAATTGAGTCATGGCTGTTTCTGAATCTTTAATATCGATATTTTGCATGTTCATAAATTGACGATTACCAACAGTTAAATCTTTACCAGATATATTCGCTTTAATACCGTGACCAGGTACTGCTTCAAAATCAGTTGTATCTAATAATTTGATATGTTGCGTTTGGGCATAATTTACAATGGCGTCAGCTAAAGGATGTTCCGAACCTTTTTCTGCACTAGCTAACAATTGTAAAGCTTCTTCATCACCATCAAAATCAGTGACTACAGGTTTACCATTTGTTATCGTACCAGTTTTATCAAGTACGACGGTATCAATTTGATGCGTACGTTCAATATGTTCGCCACCTTTAAATAAAATACCATTTTCTGCTGCTTTGCCAGTGCCTACCATGATTGATGTAGGTGTCGCTAATCCAAGGGCACATGGACAAGCGATAACAAGTACTGCTATAGCAGCTACTAATGCCGGTTCAAATTGGCCTTGTTGAACGAATGCAATCCATATAATGAAAGTTAAAATAGCGATACCGACGACGATAGGTACAAAGTAACCTGAAATAACATCGGCTAGGCGTTGTATAGGTGCTTTTGAGCCTTGTGCATCTTCGACGACTTTTATAATAGAAGCGAGCGCTGTATCTTTGCCTACTTTAGTTGCTTCTATAGTAATAGATCCATTTTTATTCATAGTGGAACCAATTACGTTGTCATCTTGCGTTTTTTCAACGGGCATCGATTCACCTGTTAACATAGACTCATCTATAGAAGTTTGGCCTTTAATGATCTTACCGTCTACAGGTATTTTTTCACCAGGTTTAATGATTAAATAATCACCTACAACAACTTCGTTTAAAGGTATCATTTGCTCTTTATTATCACGCAAGACACGTGCATCTTTAGCTTGAAGGTTCAATAATTCACTTAATGCATTTGTAGTCTGTGTTTTTGCACGCGTTTCTAAATATTTACCAAATAAAATCAGCGTAATGAGTACGGCACTCGTCTCGAAGTATAAATGGGGCGTTACATTTGAGTTGAGCAACCATTTCATCATTTCATATAAACTGTAGAAATAGGCAGCGCTTGTACCTAAAGCAACGAGGACGTCCATATTTGCTGATCCATTTCTTAAGTTTTTATATGCCCCCACATAAAACTGCCAGCCGATAATAAATTGAACTGGTGTCGCCAATATAAATTGGAACCATGGATTCATAAAAATGGATGGAATTTGTACGCCGAAAAGGTGTACAAACATTGTTAGTAAGAGTGGGGCAGCCAACACTGCAGAAATAATTAATTTAATTAATTTACTTCTTAATTCTAATTCTTTTTGTGAACTTTTTTCAGCAACTTCTTTTTTAGGTTGCGCATCATAACCTATTTTTTGTATTTTTTTAATTAAATCAGCAACAGATGTTGAACTAGGATTATAGGAAATCGTAGCATTTTCTGTTGTTAAATTAACTGTTGCTTGATCTACACCATCAGTGCGGTTCAATACTTTTTCAATTCGATTGGAACATGCTGCACACGTCATGCCAATGACATCCAATTCAGCAGTTTCATTCAACACACCGTAGCCTGTTTTTTCTATGGTTTTTGTTAAATCATCCGCTGATGTTGTTTCTGGATTGTAAGATATTGTAGCTTTTTCTGTTGTAACATTCACATTTGCATCTACATCATCTAATTTATTTAAGTTTTTCTCAATGCGATTGGCACAAGCAGCACATGTCATTCCAGTAATGCCTATTGTCGTTTTTTTCTGTTCAACCATATGCTGTTACCTCCTTAAGTTAAAATATACAGTGTCTTATAAAAAACGTGTTATGGATACATTTAATTTACAACTACAATATACCCCCTATAGGTATTAAAGTCAAACAGCATGTTCAAAAAAAGACTGAAACTTGGTAAGTCCAATAGAATGAACCAAGTCTCAGTCTCGAAATGAAAATGTTATAAAAGATGTTGTTTGTTCGCATTACTTAATTCATCTACAATCTTGCGACTATCTTTATTGAGATGTTGAACATAGATTGTATTACCTTTTTTATGATAATTATCTATTAACGTATCTACAGCATTAACAGCAGAATCATCCCATAGATGTGCATTTTCAAAATTTAAGTAAATGGTTTTGTGTTTTAATTCTAAATCAAGTTGGCTCATTAATGAATCAATAGAAACAAAGAAAATTTGTCCTTTAATTAGATAATGTATTGTGTCTTCTTTTTCTTCAGAAATAACAGTGACATTTGAAATTTTTGTGGCAAAACAAAGTGCACTGACAATAACGCCAACAATCACACCAAGTGCTAGATTACTTGTGAATAATACGATAGCGACAGTTAAAACCATCACAAATGCATCTGTACGTGGTGCATTTTTAATAAATTTAAATGATCTCCAATCAAATGTACCAATCGATACCATCACCATAATGGCTGCGAGTATAGGCATTGGAATTTGAACAACCCAGTCGCCTAAAACGATGATTAAAATAATTAATACGATACCAGCTGTAAAGGTTGATAATCTTGTTGTTGCACCGGAACGTACATTAATGACAGATTGACCAATCATCGCACAACCACCCATGCCGCCGAAGAACCCATTGATGACATTGGCAATACCTTGTCCACGCGATTCTTGATTTTTACTACTATAAGTATCTGTTGCTTGATCAACAATTCTAGCAGTAAGTAAACTTTCGACAAGGCCAACGATTGCCATAGATAAAGCGTAAGGAAAAATAATTTGTAAAGTTTCTAGATTAAATGGAACATCTGGAATGAAGAATTGTGGTAATGAGCGTTTGATTTCACCTAAATCACCCACAGTTTCAATATTTGCGCCAGTCACTATATATACCGTTGTTAATAGAATGATAGCAACGAGTAGCGCAGGTAATTTATTGAATACGCGAGGTAATAAATAAATAATAAGTAGGGTAGCGATTACAAACAGATAGGTTGGAATAGAAATGCCAAAAATGTGTTTGATTTGAGTCATGAAAATCATAATAGCAAGTGCATTGACGAACCCGATCATGACAGAATTTGGAATGAATTTCATTAATCTGCCTATTTTTAAAATACCGAAAATAATTTGGATGATACCCATTAATATTGTCGCAGCAAGTAGATATTGTACGCCATGATCTCGGACTAATGGCACAATCACTAAAGCGACTGAACCGGTAGCAGCAGATATCATAGCTGGCCGACCACCAACAAATGAAATAACAACTGCTATAATAAAGGAAGCATATAAACCGACCATTGGATCTACACCAGCAATAATTGAAAAAGCAATGGCTTCTGGAATGAGTGCTAATGCAACGACGATACCAGCTAATATATTGGTGCCAGGTGCAGTTAGCCATTCACGTTTTAATTTATGTAACATCTCTTGTACTCCTTATTTAAAATTGAACTAAGCTATTATATCATAAGTTATAATCCGTCATTCTAAGATTTGAAAAGTGGTTTTTTACATATGTGACAGGTTTGTCATTTGAACAGAAATATTTGTTAGTTAAAACAAACGAAAAAAGAAGAGAGATTCGTTAAGCTATGACTATACAGTAATTAAGGAGTGAGTGACTTGTCTATATTAAAAGTAGAAGGACTAACAAAAAGCTATGGGAACAGACATCGTCAACAGGAAGTGTTAAAAGGCATTGAATTCGCTATAGAAAAAGGTGAATTTGTTTCTATTATGGGGCCATCAGGTTCTGGTAAAACGACATTATTAAACGTATTAAGTTCTATTGACTACATTACTAGTGGCACCGTTGAAATCAATGGTCATATATTAAATAAAATGAGCAATAAAGCATTGGCAGATTTTAGAAAAAAAGAAGTTGGTTTTATTTTCCAAAATTATAGTGTCTTAAATACACTCACAGTGAAGGAAAATATCATGTTGCCATTATCAATTCAAAAAATGTCAAAAGAAGAAAAAGAAAATAATTATAAAGAAGTGACAGAGGCATTAGGCATTCATGAACTTGGAGATAAATATCCAAACGAAATTTCTGGTGGTCAACAACAACGTACAGCTGCTGCGCGTGCATCAGTTCATAAACCAGCAATAATCTTCGCGGATGAGCCTACAGGTGCACTAGATTCTAAAAGCGCGCAAGATTTATTGCATAGACTTGAAGATCTTAATGAAAATATGAATGCGACAATCGTTATGGTTACTCATGATCCTGTTGCAGCAAGTTACTCAAACCGAGTAATTATGTTGAAAGACGGTAATATTCATTCAGAAATTTATCAAGGCGAGGATACGAACCAAGCATTTTATAAAAATATTATTCATATGCAAACTGCCTTAGGTGGTGTGGCACATGAGCTTTAATCAAATTGTACTTAAAAATTTAAGACAAAACGTGCGTCACTTTGCGATGTATATATTTTCACTCATTGTAAGTATCGTGTTGTACTTTAGCTTTGTGACATTAAAGTATACGGATAGTATTAATAATGCGGGATCTATGGCCATCATAAAAAAGGGGTCTGTCGTAGGTTCATACTTCTTGTTCATTATCATTATCGTATTTTTAATGTATGCAAACCAATTATTTATTAAAAGACGTACACGAGAATTTGCTTTATATCAACTCATTGGGCTAACAAGATCTAATATTTTACGTATGATTTTAATTGAACAAATCGCTATGTTCTTAGTGACAAGCGTCATCGGTATTATTGTAGGTATATTTGGATCCAAAATCCTACTTATGGTTGTACTTAAAATATTAGACATTAGTACAAGCGTATCATTAACATTCCAATTTCCAGCAGTAATACAAACGGTATTACTCGTTATTGTAGCCATGTGTTTAATTATGATACAGAGTTTTGTTTTTTTAAGAAAACGCAGTATTTTATCAATGATGAACGATAGTTCAAAATCAGAAGCAACCAAAAATAATATTTCAATTGTTGAAATCATAGCTGGTATTTTAGGTATAGCCATGATTATCTTTGGTTATTATATGTCTACAGAAATGTTTGGGAAATTTGCGAAAGGCATGATGTTCATACCATTTATAATTCTTTTCTTAACAGTTGTAGGCGCATACCTATTTTTCAGAAGTTCGGTATCAGTTATTTTCAAAACAATCAAAAATGCCAAACACGGTAAAGTTTCCATCACTGATGTTGTATTTACTTCTTCAATTATGCATAGAATGAAAAAGAATGCTTTATCATTAACTATTATTGCAACGATATCTGCAGTAACTGTGACGGTATTATGTTTTGGTGCAATAAGTAAAGCAACAATTGATGATACTGTGAAGTTGAGTTCCCCTCAAGACTTTGATTTCACAGTACAAAAACAGGCAGAAGCGTTCGAAAATAAACTAGATAAAGCCCATATTGGTTATGATGAACAATATAAAGAATTATCGAGATTGAAAGTTACGAAAGACACTTTCTTTAAGGCGAGTGGAGGCCTTGAAAATTCAGTGCCAAGTGAAATGTTTGTAACGAGTAATCAATATTTTAAAGATAAAGATATTAATGGAAACAAAGCTAAGGTAACCAATTTAGCAGCTGCAGGTGGATTTGCACAACATAATGATCAAGGAACGATTGATCTGAAAAGTAATTCTAATCAGTCATTTAAAGTGATAGATAGTAATAAAGATGTACACTTTAGTAGTGAAGTGAGCTATGCAGGACCGGTACTCATTGTTAGTGAAGATAAATATAACCAATTGAAACAAAGTTCTGTAGAAACTAAACATCAATATGGATATAATTTGAAAAATCAAAGTGATTGGAAGCAAGCAAATCAAATTGCTAAATCGATTAATCCAGATATTCAATCTCAAAAAACACAGCGACAAGATATGAATGATTCTGTAGGTATTCTACTCTTTGTTACTGCATTCTTAGGATTAGCATTTTTAGTGGCGGCAGGATGTATCATTTATATTAAACAAATGGATGAAACTGAAGATGAAATTCCTAATTTCCGAATTTTACGTAAGATTGGTTATACACATCATGATATGTTGAAGGGTCTTGGACTTAAGGTAATCTTTAACTTTGGTTTACCACTGATTGTTTCATTATTGCATGCATACTTTGCAGCAAAAGCATTTATGTTTCTTATGGGTGGGTCAACGGTGACGCCAATTTATATTGTCATGGTTGCTTATTCAATTGTATATGCTATTTTTGCTGTAATGGCTTTTGTACATTCCAGTCGAATCGTCAGACATTCTATTTAATAAATTGTTTTGCTATCATTTAACATACTGTAGCGAATAACGCTACAGTATGTTTTTTATGTTAGAAATGTTGCTTGCAATTTATATCGGATGATTCATGTTTGTCATACTCATAAAGTGGTATCTTACAATGGATAGAAGTAATCACGAAGAGGTGTATAAATAATGAATTTATTAGATTTTCATAAGCAAATTAAAGGGTACACACAGGATAGACAACCAGGTATACAGAAAGATATGCAACCACAACCGTTAACGGAAATGAAGAGTTATCAGAGTGGTGGTAAATTAAAAGGAAAAGTGGCACTGATAACGGGTGGCGACTCTGGTATAGGACGTGCAATCGCAGTGCTTTATGCTAAAGAAGGTGCCAACGTAGCAATAGGCTATTATGATGAACATGAAGATGCTGAAGCGGTTGTAGAACAACTTACATCTATAGGTGTAGCTGCAAAAGCATATGCCCATGATTTGAAAAAAGTTGAAGATTCACAGAAATTAATTGAAAATGTCATTGCTGATTTTGGTAAATTAAATATTTTAGTAAATAACGGTGGTGTCCAATTCCCGCAAGATCATTTTGAAGATATTAGTCCAGAACAAATCAAAGAAACGTTTGAAACCAATATATTTGGAATGATGTTTTTATCTCAAGCAGCAGTACCGTATTTAAAAGATGGAGATGCAATCATTAATACGACAAGTGTTACAGCTTATAGAGGCTCTGCACATCTCATTGATTATTCAGCTACAAAAGGTGCCATTGTTGCATTTACACGTTCATTAGCGACAACTTTAATTCGTAATGGTATTAGAGTCAATGCTGTTGCACCAGGTCCTATATATACACCACTGATACCAGCTACATTTTCTGAAGATAAAGTGGAAAATCAAGGTGGAGAAACACCAATGGAAAGAAGAGGGCAACCAGCAGAACTTGCGCCTTCTTATGTATTTTTAGCTTCCTATGCGGACAGCTCATATATTACAGGCCAAGTGATCCATGTTAATGGTGGCGATTATATGACTTCATAAATATAGAAATGTAGAAAAATCTACAACATAAATAGATGTAGCAGAATTTTTTCTACGATGAGTCAAGCACGTATAATTAAAAATAGGCATACTAAATAAACATTACAATTTAAATAGTAATTCATACTGGGGTAGTACTGCGAAATTTCTATTTAGAAAGTTTCGCAGTACTACCCCAGTTCTTTAATGTAGTTAGAAATTTATATTTAAATTATAGTACAAGAGTAGAAAGTCTTTTAGTATAGTAAGATATTTTATTGAAAGTTTGATTTTTACCTATTTTAATGAAGGAAAGGTTTGCTTGCTAATATATTCTATATGTTCAACATATGTTCCCTTATGCTTTAATTTTATATATTGTTGAGAAGGAATATAACCTTTAAAGGATACTTTATAATTACGTTTTATCCCCTGTTCAGAGTAGATGGTTACATTTTTATAGTTTTGTGTATTTAATTTAACGATGGCATATGAAGTTTCTTTTTTTATTAAGGGGTTAAATCTATCAAATTCATCAAATGAGAAGAACGCAACTGTTAATAATGCGAAAAGTATAAGGGTAACTATTAAACTTTTTTTCATGATGACAACTCCTCCATTCTTATAAATTAATTATATTATAATTAATATGTTGTAATTTGTAAATGTAATATGAAAAAAATCTAAAAAAGGGCAAAATAAAAAGCAACGGCGCTTTTAAGTAAGCGTTCCGTTGCTTTAGTCTGAAGGTTGTCTTAGTAAATCTATTTGGTGCCATTTGCGTTATTACGATACAGTAAAACCATTTGCTTTTGCATAGCGCTACCTCAAGATAACGTATAGCATGTTTTAAAAATTCATGTGTTAAATCTAGATGAGTTATAAACTTTAAAAGAAATCAGAAGGAATCAACTTTTCGAAATCCAAATTTTTTAAACCATTAAAATTTACGTTTTCAATGCTTTGTAGTATTTCACCATTTTTAACTTGGTTATAGTAATTTGTTGCTTCGGCAGTTACATCATGATCTTCAAAAGTCTTTACGACACCAAGTATAATGACCACTGCAATTGCTCCTTTAATTAAAAATTTCATAATTATTGACTCCTTTTATAAGTTTATATACTTAGTTTATACTGTTTCACTCAATTTAACATGCGTCCTTAGTATAAATGTTGTATCATACCTTAGCAGTATAACACGTAACGATACGCTGTGATGATGCATTAATGCTATAACCCAAACGCGATAGGTAGCCAGAAATAGGAGAAGAGTGAAATAACAATAATTGCAAAAATATTGAGTATAAAACCAGCTCTGACCATATCTTTCATTTCTAATTCATCGGAACTGAATACGGCCGCATTTGGTGGTGTTGAAATTGGTAACATAAAGGCACAAGTAGAAGATACTGCAACAATCCCCATAATAATAAATGGATCTTGACCTATAGCTGCTGCAAATCCAATACTAATTGGCATGAGCATGTTTGAAACGGCAGTATTCGACATGACTTCAGTTAAAAATAGAATAGCCGTTGTTAATACAATGACGATGAGTATCAATGGCAGTGGCTTAACTATACTTAACATGCCTCCAAACCATTTTGTTAGTCCTGAATCTTCAAATGCAGCTGCTAAAGATAAACCACCACCAAATAGGAGCAATATGCCCCAGGGTAATTGATTCATGTCGTCCCATACGAGTAATCCACCTTTAGCTGATTTAGCTGGAATAAGGAATAGTAATACTGCCCCAAACATAGCGATAATCGTATCTGTTATATGAAGTGCTTCAGGTAAAAGACCGCCGAAAATCCACAATAGACTGACGAATAAAAAGACAAGTCCTGTTAATTTTTCTTCTTTGGACATTGGACCTAAATCATATAATGCTTTTTTAGCAAAATCTGAAGATATCTGATCTGCATCTTCAATTTTAAATAACCATTTTGTCATTAAGAAATAGAGAATAGCTAATAATATAATGGTCAAAGGCACTGCAAATATCATCCATTGTGCAAAGGATACTTTTCTATCCAGACTGGAAGAAGCAACGGCAGCAAATACAGCATTTGGCACAGAGCCAATCAGTGTAGCAAGCCCGCCAATCGAAGCTGAATAAGCAACAGTGAGTAAGAGTGCTTTACTAAATTTACTTGCAGATTCTGGCTTGAGAAATTGTGCATCTTTAATCTCCTGAATGAGTGCTAGGGCGATTGGCAGCATCATAAGTGCTGTTGCAGCGTTTGAAATCCACATGGATATAAAGGCAGTAGCAATCATTGTTCCCAATATAATCCGATTACTATTTGTCCCCATCATGGAGATGATAGTCATTGCAATCCGTTTATGTAAATTCCATTTTTCAATGGCTAAAGCAATAATAAACCCACCCATGTACATAAAAACAATAGGATCGGCATACGCGCTTGCTGCAATGACTTCCTCGGTACCACCGGTTAATGGTAGGAGAATAAGTGGAATTAAGGAAGTTGCCGGAATTGGAATGGCTTCTGTGATCCACCATGTTGCTACGAATAAAGTGACTGCTAATACCGCTCTAGGCGCATCTGCTAAACCGGTAATCGCAGGTATAAAATAAAAGATAATAAAAAGTAATGGTCCTAAAATTAATCCAATCTTTTGTTTCATCAATGAACTCCCCCTTGTTTATAACCCTTGTATCAGTAAGAATATCAATTTAAAACTGTATAAACAATTGATTTTTCAGAAAATTGTAAAAATAATTCGGTATAACTGGTAGAATGAATAAAACAAGTTGTACATTGTAGAAAGGGGATATTTTATGATATTAGGGTCAATCATTGCTAAAGATGAGACATGGTTATTGTGGGCTATCATTATTGTATGGGCGACAGTGAGTATACTATTGGAACAACGTTATCAATGGGCGAGTACCATTTCGGGTGCGATCATTGCGCTTGTCGGGGCGATGTTACTGTCCAATTTTAAGGTGATTCCGACAAGTGCACCAGTGTATGATACTGTGTGGGATTATATTGTTCCACTTTCTATTCCCTTACTTCTTTTTAGTTCGAATATCTTAAAGATTTGGAAAGAAAGTAGAAGGTTATTAATCATATTCTTTATAGCTTCGATAGGGACTATGATTGGTACAATGGTAGCGTTTATGACATTGAATCAATGGATTCCTTATCTAAATAAAATAGGCGCAATGATGACTGGAAGTTACATTGGGGGAGGTGTCAACTTTGCGGCGTTAAGTTCAAAGTTTGAGACCCCAAGTGAAATGGTTTCATCGACTGTAGTAGCTGATAATAGTGTCATGGCAATTTACTTTATGTTGTTAATTGCGCTACCTTCATTCCCTTTAATTAAAAAATATTTTAAAAGTGATTATAAAGAAAAAAGTTCCCCTGATTCTCAGCAATCATATTGGGAGCCGAAAAAAATTCAATTACTAGATATTGCTTTCTCCATTGCAAGTGCCGTGACATTAGTCGCAGTGAGTTTCAAAGGTGCCGATCTCATTCAACAATGGATACCACAAGACAATATTGTGCTTACGTTAATGGTTTCGTTTTTTGGTGATCCTTATTTATTGTTAACGACTTTAACGCTTATTGTAGTTGCGGTTTGGGGAGACTTCTTTGAAAAATTAGCAGGAGCTTCAGAAATAGGGACATTTCTAATTTATATCTTTTTTGTGGTTATTGGCGCACCTGCTTCATTTGTTACAATAATAACAACGGCCCCTTTATTATTTATCTTTGTTATAATAATACTTGTATTTAATTTAGGTTTGAGCTTAATCGTAGGTAAAATGTTTGGCTTTAAAATAGAAGAAATACTACTTGCAAGTAATGCAACTGCTGGCGGACCTACCACTGCGGCCGCATTGGCAATTGGTAAAGGCTGGACTGGATTGGTTGGGCCGATACTCATTATTGGTACATTAGGCTATGTTATTGGGAATTATGCAGGCACATTAATGTATCAATTGCTTAGTTATTTGGGATGAATTTAAAATCATGGAGGTGCTATGACAATGAGTGAAAAAGAAAAAATGTTAGCAGGGGAATGGTATGATGCTAACTTTGATGCATCATTAGATGCTGAGAGAATGAAGGCTAAGGATTTGTGTTTTGAATTAAATCATATTAAGCCTAGCGATAAAGAAGAACGCCATACAATACTTACAAAATTATTAAATTATGAACCGAAATCTATAGAGTTGTTAAGTCCATTCCAAACAGATTATGGTTATAATATCTTCTTAGGAGAAAGAATTTTTATTAATCATGACTGTTATTTTATGGATGGTGGTAAGATATTTATTGGTGATGACGTGTTCATCGGGCCGAGCTGTGGTTTATATACAGCAGTGCATCCACTAGAATATAAGGAACGTAACATTGGCTTAGAACAAGCGCTACCAATTCGCATTGAATCTAATGTCTGGTTAGGTGCGAATGTCGTTGTATTACCCGGAGTAACGATTGGTGAGGGTTCAGTGATTGGTGCTGGCAGTACTGTGGCTAAAGATATACCGCCGAATGTGCTTGCGCTCGGCACACCAGCTAAACCAGTACACGATATAAAAAATGACTAATCGTATGAAGCGCATCTGAGGTAACGATTTATGTCCACTATCATACAGTTATATGATGTCTCATGTCTTATATAGAAAAATATATTTATGATACAAAAAGCGAGTATACAAATTCTAAAGTCGTTATTTTAGAATGGTATACTCGCTTTTTCAGTACAGTAAAATTTGAAAATATACTAAGCAAGCATTCAATGTTGTTATTAGAAAATTAATATAAAGTCGTGTAATATATTAAAATTATTTAAAAGTGTTTATCATAATGTTCCGCGGAGCTTAAATCAAAAATAATAAAATTGCTCGGAATATAAAACGTTTTTGTGTTAATATAAAATATGAGTGAAATAGTAGGAGTAATAATTAAAACATATTTGCATTAAAAGATTAGCAAATGATTGAACATTATTTCCATACATAATTTAACTACTTCTAGAACAGGAATGAGGAAACAAGAATGGATATTTTGATAGGTACATTATTTTTAATCATAGTGTTAGCACTTTTTACACTTTTTACATATCGGGCACCTATGGGTATGAGGGCGATGGGTGCTTTAGCAAATGCAGCGATTGCAACCTTTTTAGTTGAAGCATTTCACAAATATGTTGGTGGCGATTTATTAGGCATTTCATTTTTAGGAGATCTGGGTGATGCAGCGGGAGGCTTAGGTGGTGTTGCAGCAGCTGGTTTAGTTGCACTAGCAATTGGTGTGTCTCCGGTCTATGCGCTAGCGATTGCTGCCTCATGTGGTGGTCTAGATTTAATACCTGGCTTTGTTGCTGGTTATGTCATTGGTTATTTAATGAAATATGCAGAGCGTAAGGTTCCAGACGGTGTTGATTTAATTGTGGGTATTATTATTATTGCACCGTTAGCGAGGTTAGTAGCAACGGGTGTCACACCATTAGTAAATAATTCTTTATTAAAAATTGGAGATATTATCCAAAGCTCTACTGAGGTTAGCCCAATTATCATGGGTATTATCTTAGGCGGTGTTATTACAGTAGTAGGTACTGCGCCATTAAGTTCAATGGCTTTAACAGCGTTACTTGGTTTAACTGGTATGCCAATGGCTATTGCAGCAATGGTATCGTTTGCCTCATCATTTATCAATGGCACAATGTTCAATAAATTAAAATTGGGTGACCGTAAATCAAGAATTGCCGTTTGCATTGAGCCATTGTCTCAGGCTGATGTCGTATCGGCAAATCCAGTGCCTATATACACAGCTAATTTTATTGGAGGTGCATTGGCAGGTGCAGTCATTGCATCTTCGGGTATGATTAATGATGCTACTGGTACTGCGACGCCACTAGCTGGCTTTCTAGTCATGTTTGGTTTTAATGATCCTATAAAAATATTTATTTATGGTGCCATTGTAGGCGTAATAGGATTAATTGTTGGTTATGTTTGTTCGGTATTATTTAAAAACTATCCAATTGTCTCAAAAGAAGATATAGAAGCAAGATAAAAAACACTTCGATGCTATAATAATGATGGCATCGAAGTGTTTTTTGATTAATTACTTAATTCGCTATCTGGTATATCTGTAATAAACATATGGCCTGGTGCATGTGTAATCATTATATCTGGTTTAGCATCTAAAGCTACTGATTGTGGTGTTACACCACATCCCCAAAATACGGGCACCTCATTTTTATTGATTGTGACAGGTTCACCGAAATCCGGTTGTGATAGATTTGTTATACCTATCGCTTTAGGATTACCAATGTGAATAGGTGTTCCGTGGACATTTTTAAAACGCGTCGTAATTTCTGTGGCCTTAATTGCTTGTTCCATTGTCATAGGTCTCATACTTACTGTGATATTGCCTTTAAATTGTCCACTTGGACTGGCTGGTATATTTGTCACATACATTGGGACATTATGATTTTCTTCAATATGTCGAATAGGTATATCAGCTTCCAATAAAGCATGTTCGAAAGTGAAACTACAACCGATTAAAAAGCTAACCATATCATCGGTAAATAAATCAGCTACATTTGCTCGTGTTTCAATGAGTTTACCATGATGATAAATACGATAAGCAGCTACTTCAGTTGTGATATCAGCATCAACACCATATTTTGCAAAAGATTTACTCCCTTTTTCGGATACGTCTAAAAGCGGACAAGTTTTAGGATTTCTAAAACAGAATAATAAAAAATCATAAGCGTATTTAGAGGGCAGTATCACTACATTAGCTTGTATATAGCCTTTTGCCATTCCGCTCGTATGACCTGTTAGTTTGCCTTCTTTAATCATTTCTCTTAAAGTGCTAGGTTGCGCATCTTTTAGGTTCAATCAAATCACCCCTTGTTTATGTATAATTACTATTTTAACAAAAAATGTAATCAAATACTGATTAAATAATTTGATTGCGTTGAAGTAGCTGAATGACGCATAAGGAGTGCATAAATTATTGAAAAGCAGGGTATGACAATAACAAAGATTATATTAGGAGGAGACATATGAAAAGGACTGCTGAAAAAATTCTCGTATGGATTGGTATTATACTACAATTTATTATGATTTTTTTAATGGCTATCATTGCGCCATTTTTTAATGATGTAAGTGTCAAAAATGAATTGATAGAAGTCATAAACCAGAGCAATGTTTATAATCAAAATGCATCGCAAATGGATCCAGCTAATATAGTAGACTTAGTGAGTAATCTATTTATTTCAGCTTTAATTGTCGTTATTGTGTGTACAGTGATTGCCATTATTTTTGCAACGTTAATAAATAAACTGCCAAAATTTGCAGGTATTATCTTTATTATACTTGGTATTGTTACAGTACTTACACTGAATTGGATAACGGCTATACTTTGGCTTATAGCAGGTATATTGTTACTAGTAAGAAAAAAACGCAATATTGATGATAGACATATGATAGCTAAAGAAAATAGCGAGAAAGATCAGGTAAAGCAACGTCGTAACGAAACCAATCAAAGAAGTCAGACAGCAACAACACCTGATGATGTTGAATCAGAGAAACTTGATAAGGAATCAACGTCTTTAAGTAGAAAAGCGCGTTATAAAAAATAGTGGGCTAAAAAAGATTCTGGAGATAAATTACAGAAAAATAGCACTCAGATGATTCAACTCATCTGAGTGCTATTTTTATCCAATAACTTTTTTATGTTGTAAATAGATCATGTATTTGAGCTTGCAAGGACACTTTAGCTTAATCCATTTTTCCGTGCTTATAACTTTCGTATACTTTGTCATATTTTATATGGCCAATACCACCAACGATAAACTTACCATATTTTGATAAATTGAAAATATAGGCTAAACAAATGGATACGGTTAGGGTGATAATGAAATTAAAAGCGATATTCCTAAGTGAACTGTCTGCTCTCAATAAACCTAAATCATGGACGAAAAAGTAATGTATTAAGTATATACAGAAAGAATAGTTACTTATAAATAGTATGAATTTTGGTACGTATTTAACGTATGAAGCGAATAAGAAAAAGACTAGGATAACCATTGTTACATAAAATGGTATATCAAAACGTTTTGATTCGACCCATGTGCTTATACCAAATAAGTAGTTTCCGACTAATATAGATGTTGCGATGATTGCGCCAATAATAATGGGCCAAGTATATTTTTTAATCTTCTTCATAAAAGTTTCGTAGTAAATACCAGTATAAAAGCCAAGTAAGAAATAACTAATCCATCCTAAAAAGAGCATCCAACCTTCTCTTTCCCAAAACAGACCGATGATTGGATTTTCTGATTGTGGCGCATATTGTCTAAAAGCCCAATAAATTGTGGCAAAAATAACAGCACCAATAATCACTGGCACAGGTTTCCATTTAATAAGGTATTTTGCAAAAAGTATATGTAATATATAAAATTGGAAAATAATGACAATGAAATATGTCACTGCACCACCATGGAACATTGTGTCACCCAGATGTGTCATAAATTGATCAAAGGTTTTGGATTCAAAATAGAAGATTGAAATACCAATATTAATGATAATATAGGGAATACCTAAATAAATTAATTTATTCTTAAAAAATCCTGGTTTTGTTTTAACATGATAATTTTTAGCTAATAGGAATTCTGAAATAAATACAAATAATGGCGTACTAAACATAAGCATTAATTGAAATACTCTGATTGCAGTGCCATGACCTACAAAATCCATTTTGCTAAATGTAGTTGTAATTGAATGAATGAGAACAATACTTAAACAAGCTATCGTGCGCATCCAAAATATAACTGACGTATATGTTTTCATATATAGCTTACCTCTCGATTGTTCATTTAATTTAAAATTCAATATAATTATAAAAGTAATTGTTTTATAATTTACAATAATAACACAATGAATATAATCTAATCACGGATTTTAGGTAAAGAATTATTAAATTTAAAAAAATATATAAGTATTGCACAATAAAAAACATTGAATATAATATGAAGAATCGCTAAACAAACGAAAATAGGTTAAAAGCGACTCATTTTTAGGAAAGTTTATGTAAGCGATTGCATTTATTGTGTGATACCTATACAATGACATTAAGAATGGAAGATTCCATTTAGTTTTCTATTTACAAACTCACATGGGGGTAGAAAAATGGTAGTCAATTATCACAATGAACCAGGTATAGATTTTACAGATAGTAAGAATGTTGAATCATTTAAAGAAGCATTAAAGAAAGTAAAAGGTGAATTAAATCAAAAAATTCCTTTAGTTATTAATGGAGAAGAGAAATTCACAAAAGATACGTATCAGTCTATCAATCCTGCAAATACAACTGAAGTGATTGCAGAAGTTTCGAAAGCAACTCAAAAAGATGTGGATGACGCATTTGAAGCTGCTAATGAAGCTTATAAATCATGGAAACGATGGTCACACAAAGACCGTGCTGAATTTTTAATTAGAGTTGCAGCTATTATTAGACGTCGTAAAGAGGAAATCTCGGCAGTAATGGTTTATGAAGCAGGTAAACCATGGGATGAAGCAGTCGGCGACGCTGCAGAAGGTATTGACTTCATTGAATATTACGCAAGATCAATGATGGAACTTGCGGATGGTAAACCGGTATTAGATAGAGAAGGTGAGCATAATAAGTATTTCTACAAACCTATCGGTACCGGCGTAACAATCCCACCATGGAACTTCCCGTTTGCAATTATGGCAGGAACAACGTTAGCGCCTGTAGTAGCAGGGAATACGGTTCTTTTAAAACCAGCAGAAGATACGCCATTAACAGCATATAAATTAATGGAAATTTTAGAAGAAGCTGGTTTACCAAAAGGTGTTGTGAATTTTGTGCCAGGTGATCCGAAAGAAATTGGTGATTATCTTGTAGATAGTGTACACACACACTTTGTGACCTTTACAGGTTCTCGTGCAACAGGTACAAGAATTTTTGAGAGAGCAGCCAAAGTACAAGATGGACAGCAATTCTTAAAACGTGTGATTGCTGAAATGGGCGGTAAAGATGCGATTGTAGTGGATAAAGACATTGATACAGATTTAGCAGCGGAATCAATTGTAACTTCTGCCTTTGGTTTCTCAGGTCAAAAATGTTCAGCTTGTTCACGTGCCATTGTACACAAAGATGTATATGATGAAGTGTTAGAAAAAGCTGTTGCATTAACTAAGAACTTAACTGTAGGTAATACGGAAAATAATACGTATATGGGACCAGTTATTAATCAAAAACAATTCGATAAAATTAAAAATTATATTGAAATTGGTAGTAAAGAAGGCAAGTTAAAACAAGGTGGCGGTACAGATGATGCTACTGGTTACTTTGTAGAGCCTACAATCATTGCAGATCTTAAATCGAGCGATCAAATTATGCAAGAAGAAATCTTCGGACCTGTTGTAGGTTTTGTTAAAGGTAAAGACTTTGAAGAATTATTAGAAATTGCGAATGATACAGATTATGGTTTAACAGGTGCTGTGATTACAAATAATCGTGAAAATTGGATAGAAGCGGTTGAATCATATGATGTTGGTAACTTATATCTGAACCGTGGTTGTACATCTGCAGTCGTTGGATATCACCCATTCGGTGGTTTCAAAATGTCAGGTACAGATGCTAAAACAGGAAGTCCAGACTACTTATTAAACTTCTTAGAACAGAAAGTAGTTTCGGAAATGTTTTAAATCGTATAAAGTGATTTATTAAAAGTATAGCAATATAACACAATCTTTAAATTGAAAAAGGCGATGCCAGTTAAATGGCGTCGCCTTTTTGTAATGTATTAAGTTTTAATGCCATTGAAAAAGGGCATTATATATAAGGTTGCGGAAATTACATATCATATAAAATATTTCAATAATGATTAAACATCTTCAATCTTAATATTGATTAATTTTTGAAAGAGTACGTCGATTTCATGTGTACTTAATTGAATATCATTATCTCGTATCCATTCCATGAAGCCAAATAAACTAGAACCGTAGACATAAAATATCAATTCGGATGGGACACTTGCATCGACTGTAATGCGATGTTCGTTTTCTTTGATATCATTTTGCAAGGTTTTGATGAAGTAGTTACTAATAGTACGTTCGAATTCTTTATCATCGCATTGTTTGTCAGCCACACGTTTCAACAAATTAATATCATTTAAAGTTCTTTCCATAATACTGAACGGGTTATTGATACGTTCTTTAATATCCATAGAGAAAAAATCTTTTGTAATCTCTGTAATTAAATAAATAAGCAAGTCGTATTTATCATAGAAATGTTTATAGAATGTCGTTCGATGTGTAAGTGCTTCATTACATATCTGGTTTACTGTGATATTTGAAAATGCAT
Source organism: Staphylococcus sp. GSSP0090 (assembly GCF_013391405.1). Lineage (GTDB taxonomy): Bacteria > Bacillota > Bacilli > Staphylococcales > Staphylococcaceae > Staphylococcus. The sequence goes on from NZ_JACBFD010000035.1 coordinate 32,558, forward strand.
GTTTTTCAAGTAGTTCATATAGACTTTTGGATAATGCGCGTTTGGTTTTAATGACGCGTAAATCTTTTTCATTCATTCTACATTTCTCCTAATCTGTAGTTTAAATAGACATATTACAGTTTTTAATTCTTTTATTAATTGTACACAGCGTTTATTGTGTTAATATAAATAATCTACACTATACAGATAAACTATAACGTTGATTAACTGAGGAGGCAATAGATTGGCAAAGTTTTTATATAAATTAGGATCATTTGTTGCAAAACATAAATGGTGGAGTGTCGTTGCGTGGGTGGTTATACTTGCTGCAATTATTATCCCACTTACAGTAAGTGCACCTAAATTTGATAACGATATCACAATGAATGGTTTGCAATCGCTTGATACGAATGAAAAAATTGAAGATGAATTTAATCAAGACAGCGAGAAAGCTCAAATAAGGGCTGTATTTAAAAGCGATTCCGATAATGGCATCGTTAAACAAGATATGACAAAAGATATCAAGGATACATTGAAAGATATCAAAGATGATGACGAAGATATTAAAAATATTTCTGATCCATATGAAAATAGACAAATAAGTAAAGATAAAACAACTGCATTTGCAGATATTAATTACGATATCTCTGCGACGTCTATGACACAAGATGGTAAAGATAATGTACAAGACAAAGTTGATAAATTAGAAGATGACCATAATGTTCAAGTTGAATTGATGGGTACAGGTATGGAAAATACCGAAATCGGTGGTGCTTCTGAAATAATCGGTATTATCGTAGCCTTTGTTGTGCTTCTAATTACATTTGGTTCATTTATTGCAGCAGGTATGCCAATTATTAGTGCATTACTTGGTCTAGGTACAGGTGTAGGTATTATTTCACTACTTACTTACGCATTCGATATTCCTAATGTAACGCTAACATTAGCAGTAATGATTGGTTTAGCAGTAGGCATAGATTACGCGTTATTTATCTTATTTAGATACCGTCAGATTATGAAGACTGAAACGGATCATATTAAAGCAATTGGTTTAGCAGTAGGTACTGCCGGTAGTGCGGTTATCTTTGCTGGGGTAACTGTGATTATAGCTGTTTGTGGTTTATCGTTGGTTGGCATTGATTTCCTAGCTGTCATGGGTTACGCTTCCGCAATTAGTGTACTTGTAGCAGTTATTAGTGCATTGACATTGTTACCAGCTTTAATCAGTATTTTCCATAAACAAATCAAACCGAAAAAAACAAAATCAGAATTTGATAACGATGTAGATACAAAATGGTCTAAATTTGTTGTTGGAAAACCACTAGCTGCAGTACTTATCGGACTCATTATATTAGTTGTAGCTGCAATACCGATTAGTAATATGAGATTAGGTATTCCTGATGATGGTATGAAACCAGCAGATAGTACGCAGAAGAAAGCGTATGATATTGTATCTGATAAATTTGGTGAAGGCTATAACGGCCAAATTGCAATGCTTGTGAATGTTAAAGATCAAAATGATAACCCTCAAGCATTACAAAAAGATTTACAAGATATGACGAAAGATATCAATAAAAAAGATAATGTAGATATGGTTACACCACCACAATTAAGTAAAAGTAAAGATTATGCATTAATTGCGGTTATCCCAGAAAAAGGACCTAACGCTGAGTCTACAAATGATTTAGTGCATGATTTAAGAGATTATAATGATGATGCTAAAGATAAATATGGCTTCAAGACAGAAGTATCAGGCCAAAGTGTCATCAATATTGATATGTCTCAAAAATTAAACGAAGCGATTCCGTTGTTTGCAGGCGTTATCGTGGCATTAGCATTTATCTTGTTAATGGTTGTATTCCGTTCAATTATTATTCCACTTAAAGCGGTGTTAGGCTTCGTACTATCATTAGTAGCGACACTCGGCTTTACAACTTTAATTATGCAAGAAGGATTTATGTCAGGCTTATTCGGTGTGGACACAACAGGCCCATTACTTGCATTCTTACCTGTTATAACGATAGGTCTGTTATTCGGTTTAGCAATGGACTATGAAGTGTTCTTAATGTCACGTATCCACGAAGAATACAGTAAGACACGCAATAATGAACATTCAATTAAAGTGGGTATTAAAGAAAGTGGCCCAGTTGTTGTCGCTGCCGCATTAATTATGTTCAGTGTGTTTATCGCCTTTGTATTCCAAGATGACGTGATGATTAAATCCATGGGTATTGCACTTGGATTTGGTGTATTATTTGATGCATTTGTCGTACGTTTATTATTAATACCAGCATTAACACAATTGTTTGGTAAAGCATCTTGGTACATTCCTGGTTGGTTAAATAGAATCTTGCCTCATGTTGATATTGAAGGACATGCATTACAAGATAAAATGCCTTCAAAACCAGAAGCGAAACAAAATCAAAATGCATCGAAAGAACAGTATGATCGTTCGTTTAGCATTGCAACTTCAAATGAACGTCATGACAATGAAAATGTGATTACGACTGATGCAAAAACAAAAGCTTTATATGACAACTTTGCTCAGCAATCTACACACCCACATTTCTTATATGAAGCATTAAAAGCTTATCAAGCTAAAGAAAGTAATAATCAAGATAGCTATCATAAAGATGCTCCTGAAGTAAATCAAGACGCTGAGGTAGAAGATAAAGCGTTAATGTCACTCTTATCAAAACAAAGTGACAATATCAGTGAGTTAAATGCATTGATTGAAAAATTGCTTAAAAAATAATTGATTAGATGATTCAACTAAGTGCGTAGCTACATAGCCGTTAGGCTATGTAGCTACGCCTTTTTTATGTTTTTATAATATAGATTGTTTCAAGATATGTTGATGGTTATTGTCACAAATTTGTTAATATTATTAAAATTAAAATGTTAATTCGACGTTTTACTTAAGGTATATTTTAATTAAGAGGTGTGACATGAGAGAACTATATAATGTGGAATTTAATAAGCATTTGGATGAACTGACAGGTTTAGAAGAAGGGTTACGTATTGTGCTCGTGCTAAGAGATACAATAAAAGTTATTAAGCAAGACACGGAAGTTACTTATCAAAAAGGTGAAGTGTTTTTAATTAATCAAAGGGAAACATGTCGATATTTGACAAATAAAGATACGTTATACCTTTCAATTCATTTAACTGAATCATACTTAAAGCAGTATATCAGTGATTATAAAGATAAAGCGTTTATTTTAAATAAAAATACATTGCAAGAAGTTATTTACCAACAAATTGTTAATGCACTTGCCAAAATAGGCATTGTTTATATTAGAAAAGGTGAATTCTACCGCTTGTATATCGAACAGCAACTCATAGATTTGGTATTTATACTTATGCGGTATTTACCAACAATCCATATACAATCACAAATGTCATTAGTGTCAGATGAGAGACTTACATATATTTGCGATTATATTGATAAGCATTATACTGAATCGATTAAACTTACCGAGATGGCAGATATGGTTGGGCTGAGTGATACGTATTTATCTAAATTATTTAAGCAAAAAAAGGGCATTGGATTTAATCAATATGTGAATCATATACGGCTTGAACAGTGTAAAAATGATTTGATTTATACGAATGAATCAATTACACAAATTGCATATAAGCATGGTTTTAGTAACTCGAATGCACTATTAAAATATTTTAAAGCAGAAACAACCTATACACCATCGAACTATCGACTTAAATTTCAAACGAAAGAGAAAGCGATTCAAACAGAGGATAGTCCTAACATAGCAACGTATCAGTCTTATTTATATTATTTATCGTTGTTGATTGATCAAAATATTGGGGATATTGTTCAATCTCCCGATGCACAAAAAGTAATTGATATCGAATTACAAAATAGCGGGAAATCAATTACTCATTATCAACATGTCATTCAAGTTGGGTATTTAGAAACGCTACTAACACAGCGCGTTAGAAGACAGCTAATTGAAGTGAATACCATGCTCGGTTTAGACCATATACTCATTAAAGATCCAATTTCACATGGACGTATTAATCATTTGGAAATTGAAAGTGATGAAATGATTCCTAATATCCATCCATATATGCAGGTGGATGAATCAATTAATTTTTTAATTAAGCACCAAATTGGTTTAGGAATTGAACTCACACCACCCAGAAGTGCGACAAATTTCAACAACTATTATCGCGAATTGACATACCTGTTGGAACATATTTTTAATGGCTTACCTAATAGCAATTTAATAAAATTTGTAGTGTATCTTGATTGTAATGAATATTCAAGATTTAATCAGTTAGTTGATATTTTTAAATATTATTTTTCAAATGTAGACATTGTGATGAACGTGGACATAAGTAATTTAGAAGCGCCTCATATAGCGAAACGTATTTTAGCACAGTCAGAAAATATCGTCGATTGCATTGCTTTTTCAGCTAATCAGAATGATATGATTGATTTTCAATCCATAGAAAGTCAGCAATATGAATTAGCGAAACGACATATTTATGAACAATTTAATAAAGTTGTTGAATCATTAGAACTTCATGAGCGTTCCATCTCATTTATATTATTAAATTGGAATACTTTAACAGGAGACACACATTTAACGAATGGAGAGTATTTTAGAGCGGGTATCATATTTGAGCAGTTGATTGAAATGAATGACAGAATTAAAATGATTGGCTATTGGTTGAATTATGAGCTACATCAACAATACAAATTAAAAGATTCAAATACACAACTCACCGGTATTGAGTTATATCATCAATTTGATGGTAAAAGACCTGCCTTTTTTACAAGTGCTTTTTACAAAAAATTATTCAAACAAGTACTACATCAAAGTGAAAATTGTATGGTAGTGGGTTCAAAGGAACATTTTCAAATTGTTATGTGGGATGCAGAACATTATAATCCATATTATATATTGAATCATCATTCACAGTATTTAAACCATAAAGAATATCAGGTTAATATTATCAATGCGCTACCAGGTACATATAAAATTAAACATATGACGCTAGATAAAAATAACGGGGCTTTGTATACGGTGTGGCAACATTATAATACGCGATACGGCATGGATGAAGAAACGATTGATTATGTTAATCGTATGTCATATCCCAAAATGGACATTAGCGAAGTGGACGTAAAAGATTCGATTACATATCATTTAAAATTGTTAACGAATGCTATTCAAATTATTGAATTTAAAAAATATCTTTGATACATAGGCTATTACAACGGAAGGCAATCATCTTTCGCTGTAATAGTCTTTTTTATATTGATTAAAATTTGAAAGATATGTTGTTGAAATGACAAAAATCATACATCTATTTTTGTTGTTGTATATAGAATTTAAAATGATGAAATAAATTGGTAGTTAAAATAACAAATATTGTATATTGCTGTATTTCGATCATCATTACACTTGAAATAGAGAGGATAGCATATGAATAGCGTTGAAAATGTTGCGAAGATGGACATTTACAATGAAAGCTTATCTTCCCTAAAGGTCATTAGTTAAATTGAATAGAGGAGGAATCAATAATGGCACAACAGGGAAATACACAAACTTATAAAGGAGATAATAAACTCATATTAGGTATTGTGCTAGGCGTTGTTACGTTTTGGTTATTTGCACAATCTTTACTTAATGTAGTGCCAACTTTACAACAATCGTTTAATAGTAATATTGGCACAATTAGTATTGCAGTGAGTATTACGGCTTTATTTTCAGGTATGTTTGTTGTAGGTGCAGGAAGTCTTGCTGATAAGGTGGGGCGTGTGAGAATTACTTATATCGGTTTATGGCTTAGTATGATTGGCTCATTATTAATTATTATTAGTAATTTACCGTTCTTATTAATTGTCGGAAGAGTTATTCAAGGGTTATCTGCAGCTGCGATTATGCCGTCAACATTAGCCATTATGAAAACTTATTTTGAAGGTAAGGAGAGACAACGTGCGTTAAGTTATTGGTCTATAGGATCTTGGGGAGGATCAGGACTTGCATCATTATTTGGAGGGATGGTTTCTACTTTTGTAGGTTGGCGATGGATCTATATTTTATCCATTATTGTAGCCTTGCTCGCCATGTATTTAATTAAAGGAACACCTGAAACAAAATCAGAGAACACAATGTCACAAAGATTTGATTATAGTGGACTGATATTATTTGTCATTATGATGTTGAGTATTAATGTTGTTATTACACAAAGTGGCACATTTGGTATTATGTCGCCGTTCATGCTTACATTGATTATTGTATTTATCATAGCAACCATTATATTTTTAAAAGTTGAAAACAAAGTTAGCAACCCGTTAATTGATTTTAAATTATTTAACAATAAGGCTTATACAGGTGCAACTTTATCTAATTTCTTGCTCAATGGTGTTGCAGGTGCGCTATTAGTAGCGAATACATTTGTGCAACAAGGACTAGGGTTTAATGCATTTCAAACGGGGCTGTTGTCCATTACTTATTTAATTACCGTGCTATTAATGATACGTGTTGGTGAGAAAGTATTGCAAAAAGTAGGCGCTAAAAAGCCAATGCTCTTAGGTACACTTTTTAATATGGTAGGTATTATTTTAATTTCACTTACATTCTTACCTAATATGATTTATGTCGTTGTGTGTATCATCGGTTATTTACTATATGGTTTAGGATTAGGATTCTATGCTACGCCATCCACAGATATGGCAATATCCAACTCTCCAGAAGATAAAGTAGGGGTTGCTTCTGGTATTTATAAAATGGCTTCGTCACTTGGTGGTGCCTTTGGTATTGCATTGTCAGGTGCACTATTTGGTGTGATAGCGAGTGCAACCAATGTTCAAATCGGTGCGCTGGTAGGTTTATGGTTAAATGTCATGATGGCACTATTATCACTGATCATTATTATGTTTATGGTGCCAGCTACTAAAACAAACGGTAAGGGTTAAAATAAAAGGTATATATGTTTCAACACACATTGAGAAACTAGAAAGTGTATCATGTTATTAAACAAAGGATTATAGGAGGAACAAATATGGCGAAACAATTAATTGATATATTGAAAGAAAAAGAGTCACGAATGATTGAAATACGTAGACATTTACATGAGCATCCAGAATTATCATTTCATGAAGAAGAAACCCCTAAATATATTGAAGCATTTTATAAAGATAAAGACTGTGAAGTTGAGACAAATGTTGGACCAAATGGTTTGAAAGTAACGATTGATAGTGGGAAACCAGGTAAAACGATTGCGATTCGTGCCGATTTTGATGCATTGCCTATTCAAGAAGATACGGGTTTATCGTTTTCATCTAAAAATGAGGGTGTGATGCATGCATGTGGGCATGATGCACATACAGCCTATATGCTTATACTTGCAGAAACGTTAATTGAATTAAAATCACAATTCAATGGTAAAGTAGTCATCATTCATCAACCAGCTGAAGAAGTACCACCTGGTGGTGCTCAAGCAATGATTAAAGATGGCGTACTAAATGGTGTCGATCATGTATTAGGCGTTCATGTTATGAGTCACATGCCAGCAGGTAATATATACTATCGAGAAGGCTATGTGCAAACAGGTAGAGACTTCTTTAAATTGAAAGTGAATGGTCAAGGTGGTCATGGTTCATCACCGCATACTGCGAATGATAGTATTGTTGCAGGTGCATATTTTGTAAATGCAGTTCAAACAATTGTTTCAAGAAGATTAAACCCATTTGAAACAGGTGTTGTTACAATCGGTTCATTTGATGGTAAAGGTCAATTTAATGTTATTAAAGACAGTATCGAAATAGAAGGAGATGTTCGTGCATTAACTGATGACACGAAACTTACAATTAAAAAAGAAATACAACGTTTAGTAGCAGGTTTAGAGTCTATGTTTGGTGTAACATGTGAATTAGATTATCATGATGATTATCCAGCATTGTACAACGACCCAGAATTTACTCAATTTGTGGTAGACTCAATTCAAAGCGCTGATACAGATGCCGTAAAAAAAGTAGAAAGATGTGAAGCTCAGCCACCATCAGAAGATTTTGCATACTATGCCAAAGCACTACCTAGTACTTTTATATATGCAGGTGCTGCTCCAGAAGATGGTAACATATATCCGCATCATCATCCTAAATTCAATATCAGTGAACAAGCTTTACGTGTCTCAGCAGAGGCAGTAGGTGTTACAGTCATGAATTATTTAAAATAACATAAGATGAATCATTGAGACATATGTTTGTCTCCTATGCGGGAGAGATAGGTTATTTGTTCTCATTTTGATAAAATGCATTCATTTTTATCGTTAACATAGAAACAGAGTGAGGTAGCTAGTTAAATTAGCATATCATCATTCTGTTTCTATTTTTATTGGAAGAAATCAATCGATGTACAACTATTTTATAGTAAGTTTATGAAAGTACGATATAGTGTATATAAAGAATGATAATAAAATGATAAAGGATGATTAAAATGAATGGCGACAAAAAAATAAATGAACTGCTTGATGATTATAAAAAACCACTAAAAAAACTCTTTAAATATGATAAATCAAATGCGTTAACTTTTGATAAAGAGAGCAGAAGTAAAGTTGAAGATCAAAAAGGTATCTTTGTTATATTTAATAATAAACAACCTATCTTTCTTGGCCAAGCTGGTGGTTATATGGCGGGGTATAAAATAACGCAAAAAGATTTAAATGATAAATTAGCGCAATTTAATCTAAAATCAGATACTGGCACTGCAAGATTTAGAAGAGTATTTGCTGAACAAAACGGTTTAGATGAAGCAGAAGCAAAAGAGATTAAAGCTGAAACTTATGGTTTGAAATTTCAGTTTATTAAGGTTAAGGGCAACCCTTCAATGATTAATATATTGGAAATGCTTGCTTTAGCATACGCTAAAGAGAATGATATTAACCTTTATAATTTCCTATAAGAAAGCAGTGTATCTTAAGTTGGATATAGAAAGAAGTGATTGCTATGGTTATAAGAGAGGTCAGTCTATCTTTTCAGCAACAAGAGATTAAAATCAAATTACCGAAAAATTATTTTAAAACAAACAATCAATCTTATCCCTTAGTCATTGTTCAAGATGGAGACTATTTATTTAAAGATGTTAATAAAGACGTTATATTTGCTGGTATCGTACCGAATCATCGGCAACAGGATTATACACCTTGGAAAAGTGTTGTCGATGATATTGAATATGGTGGTCAAGCAAATGCATATCTCAATTGGGTTGTGGAAGCGGTAATTCCGTATTTAAGAAAATGTTTTTGCATTTCTGAAGATAGAAATGATATCGGTATTGCAGGCGCCTCATTTGGTGGACTGGTATCACTCTATGCGCTATTTAAATATGCAGATGTGTTTGGGAAGTATATATTCATTTCACCCTCTGTATGGTATCCGGAATTTGTTGAGTTTATGAAAGGCCAACCGATTATGAATTCACCACAGCATATATACTGGTATGTCGGTCAACTTGAAGGCAAACAAAGTAATCATTTAAACCAATATATGGTACCAAGGACAGAGCACGCAGTAGATATTTTGAATGAACTCCTTGTATCTGAACAATCTGTATTTTATTTTGATACAAATAGGAAAGGACTGCACCGTAAACATTATTTTAAAAAATACTTTAATAGAGCAGTCAATAAATTATTTTAAGTATAAGGAAAACGAAAGAAAAATTAAATATTATCAGAAAATTCTCAAAAAATAAGCGAATTCATCCTTTTTATGTAAGAAAAATGCTAAAATTCAAAGTGTAAATCATTTTTATATGTATCATCCATCACTAAAATGTGTAAAATGAATATTTCGGTGAGCATTGGATATATCATTTTAAAAATATTAAGTTGAATTTTTCGTATTAATTTGAACATAGGGGATGTTTTTTTATGACAGAAAGTAAGACTAAAATTTCAGGCAGTAAGTTATTAGTCGGTATTGTATTATCTATTTTAACTTATTGGTTATTTGCGCAATCATTTTTAAATATTGGTCCTCAGATACAAGCGGCTTTTGGTGCCAGTCCAGACATTGTAAACATTTCAGTAAGTTTGACATCATTTGTTACTGGTGTGTTTATGGTTGTTGCAGGTAATATTTCAGATAGATTTGGGAAGGTTAAGTTGACGCGTATAGCGCTGATTTTAAGTATGGTTGGTTCGTTAATGCTTATTATTTCTGGGAATGTCGCTTTGTTACTCTTAGGAAGAATTGTACAAGGATTTTCTGCAGCCATTATTATGCCAGCTACTATTTCTATCGTTAATGATTTCTTTGATGGAGATGATCGACAAAAAGCATTAAGCTTTTGGTCCATAGGTGCTTTTGGAGGTACAGGTCTATCGTCATTCTTTGCAGGTGCAATGGCTACATTTATATCGTGGCAATCTATCTTTGTGCTATCTATCGTTTTATCATTGGTTGCGTTATTGTTGTTAAAAAACTTGCCAGAAAGCAAACAAATTAAAGCACAATCTAACCAATTTGATTATATAGGTTTAACGATTTTTGTCATTATGATTGCTAGTATCAGTTTTGTAATTACTCAAGGATACAAACTAGGATGGTTAAGTTCCGCGACTTTAATATTGAGTGCAGTATTTGTTATTTGTATTTTCATTTTTTATAAAGTAGAAAAAGCAAAGCAAGCACCATTTATTGATTTAGCGTTATTTAAAAATAAACCCTTTATCGGAGCAGTGATTGCGAACTTTTTATTGAATACTGGTGTAGGTGTGATTGCTTTATTTAATATATATGCACAAGGTGGTTTGAATTTTAGTGCCTTTCAAGCCGGCTTGTTAACATTACCTTATTTAATTACACTATTACTGGTGGTTCGATTAGGCGAAAAAAGTATCAAACGTTTTGGTGCAAAACGGGCAATGGTTGTAGGACCTATTTTTACTGCGTTAGGCATATTGCTATTTAGTTTCACCTTTTTTAATACTTCAATCTATGTCGTTGTTGCGCTAATTGCTGCGGTGTTCTTTGGTGGCGGTACTGGCTTGTTTGCCACTCCAGCATTAAGTACTGCAGTTTCAACAACACCTGCAGAAAAGGTCGGCGTCGCATCAGGCATTTTTAAAATGGGGTCAACACTTGGCGGTGCCTTTGGTATTGCTATCATGACGTCTATATTTACTGGACTTTCTCAAAGTGGTCAAAGCGTCGATACAGCTGCTGGTATAGGATTTATCGTAGGTAGTTGTTTAGTTATTGGCGGTGTATGTGCAAGTGCACTTGTTATACCAACAAGGAAAGTAGAACAAGACGTTAACGGTCAAGTGACAGAAGGATAATGATTTTATAAACATACATTGATGAATACGAAAAAGGCCTGGTCGAGACATGTATATCCTTCGACCAGGTCTTTCTTAGGTATGTGTGTTAGTTCAAGTCATATTTTAACGCTATGCAATTAATGTTTTCGTTTGAAAGTTAGGTGTAGATCATGTGTAAAAGCAATAAGTGGACGTATGGTCATTTGTATACTTCCAATGACAAATAAAATAGTGCCGTTTGTTACAGTAGCACTATTAAAAAATAGAATGCTTCCAGCAAGAAATACTAAACCAAGTATTACGTCATTAAGTTGATATAGTGCTTTGTAAAACATAGTTAAACGTTCAGATCCTTCGGTTTGATGGAAATTCAAAGTAAAACGTTTAGATGAATGGTTAAATTTAGACAAGTGCTGTCCTCCTAGAATATATAATGGGAAATATTATAATTCATAATCATACGAGTTTACATGCAAATATGAAAGCATTATGATTATAACAAATTCATGAGTATGAGAAAGGTGGCTTATCATGCATTATAAAACATATTATCAATCACCCATTGGTCGAATTACATTAACATCCGATGGGGAAAATTTAACAGGATTATGGTTACCTAAGCATACAGATTTTGAATCACAATATAATGACGATTTTAAAGAAACTAATTTAGTTATTTTTGAAAAAGTGAGACATTGGTTAGATGAATATTTCTCAGGAAATAATCCTAAAATTGACTTCCCTTTAAAAGCAACTGGAACAGCATTTCGCGAACAAGTTTGGCAAATACTTTTAGAAATTCCACAAGGCGAGACGTGGACATACGGAGATATTGCTAAACAAATGGCTGAAAAGCGAGGGAAAGCAAAAATGTCTTCTCAAGCTGTGGGTGGTGCTGTCGGTAGCAACCCGATATCCATTATTATTCCTTGTCATAGAGTTGTAGGGAAAGATGGCAG
>NZ_JACBFD010000036.1 GCF_013391405.1 Staphylococcus sp. GSSP0090
AGTTGGCTGACTTGTCAGTGCCCTTACAGGGCTGGCCAGTAAGGAAGGCTTACAGCCGCAGAACAAACCACCCGTTCACACGGGTGGTTTTGATTTGTTGTCATCTAAGTCCCAGCATATTGATTTGAATTTTATTCATTTAGATAAAAATGGATTTGTTTTTGATGACATAAGGGTGTCTGCTTTATTAGAGAAAATTAATAATATTATATTTTGTAAATGGTGCAATGCTTAATAACCTAATGTTTCTATGTCATAACAATATGGGTATGTGGTAAATAGAAAATTAAAGGAGACTTACATAAATGGAAAAATTAAATCAAGTTATGTTATATGTGGATGATCAAGCAAAAGCAGTCGATTTTTGGACAGAAACAATGGGGTTTGTCATTGTTTCAGAAGAAGCGATGGCTGAAGACTTTAAAGCTGTTGAAGTAGCGCCAAATAAATCAGTTGAAACATCGCTGTCAATTATTGAAAAAGAATTTATGAAAAAATATAGTCCGGAAGTCAATCTTGGTACACCCTCATTAATGTTCAAAGAACAAGATTTTGATGCACTTTACGAAAAATTAAAGGAAAAAGGTTTAACTGGCCATGATATTATTGAAATGTCAGGTGTACGTGTCTTTAACTTCCAAGATGGGCAGGGGAATTATTTTGCGGTTAGTGATTAATTGCGATAATTAGTTGAAGTAAATAGTTAACAAAGATATTTTTGAAAAATGTTGCTGTTTATTTCCATCGTGTTATAGATCACAAAATGACACAAGCTGAAACGTAAATTGATGTTAGTTTCGGCTTATTTTTATATGTAGAAAAATAGTTTTTACATATATTAAGTAATTGTTAGTGTTTTCAAATTAATGCAAATTGTAATTTCCTAGGTTTAGCATATGTATTTTAGTGAAAAGTAAAATGGATATCTTATAAAGTTGAGGAAAGGAATGTATATGTTTCGTTATATAGTTAAAAGTTTAGTAGTTGTATTGTTATTGACAGTAGGCATTATTTTGAACAATCATGTAAATTATGCTTCAGCAGCGACACAATATACACAGGATGAAGCGATACAGCATGTTGAATCACTAAATGGTCAGGGCTGGGATTATGATGATGCTTATGGTTGGCAGTGTTTTGATCTAGTCAATGAACAATGGGATTATCTATACGGTCATGGACTAAAAGGTGATTATGCTAAAGATATTCCTGAAGAAAATAATTTTATCGGTGAAGCGCAAGTTTATGAAAATACGGAAGACTTTAAAGCAACTGCAGGGGATATCGTTGTATTTAATGACGCATATGGCAACGGTGCTGGGCACACCGCAATTGTTACTAACGGTAATTACGATGGTAATTACACCCAATTTCAATCCTTAGATCAAAATTGGGAAGGTGGCGGCATGGACAAAACAGAAGTAGCCCATAAAGTCACACATGATTATGAACCAGAAATGATATTTATTAGACCTGAATATAATCAATAGATTATGGTCAAAACACATCTACTTAAAGGTGTGTTTTTTTGTGAAAAAATTAAAAACTTAAGTATTGGGTTAAAATGGCATTACTTATCTAACAAAGCATTTTAAATTGAGATTAAAAGACATTTAATATAAAGATCGTATTGTATCCTTCTATTTAGTTATTTTATTTTGTGTTAACCTGAGAATGATTTGTATATGAGTTGTCTATTTTAATTAATAAAACATGCTCTATATAATAGAATGATGACAAAAACTATAGAAATTGATCTATTGAAAGGAGTCTTATGCCTTATTTATATTTATTAATCGCAATTATTACAGAAATTACTGGTACAGTTTCACTTAAATCATCAGTAGGATTTAGTAAGTTGTTTCCAAGTATAACAGCAATCATTTCTTTTATTATTTGCTTTTACTTCTTTAGTTTAGCTATGAAGTATTTGCCTTTGAGTATTAGCTATGCTACATGGGCTGGTTTAGGCTTAGTTTTGAGTACGATTTTATCAGTAGTTATTTTTAAAGAAACGCTTAATATGATTGGTTTAATTTCAATTATATTTATTACACTCGGTATTGTATTACTAAATACCGTTGGAACTACAAAGTAGATTTCATTACATAAGTACGGATATTCATTTTTATGAAAACAGTGATCACAATAGGGGTTACTGTTTTTTTAATTTGGAATACATGCTAAATAAGATAATGAATTTTAATGAAAGCATTAGGGTAGAATAAATAGTATGAGTATTTAACTGTGTAGCAAAATTTCGAAATGATAAATGTAACGTGGTAGGAGGTTTTAACGTGTTTACGACGATAGCATTAATATTTATTGCAGTAGGTATATTACAATTTTTAGTCATACTGGTTGATATATTTAAAAACCCACAACGTCAAATGATGATTATGAATATTGTTTGGCCACTAACTGGATTGTATTTTCCAATTTTAGGATTAATAGCTTACTATCGTTTAGGCAGAGAAAAAGAAGTAGATCAAATGTCACATCAGCACCATGACCATCATGAACACCATGACACAATGCATCATCATGAACATGGTAGTAATAAGCCATTTTGGAAAAGTGTAGTTGTTTCTACAACACACTGTAGTGCTGGTTGCTCATTGGGTGACTTAATTGGTGCACCTGTTGTTTTCTTTACGGGGTTAATGTTTTTTAATAATCAAATGATTACAGAGTTTATTATCGAATTTATATTAGCTTATATTTTTGGATTAATGTTCCAATACTTCCATATGGAAATTAAACATGATCATCCAGGAAGAGATTTAGTAGATGCTATCAAGGCTGACACGTTATCGTTAATTGCATTTGAAATTGGTATGTTTGGCTTCATGATTATCATGCATCTGTTTATTAGTCCAAGTTATATGCAACCTAATCATTTAGAATATTGGTTCTTAATGCAAATTGCTATGTTAATCGGATTCATAACGAGTTATCCAGTCAACTGGTATTTAGTTAAAAAAGGCATTAAACATGCAATGTAAATTTTAATCATTAATGGAAGAGATTTATTTTAATAAAAATTAATCAGTCTTTAGTGTCTTGTACCACTATACTATCAAGGAAACGTGTGCATAAAAAAACTGCCAACAAAGTCGGAGACTTTATAGACAGAATAAGTCATCCTTTATTTTTTAGGATGACTTTTTTATATTTTAGTATTTATATTTTGATATTAATGAAAATTGTTTTGTCTTATATTATAGAATCGATGATGGCTACTTGTCCCTGTAGCATCCTCTGAAAATATATTTTAATTTGAGTTGTAGTTGTTTTAATCCTAAATTTTTGCTTTTCTCTCATCGACATTGGTAGATAATAGTGTTAAATAGCGTTCTACATTTTTAGATGATGTGTCTTTTGGAAATGCATGTGTAAATACATGACCTTTAATTGTTTCAACTGTATAGCTTATATCGAGAGCACCAATTTCATAGTTAATAATTTTCATAGAAATCCCCTTAAAATTACATTTTGTAACATTGAGCGTAGTGTGATGGAACGTCAATACTACAATATTTGTGGTAGTCACCATAAACTACATTACATATAGAAATGGTAAGATTTGTTCAATTGTACTATACATAAACTTATTTGTAACTAAAAAGGGGGCAATATTTAGTAATTTCTATTTTATCGTATGATTTGTAGTGAATTAAATCAAAAAATATCGACAAAGTTTATCACTTTGCCGATACATAATAGTTGCAAATGATAGCTAATAAAATATTATTTTTTTAATTTATCTATTAAATCATTAGCCTTATCTTTTGCATTTTCAGTTATTTCTTTAGCTTTGCCAGAAGCTTTATCTTCTTGACCTTCTTGTTCTAAATCTTTGTTGTCTGTAACATTGCCCACTGTTTCTTTTACATTACCTTTGACTTGTTCAAATTTACTTTCATCTGCCATATTGTTTCACCTCAAAAAAATATATTTTTAAAAATCCTTATATCTATAATATATAAAATTATAAAATTTAGCGCAATTAAAAACCTCTTTGATGAATCACGGTATATTTTTATCGATATTCGATAAAAAAGTATTGATAATTGATAAAATATTGATATAATGAACTTAATCTTAAAAAAAAGGGGTTCTAAACATGAATACTTTTAATAGTAAATCTTTCAACGTGTTACTAAAGCTGTTGATTGTTATTGTGACGATAGCATTAGTTGTTACATCGCTAAGTATATTGCCTTTGTTAATTAGCATCATTGTAGTCATTATTATTCCAACTTCATTTATAAATGATATAATAAGTGAAAATAAAGACAGTTTATATGAGGCTTTTAATGCAACAAGTGAGGAACTTTCTAAGCATGATTTAAATGACGTTACTTTTTATAAACCTTCGATCATTATCTTATTAACATTAATCATTGGTTTAATTTGTATATATAGCATTGGAATTTACTTTTTGAGAAAATGGTTGAAGAATATTAGCCAACAAAAAATATTTACTTTAAAAAATGCAAATTTAATTGAAAAAATGGCTTACTGTTTCATTTTAATAGGAATTTATAATGCTATCTTGGGGTTGGCTCGTTATTATGTATCGTATAGTATTGTTAGCGGTAATAGTAGACTATTATCTTTAATGGATAATGAAGTTGAAACAGTGTCAGATTTTATATTTAGTTTTAATTTTGCATTTATATTTGCAGGAATCATTATTTGGATAATAGGTAGAGTTTTCAAATATGGTATGTTTTTACAAGAAGAATACGATAGTACGATTTAGGAGATTATTTTATGATAATAATTAGGTTAGATAGGATATTAGCAGATAGAAAAGTTAAACTCAGTGAACTTGCAAATGAAATTGATATAACTATTGCAAATTTATCCAATCTAAAGACGGGAAAGGTTAAGGCGATTAGGTTTTCAACGCTAGATGCAATTTGTAAAGCACTTGATTGTCAGCCTGCAGATATTATCGAATACGTAGACGATAAGGACATATAAAATACACATATTCAGTGATTAATCAAAGAAGGTTTTATTTAACTTCCATATTATAATATAAACAAATCATATATGCAGACTTCTGCGGAACCTTAATAACTGAAGACTAAAGGTTGAGGTAGTATCCGTGGAAAGCACATATAAAAAAATGTCAACAAAGTCTGTGACTTCGTTGACAGTGTGAAAGATTCCATTAATTTGGAATCTTTTTTTATTCATCCAGTAATTGTAGAATTTCGTTATATTTTTGTTCACTCAATGTCCCTAATGGACTTTGTTCGATTTCAAATATTAGAAAATCATCGGTAGAAGTAAAGTAAGTTTTGATGTTTTCACAAATTGTTGTTTTGTCTAAATCACTCTTTAAAAGCCATAAACCTCTATATATGAATAAAGCTTTTCCTAAATTATTTAATTGTGACGGCAATTTTTCGTAACCGTATGAAATGGAATTTAAATTATAAGACAATATATATTTTGACATCTATATCACGCTCCTATTTAATCATATCATTAACCCATATGAAAAAGTTGGGAGAACTATGATAAAAAAAGGGATTTAAAGTGCAAGCGAGATTAATCTTCAATACACAATAACTTTTTAAGTAAATCAAAGTCAGTCGTATTCGATAAATCAATGAAATATTGAGTTTGCCATTTTTGAGCTTGTTTAGCAGAACGATTAAGATTATCTTCCCAAGGTGGATAGACACGCATTGCCATTTTACCTTTATTATTTTCGGAATTTAGTAGGCGTTGTGCGTGTAACTCGGATTTAGGCATAATAAAGAGGCCTTTGTGCAAATGATCTAGTACTGTAATGATTAAGATATCTTTAGTTTCTTGATAGGTAAAAGGTCTGTTTTTGTTTTCGTGGTCTTTAGTCCAAAACACAACAAAGTAACCAGCTTTTGTTGGTGTTTTTTTAGCTAATCTATGTCGATAGCTACAATGATTAACTTGAAAACAATAGCTTTCATATTCCGAATTATAGGCTTCGTATGTTAAATCATTTAAAGCATTAATATCTAGCGCGTTGAACAATGAACTTATCAAATTGATTGATTTATACATGGCGTATCCTTTTAAATATATTTTATAAAGTAAGTATACCACCCAAATAGGTTAGATATAAATCAAAATGATAGGTGTGGAACGTATGAATCATTTATTTTAATAAAGGGTAATAAGTAACGTGTAAATGATTTTAATAAAACGAGGTGGTTCATATGAATTATATTAAATACGTTAAGTCGAAAGATTATACGAAACTCTATACGAAAGTGAATGATGTTCAAGAAGCGAAAGCAACTATCATCATCGTACATGGGGTTGCAGAGCATTTAGATCGCTATGATGAGATCACAGGCTATTTAAACGACAATGGCTTTAATGTTGTAAGATATGATCAAAGAGGACATGGACGTTCAGAAGGTAAACAAACTTTTTATAGTAATAGTGATGAGATTGTTGAAGATTTAGAAGCGGTTATAAACGATGTTAAGACCCATATAGGTGGCAAATTATATCTTATTGGTCATAGTATGGGTGGATATACCGTTGCCTTATATGGAACGCAATATCCAAATAAAGTGGATGGCGTGATTACGTCTGGCGCATTAACACGCTATAATCATCAACTTTTTGGTGAACCTGATAAAAGTATGTCACCGGATACATATATTGAAAATAGTTTAGGTGAAGGTGTATGTACAGAAAAAGAAGTAATGGAAAAATATGCACTTGATGACTTAAATGCGAAACAAATTTCAATGGGTCTCATTTTTTCATTAATGGACGGTATTGGTTACCTGAAAACACATGCTCAAAATTTCACGGATAATGTATTGATTTTACATGGAAAAGAAGATGGTTTAGTAAGTTATCAAGATTCTATACAATTTTATCAAGAAATAGGATCAGTACATAAGTCTTTACACATCTATGATGGCTTACAACATGAAATATTTAATGAAAAATCGTATAACCGTATTATATTTAACGAAATCGTTGAGTGGCTTGAAACGGAATTAAATAAAAATTAAAAAAGTATAGTTACATGAATTTTATTAAATGAAACTGATCACATTTTGTTTGGTTTGTTTTAGAAAAATGAAGCACTTATAATAAACACAATAGAGGAGTGAATGAAATGGAAATAAAAACATTGCATATGCAATACGAAGAAAGTTTTAGTGATTTTGATAAACGGGTGAACGCATTTTTACAATACGTCAATGATAAGCAACACTGGGAATTGGTGAGTGTTACACCATCTGTTACCAACAGTGTTGAGGGTATAGACTATATCATAACGATTATATTTAAAAATTGAAAATAAAAAAGTGGGAAACGGTTTGCCGTTTCCCACTTGAATATACAAATTAATTAACTTCCCTTAATATTATTGAATAAATTCATTTTCAGAAACATTAAAGTAATCAGCTAATATTGATGCGTTTTTATTTGAAACATTGCGATAGCCACTCAACGAT
>NZ_JACBFD010000037.1 GCF_013391405.1 Staphylococcus sp. GSSP0090
GTTGGCTGACTTGTCAGTGCCCTTACAGGGCTGGCCAGTAAGGAAGGCTTACAGCCGCAGAACAAACCACCCGTTCACACGGGTGGTTTTGATTTTTGTCTTTTTTTAAGTATAAATATGAAAAAATGCATTTAGCATGGCTAAATTACTTTGCTAAAGCCTATATTTTTAATAAACTAGAAAAGGTTAGACTTTATACAATAATTAAACATTGTTCCAGCTTTTCAGTTTTATAAACTAAAGCGGAAGTTGGATTTGTTTCATTGCAAAAATAAGTATAATACAGTGATAAAGAGACTTATATTAGGAGGGCATATGGTTGGGTCAAATTAAAAGTATCTTATATTCAATTATAGAACCTTTAACAAAACCAGAAACGTATCAAGCTTTATTATCTAATTTGATTATGATTATTGTTTACGTTGTTGCAGCATGGATTATTTTACGTTTTGTGAATAAAGCGATTGCGCAATTCTTTAAAATTCAAAACAAAGGTAAAAGTGGGAATAAAAAACGTTCAAAAACTTTGATATCATTAGTTCAAAACGTTGTATCTTATGTGGTATGGTTTATAGTGTTGACAACTATATTAAGTAAATTTGGTATAAGCGTTGGTGGTATTATTGCCAGCGCAGGAGTAGTAGGTCTTGCAGTAGGTTTTGGTGCTCAAACTGTTGTTAAAGATATTATTACAGGTTTCTTCATTATTTTTGAAAATCAATTTGATGTTGGAGATTATGTTAAAATCAGTAATAGTGGTTCTCCCGTGGCAGAAGGTACAGTGAAATCAATAGGCTTAAGATCAATGCGTATTAATACCATTACAGGTGAGTTAACAACATTACCTAATGGTAGCGTTGGTGAAATCACCAACTACTCAGTTATCAATGGTGAGTCAATTGTTGAAATCCCAGTATCGATTACAGAAGACATCGATCGTGTAGAAGAAGTACTAACGACTTATTTTGAATCTATTAATTCTAAATATTACTTATTTATCTCTAAACCAGAAGTAGTCGGTGTCAATTCGATAACAAATAATGAAATCGTATTGAGTGTATCTGCAGAGACAATCCCGGGCGAAGGCGCGTCAGGGGCACGTATTTTAAGAAAAGAAATCTTAAAATTATTTAAACTCAAAGATATTAAAACACCACAGCCAACGATGGTACAGTATGATGCGAACCAACAAAAATAATGATTAAGACGGTCGGAGGTGTTACAGAATGACATCCAATTACGGTTTAAATGATATTGTAGAAATGAAAAAACAACATGCATGTGGTACGAATCGTTTTAAAATCATTCGTGTAGGTGCTGACATCCGAATAAAATGTGAAAATTGTCAAAGAAGTATCATGATTCCAAGACAAACATTTAATAAAAAATTAAAAAAAATAATAGTATCCCAACAAGATACTGATCATAAGGAGAATGAATAATGGCTTTAACAGCAGGTATTGTTGGATTACCCAACGTAGGTAAATCGACACTTTTCAATGCAATTACAAAAGCAGGTGCTTTAGCAGCAAACTATCCGTTCGCTACGATAGATCCGAATGTAGGTATTGTGGAAGTACCAGATAGCAGATTAGATGTTTTAACGAAGATGGTACAACCTAAAAAGACCATTCCTACTACATTTGAATTTACTGATATAGCAGGTATTGTTAAAGGTGCTTCAAAAGGTGAAGGTCTAGGTAACAAATTCTTATCTCATATTCGTGAAGTAGATGCGATTTGCCAAGTCGTTCGTGCATTTGACGATGACAATGTGACCCATGTATCAGGTCGTGTAGATCCAATTGATGATATTGAAGTTATCAATATGGAATTGGTATTAGCAGATTTAGAATCTGTTGACAAACGCTTGCCAAAAGTAGAAAAAATGGCACGCCAAAAAGATAAAGATGCCGTTAATGAAACACGCATTTTATCAAGAATTAAAGAAGCTTTAGAAGAAGGTAATCCAGTAAGAAGTCTGGAATTTACAGAAGAAGATCAAAAATTTATTGATCAAGCACAGTTATTAACATCAAAAAAAATGCTTTATATTGCCAACGTAGGTGAAGATGAAATTGGCGATGACGATAATGAAAAAGTGAAACTTATTCGTGAATATGCAGCAAAAGAAGATTCAGAAGTGATTGTTATTAGTGCAAAAATTGAAGAAGAAATTGCTGTTTTAGAAGATGAAGATCGCGAAATGTTTTTAGAAGACTTAGGTATTGAAGAACCAGGTCTAGATCGTTTAATTCGTACAACTTATGACTTGTTAGGCTTGGCAACATACTTTACAGCCGGTGTGCAAGAAGTGCGCGCTTGGACGTTTATTAAAGGTATGACTGCGCCACAATGTGCCGGTATTATTCATACAGACTTTGAACGCGGCTTTATTCGTGCCGAAGTAACGAGCTACGACGATTACGTGGCATTCGATGGAGAAAATGGTGCTAAAGAAGCAGGAAAACAACGCCTAGAAGGTAAAGAATATATTATGAAAGATGGAGACATCGTACACTTTAGATTTAATGTATAAAATTCATATTAAAAGCCCTCATTACAGAACGTAATGAGGGCTTTTGCTATACCTTATATTTATGTTGAGACTGAGCACATGCATATCCATTTTGTGTGTGAACCAAGAGACATTCATGGTCATCAGCGCTCATTTTTAATCATGCTATTACAAAGCACACAAATAATCCTATGAAGTGAACCAAGATGTGTCAACATCAGGCCCAAGATAATTAGCATCCACATTTTGATTTAATTCAGGAGATGCGTAACTATCAGTATATTGCCAAAGTACGTGTTCACGTGTTGGTGGGTCAGGGTTATAATTTGCCATCCAGTAACCATCATATTTACCTACTGAATTTGAAGCATTCTCTAACATGAAATTTTCATAAGAATAGAATAATACTTTCTTATCACCAGCTAGCCCTTTCATTTCATTGTACCAAGCATCTGTACTTTCCTCAGGTGTACCAGAAGTGACGGTGTCTTGTTCAAAGTCATTGATATAAAAACTTGCCTTTGGTGCACGTTGATATAGTGTTTGTGCCTCATATCTTGCGTCATCTGGATTTTCATACATACTATAAGAATATACACCGAAGTCTAAACCGTTTTGATCTAATAAGGCAGAATTGTGTTCTAATGCAGCATCTACTTTTTCTGAGCCGTATTGCGCTCTGATGATGATGAAATCATAATTCTTTTTCAAGTCTTTGACTTCGTCTTCTGTTAACTCACCTTGCCATTCAGAAATATCTAGCACACGTTCACCAGTTTGTGTCGTCCCTGCCTCAGGTTGCGCGGATTTAAAACCACTTTCTTGTTTTTGCTGAGACGCTTGATCTGGATGTTTTTCTAAATATTGTTGATAACCATAGCCCATAGTCCCTTTTTGATTTGAAGGTGCATTGGACGCATAAGTTGTATTGATCATAAGCGTTGAAGCACACAATACACTGCCTGCAACTAAGCCTTTTTTAAATTTTGAAAACATAAGAAACCCCTTTATCTATGTAGTTTAGTGGAATTCACTGTGAAAATAGTAAATAAGACATCAAAACATAATATAGATGACATGCTATTAGAATTAAATATACTTTTCAACCTTACCTATAAAGATATTTAAATTTTATTAATATTAGTTTGTATTTGAATAATGATATAAATGAAAAAGATAAACGGAAAAGTGGGTGTATTTATTTAATTCGAATGCGTAGAGAGATATCCTGAATGACTGAATAGCATAATGTTTCATATGAAACAACGATGAAATTTAACGTGCTATAAAGTGTTAAACCCATTGTAAAATGTAAAGGCATGTGCTATAATTCTTGATTGTGAGTAATGAAAATTATTCCTTGCTTATCACAATGGATGATGAGCCGCATAGACCACAAGGAGGTGCAATTATACAATGAGAACATATGAAGTTATGTACATCGTTCGTCCGAATATCGAAGAAGATGCTAAAAAAGCAGTCGTTGAACGTTTCAACGGAATTTTAGCTTCTCACGGTTCAGAAGTTTTAGAAGCTAAAGACTGGGGCAAACGCCGTTTAGCTTATGAAATTAATGATTTCAGTGAAGGTTACTACAATATCGTACGTATCCAAACAGCTGATAATGAAGCTACTGACGAATTCCAACGTTTAGCTAAAATTTCTGACGATGTAATCCGTTATATCGTAATTCGTGAAGACGAAGATAAAACTAGAAAATAATAGATGGGGGTCGCTTGAATGATAAATAGAGTTGTTTTAGTCGGTCGATTAACTAAAGATCCAGAATATAGAACAACACCCTCAGGCGTGAGTGTTGCGACTTTTACTCTAGCAGTAAATCGTACGTTTACAAATGCGCAAGGGGAACGCGAAGCGGATTTCATTAACTGTGTCGTTTTTAGAAAACAAGCAGAAAATGTTAACAACTACTTATTTAAAGGTAGTTTAGCTGGCGTTGACGGTCGCATTCAATCACGTAGCTATGAAAACCAAGAAGGTCGTCGTATCTTTGTAACTGAAGTGGTTTGTGATAGTGTTCAATTCCTTGAACCTAAAAATCAAAACCAACGTCATGCTCAAGAAGGAAATAATAATTTCCAAAACTTTGGCGGACAACAATCAGGACAAAATACGTCATCTTATCAAAGTAATAACAACAATAATGCATCAAACAATAATCAATCAGACAACCCATTTGCAAATGCAAACGGACCTATTGATATTAGTGATGATGACTTACCATTCTAATTATATAGAACATATAAAAATGAAAATTTCTTAAAAGGAGGCAGTTACCATGGCAGGTGGACCAAGAAGAGGCGGACGTCGTCGTAAAAAAGTTTGTTATTTCACAGCAAACGGTATTACACACATCGACTATAAAGATACAGAATTATTAAAACGTTTTATCTCAGAACGCGGTAAAATTTTACCACGTCGTGTAACAGGTACTTCAGCTAAATATCAACGTATGTTGACATTAGCTATTAAACGTTCTCGTCATATGGCATTATTACCATATGTTAAAGAAGAACAATAATAGATATTGTATCTGAAAACCCCGTAGGCATATACCTACGGGGTTATTTTTATAGAAAGAAAACCATACGCTATGCGTATGGTTCAGAAAAGGTTATACCGTTGTCACAAAAAATGCATCTCTACGTGCTAGAATATATGTTGGACAGCCAACCAAAATAATC
>NZ_JACBFD010000038.1 GCF_013391405.1 Staphylococcus sp. GSSP0090
AGAACATAAAAAATACATCAAGCAACAAAATCGAGTTGCTTGATGTATCGATATATATTTATTTTTTATAGACCAACCGTTATTGACAGAGAGCCAAACAAAAAAGCCACCATTTCTTATTATGAAGTGGTAGCTTTTTAAAAGATAAATTACTCATCTTTAATCGCGTTTTTGGACTGTTTTATCCAAACCGGCAAGCGTTCTTTAATTGTTTGAAACCCATATCTTTCGGTCTCTTTAATTTCATCTAATACTGATTGTTTTTCCTTCTTACGTTCATAATTTTTAAAATAGTCATTATCTTTTAAAGAAAGATTCAGTTTACCCTCATCATCAATTGAAATCACTTTCGCTCTTACAATTTGACCTTCTGATAAAAACTTTTTCAAATTATGGACGTAATCATCCATAATTTCAGAAATATGAATTAAACCTTCAGCATTGTCAGGGGTTTCTACAAAAGCGCCATACGGTTGAATACCAGTCACACGAACTTTGACATGTTGACCTACTTTATAGTGATTATTCAACGTGATAACCCCTTATTTCGTTTTACTTAACACTTCTATAATAGCATACATTAATGAAAGGCACTAATATTATAGTAGAAAAATTTCACATTCCTTTAAATGTAAACCTAATACAGTGCTTAATTGCTACTGATAGTAAAGAGTTAAACACGCCTCTATCACACCAACATCTTAAATGACGATATCTCACTGACAATCTTATTTATCATTTAAATGTAGACCCAATTTTAAAAATGACCATAAAAAATAAAAGTCTAGGCAAACCCACATTCTATGTAGAGCTCGCTTAGACTTTAAATTAGCAAATCGAAATCGCGAAGTTATTTGTATTATTCAACAATATCAATTGAATCGATTGTAATATCATGTAGTGGTTTATCTTGTGGGCCCACTTTAGTGTTTGCTATATCTTCTAAAGTATCCTTACCTTCTATGAGTTGACCAAATACTGTATGCTTTTGGTCTAACCAAGGTGTACCACCCGTTTCAGCATATGCTTTAACGATTGGCTCTGGCCAACCACCGTCAGCTAATTGACTGAGCATTGATTCAGGCACTTCATTCATTTGTACAATAAAGAACTGTGAACCATTCGTATGTGGACCAGCATTTGCCATAGATAGCGCACCATAAATATTGAAGGCTTCTTTTGAAAATTCATCTTCAAAAGGTTCACCATAAATGCTTTCTCCACCCATGCCAGTAGCGGTTGGATCGCCACCTTGCACCATAAAATCATTAATGACACGGTGGAAAGTA
Organism: Staphylococcus sp. GSSP0090; assembly: GCF_013391405.1. Taxonomy (GTDB): domain Bacteria; phylum Bacillota; class Bacilli; order Staphylococcales; family Staphylococcaceae; genus Staphylococcus. The sequence goes on from NZ_JACBFD010000038.1 coordinate 1,290, forward strand.
ATACCATTATAATAACCATTTTTCGCATGTGTCACAAAATTTTCCACGGTCTTTGGTGCTACATCAGGCAATAGTTTAAAAGTCATATCACCTTTGTTTGTATGCATAATCATTTTAATTTCATTTCCATTAATTTCTGTATTTAACTGAGGATAGTTCGTCATTTTTATTCTCCATTTCATGTTAAGATGATATATGTATTCTAACATAAAAGAAGGGATGGAATGAATCATGTTATATCGTTTTTCACATAAAACTGGCAGTTATGGCGTTACTATTAAGGAAGAAGATGAAAATCAAGTACTCGTACAAGTTGAACAAGTCATTAAACACCCTAAACAAGGCGACTTACATAATCCAACAGAAACAGAAAATGTGTTCTTTCATGAAAGAAAAGCATTGAGTCAATATGAAAAGCGTTACACTAAAAAATCACATTTAAGACCTTTTAATGTGGAACCATTACCATATAAAGATTCTTTACAACAAGCCATTACACATTTAGAAGAAAAATTAAAATCCGAAGATACATTGCACGCAATAATGTCGCTCGAGAACCTACAACGTCTCAAAGCAGATTATTCACGTCAATATAAACAAAATTTTGAATAAAAATACCGTGTTTCTTCTTATTTAAGAATACATATATTTCAAGTACTTCAAGGCTTACACACGTTTTTCATAGCTCTGCAATTCATGTATAATGAATCTATAATAAATTTTAAAAGGAGGATAATATAATGAGTTTGTTACATATAGCGGTGCTCTTACCGTTAATATTTGCACTCATTATTCCATTTGTATATCGGTTATATAAACGAATACATTTAGGATGGTTTGTGTTACCTATCCCCATCGTCTTATTTATATATTTTTTATCATATATTTCAACAACGATGTCAGGCAATACCATTATTGAAAAAGTAAAATGGATGCCACACTTTGGTATGAATTTTAATTTATATGTAGATGGTCTGGGTCTATTATTCAGTTTACTAATCACTGGGATTGGCTCTTTAATTGTACTGTATTCTATAAGTTATTTAAGTCGACAAGAGCAATTAGGACATTTTTATTGTTACTTATTGCTTTTTATGGGTGCAATGTTAGGTGTTGTGTTATCAGATAATTTAATTATCTTATATTTATTTTGGGAGTTAACATCATTTTCAAGTTTCCTTCTGATTTCATTTTGGCGTGATAAACAAGCCTCAATTTACGGAGCACAAAAATCAATGCTCGTTACTGTATTCGGAGGTCTATCACTATTGGGCGGTATTATCTTACTTTCCATAGCCGGAGGAACTACAAGTATTCAAGAATTGATAAGTAATGCCTCAGAAATCCAAACAAGTCCGTTCTTTGTTTTCTCGATGATTCTCGTATTAATTGGTGCGATGACTAAATCTGCACAGTTTCCATTCTATGTTTGGTTACCAGATGCGATGGAAGCACCAACGCCTGTTAGTGCTTATCTTCACTCAGCAACCATGGTTAAAGCTGGTCTGTACTTAGTAGCACGCATGACACCGATATTCGCTGTGTCTCAGGGTTGGATTTGGACAGTGACTGCTGTCGGTCTTGTCACACTGTTTTGGGCATCCTTAAATGCAACAAAACAACAAGATTTAAAAGGGATACTCGCATTTTCCACTGTATCTCAACTAGGTATGATTATGTCAATGCTTGGTATAGGTGCAGTAAGCTATCATTTTGAAGGTGCCGAAAGCCAAATTTACATCGCAGCATTTACTGCAGCCATCTTTCATTTGATAAACCATGCTACCTTTAAAGGTGCATTATTTATGATTACTGGTGCTATTGATCATTCGACTGGCACACGTGATGTCAAAAAACTTGGCGGATTGCTAACGATTATGCCTATTTCATTTACAATCACGATCATTACTTCATTAAGTATGGCTGGCATACCACCATTTAATGGATTTTTATCTAAAGAGTCGTTTTTAGGAAGCATGATAGAGGTTACAAATGCTAACTTATTCAGTTTAAATACACTAGGGATCTTAATTCCAATTATCGCTATTATTGGTAGTATATTTACATTTGTTTATTCTGTGAGATTTATTGGGCAAATTTTCTTAGGTAGTTACAAAGCAGATAAATTACCTAAAAAAGCACATGAAGTTTCACCATTAATGCTCATTTCTCCGTCAATTTTAGCTATTTTAGTCATTGTATTTGGGTTATTCCCTTCTATACTTACAGGTTCAATTATAGAACCCGCGGTTAATGCAATTGGACAAACAACTAATACGACAGCAGAGTTTCATTTGTTCCATGGCTTTACACCTGCTTTCTTCTCCACATTGGGTATTTATATAGTCGGTATTGTACTCATTGTTACGTTCGGATATTGGGTTTATTTATTACACAAACAACCAACGAAATTGACAATTAATTACTGGTACAACAAATTCGGAGATTTAACACCTAAATATTCCAGTAAATTTACTGATACGTATGTTACTGGATTTACACGTAATAATTTAGTCATTATCTTTGCATCTTTAATTGTGATTGCGTTGGTTACATTATTGGTTACGCCATTCAATATCGATTTTAAAGATGTAAGCGCAATACGTCCTTTCGAATTAATTATTGTAGTGCTTATTATTACAGCAGCTTCAATGATTATATTCGCTAAATCTAGACTATTCAGTATCATTATGGCCAGTGCGGTTGGTTATTCCGTAGCCATATTCTTTATTTTCTTTGGCGCTCCTGATTTAGCACTTACACAATTTGTAGTTGAATCTATTTCTACTGCATTATTCTTATTGTGTTTCTATCACTTACCTAATTTAAATAGACATAAAGAAACACGTTCATTTAAATTAGTTAATATGGTGATTGCTGTTGGCGCTGGTATAGTCGTTACTATACTTGGATTAATCGCTTATGGTAACAGACATTTCGGTTCTATCGCAGAATTTTACAAAACACATGTCTATGATTTAGCGCATGGTACAAACATGGTCAATGTGATTCTTGTTGACTTCCGTGGTACCGATACATTATTCGAATCTTCTGTATTAGGTATAGCTGGTTTAGGTGTCTATACCATGATTAAATTACGAACGAAAAATAATAAAACGGATGAAGGAGGTAAAAATGTTGAACAGACAGAAGAATAATTTGATTTTTCAATATTCAGCAGTTGTTATCTTCTTCCTCATTGTGATGTTCGGTTTATCATTATTCTTAGCTGGGCATTACACGCCAGGTGGTGGTTTCGTTGGCGGTTTATTATTATCAAGTGCCCTTGTTATTATTACGGTAGCCTTTGATATTAAAACGATGCGTAAGATTTTCCCTTGGGATTTCAAAAAATTAATCGGCATCGGGTTATTATTTTGTTTAGCAACACCAATGGCAAGTTGGTTTTATAATAAAAACTTCTTTACACATACACCGTTTGAAATTCCATTAGGTATTTTACCGCCAATGGAGATGCACACGGCTACATTCTTTGATTTAGGTGTTATGTGTGCAGTTGTAGGTACAGTAATGACTATAATCTTATCGATTGGAGAGAATGAGTAATGGAAATTTTGATGATTTTCGTATGTGGTATCCTCACTGCAATGAGTGTCTATCTCATTCTTTCTAAAAGTTTGATACGCATTATTATTGGTACTACATTGCAAACACATACAGCAAACTTATTTTTAATTACAATGGGTGGTTTGAAAAAAGGTGAAGTGCCTATTTATGAAAAAGGCATCACATCTTACGTTGATCCTATACCACAGGCACTCATTTTAACTGCTATTGTTATTTCATTTTCAGTCACAGCGTTTTTCTTAGTACTTGCTTTTAGAAGTTATAAAGAATTAGGCACTGACAACGTAGAAAGCATGAAAGGAGTGCTAGAAGATGATAGAGAGTAACTTAATCATTTCATTACTCGTCATACCAATGATCACAATTATCGCACTCATTTTCATTGGTAAGCGGCCTAAAATCAAACGCTATGTTGCCTTAGCAGGTACTGCATTAACTTTAATTTTTGCTTTTATTAATTTAAATAATGTTTTAAAAGATGGTCCTATTACTTTAGAGCTTGGTTCGTGGGATGCACCTTATAGTATTGTCTTTGTACTTGATATATTTAGTGCATTACTTGTCATCACAAGTCTCATCGTCACAATGCTCATCATCTTATATTCCTATCAGTCTGTAGGTATTGAACGCGAAACGTATTATTATTATTTCGCCGTTATGTTTATGTTGACTGGTGTTATAGGATCATTTATTACTGGTGATATCTTTAACTTATTCGTATTCTTCGAAGTATTCTTGATGGCATCCTATATCTTGTTGGTTATTGGTGGCACAAAAGTTCAATTGAGTGAAACGATTAAATATGTGCTAGTAAATGTGACTTCTTCGGCATTCTTTGTTATTGCCGTAGCGATGCTTTATTCGGTAGTAGGTACATTGAACCTTGCTGATATCAGTGAAAAATTAAGTCAATTACCATCACAAGACAGTGGTATTGTAACGATTATATTTATTTTATTCATTTTTGTATTTGCTACAAAAGCCGGCGCTTTTCCAATGTACATTTGGTTACCAGGTGCTTATTATGCACCGCCAATTGCAATTATTGCGTTCTTCGGTGCCTTATTAACTAAAGTAGGTATATATGCTATAGCTAGAACTGCTAGTCTATTCTTTAGAGATACATCTAATTTTTCATTCTATACCATTCTGTTTCTCGCCCTACTTACAATCATATTTGGTTGTGTTGGTGCTGTAAGTTACTTCGATACCAAAAAAATCATTCTATATAATATCATGATTGCTGTAGGTGTCATTCTTGTCGGTGTAGCAATGATGAACCAAACGGGTATGATGGGTGCGATTTACTATACATTGCATGATATGTTAATCAAAGCAGCCTTATTTTTCCTTATTGGTGTTATGTATAAAATTACGAAAACACATGATTTACGTAAATACGGCGGTCTAATTAAGGACTACCCAGTACTCGGTTGGACTTTCTTTATAGCAGCGCTTAGTCTAGCGGGTATCCCCCCACTTAGTGGATTTTATGGTAAGTACTATATTGTTCAAGCTACTTTTGAAAAAGGCTTTTATTTAAGTGGGCTTGTGGTATTACTTTCAAGTCTTGTAGTACTTTATTCTGTGATTCGAATCTTTTTACATGGATTCTTTGGAAAATCAGAAGGTTATCAAGTAAATCCTAAATTGCAATATAAAGGGATTCTTACGGTATCCATCGTTGCTGTCGTTCTTTCTGTAATATTTGGACTTTCTGCAGATTGGTTACAACCAATTATTAAAGATGCAGCAGAGACTTTTTATAATCCAAGTGTATACACAGACAGCGTATTGGGGGGAAAATAAGATGGCTATTCAAATACTAGTGAATTTAATTTTATCTGTATTTTGGTTATTTGTTACAGGTAGTTATAATTTTAATAACTTCATTTTAGGCTATTTATTCGCATTAATTTTAGTTTATATCATGCGTGGTGTATTACCAGGTAGATTTTATATCATTACAGTATATAAAATTATTAAACTATTCCTAGTTTTTTTAATAGAACTCGTGAAGGCCAATGTTGATGTTATACGTATTGTAATTAAACCTCATATTAACAATGAACCTGCATTCTTTACTTACAACACAGATTTAAAAAAAGATTGGCAAATCGCATTACTGTCTAATTTAATTACACTAACACCTGGTACGATTGTGTTAGGAATTAGTGATGATAGAACAAAAATTTATATTCATAGTATCGATTTTAGTACCAAAGAAGAAGAAGTTGAAAGCATCAAGTCTTCCCTTGAAAAAGTGGTCAGAGAGGTAGGAGAAAATGAATGAACTATAATATCATATTAGTAATTGCTTTAGTTATCGTTGCGTTGTCAATGCTAGGCATGTTAGTTCGTGTAATTATCGGCCCTTCTCTAGCTGATAGGGTTGTTGCACTCGATGCGATGGGAATTCAATTAATGGCTATTGTCGCTTTATTTAGTATTTTCTTAGGTACTAAATATATGATGGTTGCCATACTATTAATAGGTATACTTGCATTCCTTGGTACAGCAGTATTTGCTAAGTATATGGATAAAGGTAAGGTGATTGAGCATGATAACAACGATCGTCATTAGCATCGCACTGATATTAGTTATATTAGGTTCCCTCATCAGTGCCCTTGCTGCCATTGGTATCTTACGTCTGGATGATGTTTATGCTAGAGCACATGCAGCTGGAAAGGCAGCAACATTAGGTGCCATGTTATTGATCAGTGGTGTATTCTTGTTCTTTATTGGACGTGAGGGATACGTTAATATGCAATTAATCGTAGGTATTTTATTTATTTTAATCACTGGACCATTAGCCAGTCACCTTATTATTAAATCTGCATATAATTTAAATACACCCGCTTCAAAAAGAACGAAAAGGGATGAAATCAAAGAAGATTTAAAAGATACTAAATTATAATACCGCGTTTTTCTAACGCTTAAATATACCTATTCTCAATATAAGAAGCCTAATCCTTAGTACGGATTAGGCTTCTTTATATTTAAAATACTATACCTTTGTCCGTGCATACTCGATTAGAATGTTGAATGGAACTTATATGTTACAATCTCCATCTTACCATTAGATATAGATACGCTAAAAACAGAATTAAACACATGTAAATATTCAACAATTTCATACCCTCTAATAAATTATTTCACCTGAATCAACTATATACATGAATCATTTTATGTACAAAAATGGTAGTAGACATTGTTCATCAAACAGGTCACGCCACCTTAAGTAAATTCATATAATGTGTGATTAATTCAAATCGTTGCGCGTGATGTCACTGTATACTGTTGTCATCATTGAAATTCCATGTTATATTAAATCGTAATAATTACGATTTATAAAGGAGTGTTTTCTTTGTCATCATGGACAATTATCGGTGGTGGTATCCAAGCCGTAACAATTGCAATTAAATTAAGGTCACTTGGCCTAGATGCTTCAAAATTAACCATTATTGATCCACATAGCCATTTATGTGAACAATTTGATCATTATACTAAGCGTATTAATATGCCGTATCTGCGTTCACCATGTGTACATCATGTACACCCCAACCCTTTTCATTTAAAACAATACGGTAAGAAAATGCATTATACACATGATTCATATGGTCCTTATAAGCGACCAAATCGCGATATCTTTATGGAACACACACATGACTTAATACATCGTTATAATTTAAATAATTGTCATATACGAGGTACTGTTTCTCAAATCAAGCATGATCAATCGCAGTGGCACATACTGTGTCATAATCAATGGCTATCATCTACACATGTCGTCATTGCATTTGGTTGTAACCATGACCCCTATATACCTGAATTATGCCAAAATCAACCTGATGTTTCACATATATTTCAAGACAATCCTCAGTTTAATCATAATGCATCTCATGTCATAGGTAGTGGCATTTCTGCTGCTCACCTTACGTTAAAATTATTAAAGGCAAATAGTGCTAAACATATTCATTTATGGATGAAGAAAGATATCTCTATACATGATTTTGATGCTGATCCAGGCTGGTTAGGCCCCAAAAATATGAAACACTTTAGTCAGCTGACATCTTCAACAGCACGTTATAATTTGATTAAAGCAGAAAGACACAAAGGCTCTATGCCAAAAGAACTTGAACTAAGGTTAAAAAAATATATAGCACAAGGACGTTTAACCATTCACAAAAATGAAGTCACAAATATCACTAAACACTATATACATACGGAACAATATTGTATGTACTATGATCATATACTGCTTGCTACTGGTTTTAAAGAAAGCATTATGCAGCAACCTTTGATTAAACAACTTGTCAATGATTACCAAGCACCCATTGCTCACTGTGGTTTGCCATCTATTACACCCAATTTAGAATGGTTACCAAACCTTTATGTTAGTGGTGGTTTAGCTGATTTGGAATTGGGCCCTTTTGCTAGAAATATTATGGGTGGACGAGAAGCTGCTTTACGTATTTCAGAAGTCTATGAAAATATTATACAGCATAAAGCCACATCTTAATTATTTGGTTCATAAACGTTTTCTACTAAATATATCGTGATTTACTTTAAACCTTAAAAATAAAAAATAGCTATGAAGAAATCTATCCCCATAGATTTCTTCATAGCTTATCTTAGTATGTTTGTTATGCACATTATGGTTTGACACAAAAATAAATTTGATTATGCTTCTTTTTCAATCATTCTTTTAGAGTATTATTTAACGTTTAAGCGGCTTAATTGCAATCGTTCCACGCATAACACAAATTAATCTATCGGTATCATCTTTTATATCAATATGCCAAACTTGTGTTGTTTTACCTTCATGAATAATTGTAGCTGTCGCATATATCGTTCCTTCTGTTGTAGAACCGATATGGTTACCATTCATTTCCAATCCAAGCGGCACATACTTTTCAGTATCAATTAAATCAGCTGCACCCATGGAACAAGCAGTTTCTCCTAAAGCAAGACTTGCGCCACCATGTAAATAGCCAAACGGTTGTTTCACCTTATCTGTCACAGGCATCGACATTACCATTAATCCACGTTCTTGTTTTTCTACTTTAATATCTAACGCATCGAGCATATTACCCATTCTGAACACCTCATTCGCATAGAATTAAAACTATAATATCATAGCTGCAATAGTTCCAAAAATAATTAATGGTATATTATAAAATACAAAATTGGGTATACATGTATCTCTAATATGATCGTGCTGTCCATCAACATCTAAGCCTGCAGTCGGTCCGAGCGTCGAATCACTAGCTGGTGAACCTGAGTCACCTAAAGCACTAGCCGTACCTATTAATGCAATCAGCGCCATCGTACTCAAACCTAATGATTCTCCTAGTGGCACAAATAGCGTGGCAATGATAGGGATGGTCGCAAATGAAGATCCAATACCTAATGTAACCACTAACCCAATTATATACATCACAATAATACTCAATAATTTATTTTCTCCAATAATGCCACTTAGACTTTCTACTAATTTACTGATGTCTCCTGTTTCGTTCATTACACCTGCAAAGCCATTCGCAGATAGTATAACTACGCCAATAAATGACATGATTTTGATGCCATCAACAAACTGTTTATCTAATTCTGTCCATTTATAAGCTCTTGAAATAAAGAATACAAGTACACCTGCGAGTGCTCCAAATATCATTGAATCTGTAACAAGTTGTACGAAAAAAGTAGCTAAAATGGAAATCACAGTTACAATCAATACATATGGTTTGATGACAATTGCCTCATTATTTTTAATTTCTTCATGTTGTGTATATTTTCTTGGCTTTCTATAATAATAAATACCTAAAATCAACCCAACAATATAACCTAAAGATGGTATAAGCATCGCTTTCCAAATCATTCCCATTTCAATTGGATGATGTGCTTTTGTAAATCCATTTTGAATAATTTGGTGGAAAATTTGACCAAAACCAAAAGGTAATAAAACATATGGCCAACATAAACCAAAACCAATGATGATTGCAATTTGACGTCTATCTACGTTCAATTCATTAAACAAACTAATTAATGGAGGTATGACAATTGGAATAAATGCAATATGTACAGGAATTAAATTCTGACTCATGATACTCATGATCAACAAAGCAATAATAATGATTACTTTCACTTTAATACGTGACATTTTACTATTTTCTGCATGTATACCGTCTATGATTTTATTTACTAAATAATCAGTAATGCCACTATAAGAAATCAGTGCTGCAAATCCTCCTAGCAATGCATAACTAAGTGCAACCTCTGCACCATCTACGATATTTTTACCAAATACGGATACAATTTCAGAAACACTCATACCCGCTATTAATCCTCCTACAAGTGCACTGACGAACAAACTAATGACTACATTCAATCTACATAAACATAATACAATCATCAGTACAACTGCGATTACTACTGCATTTATCACAAAGCATAACTCCTTTATCACGTTATCGAACTAAAGCATTATGTGATTTATAATATCAATAACGTTCGTACTTGTCAAACACATTATTAACTATTGATTTTCTCATACAAGAACAATTTAAAGTTCATTTATAAATCTATCTTATAATAGTCTTTTATAGTCATTAATTGCCAAAAAATGGACAACAATGAATATAAACTACATCATGTTGCCCAATGTTCGTCTTATTAAAATGTTACAAATCTTACTATTTTAGATGACGCAACCATTCCACTATAGTAGGCACAAGGTATCCTGTTGGACCTTTAGGACCTTTATGTGTATGCTTATTTGTCGTTGCTGGTCCAGCAATATCAAAATGCATATGTGGTGTTTCACCCGCAAAATGATTAATAAATGTTGCCGCAAATAATGCTTTTCCTTGTCCATTCGTATGGTTAACAAGATCCGCAATATCACTATTTCTAATTAATTGTTGCTCTGTTGACGTCATTGGTAATTCAAAAACGAATTCATCCATTTTACGCGCGCAGTTTAATACATATTGTAATGCTTCGTCAGCATTGTTATTAAACACAGCAGCTTTATCATCGCCTAATGCCGCTACTGCAGCTCCAGTTAATGTTGCAAAATCAAGAATCAACTTAGGTTGAAATTGATTTGCATAAAATACTGCATCACCTAATACTAGACGCCCTTCCGCATCCGTATTTAATACTTCAACTGATTCTCCACTTAAAGCTGTATATACATCATCTGGTTTCATTGCTTCTTCATTAACCATATTTTCAGCAGCAGCAATTACACCAACAATATTAATTTTTAATTCAAGTTTGCGTGCTGCTTCTATCATGGCTACTACATTTGCTGAACCACACATGTCATATTTCATAGTTTGCATGCCTAATTTTGATTTAATAGAATAACCACCAGAATCATATGTGATGCCCTTACCTACCAATGCAATCGGAGCCTCATTTACGTCACCACCGTTATATGACAATGTAATAACTCTAGGACCATGTTTAGAACCTTTTCCAACTGCATGTATTAAGCCAAAACCTTCTTCTTGAAGTGTTCTGCTATCTTTTATATCAACACTTACCTGAGTATCATTGAAATGCTTTTGAATCATTTCAGCATAAAAACTTGGCGTCAATATATTAGGTGGTATATTACTATAATCTCTAGCCAAATTAATCGCTGATGCAATAGCTTGTCCCTGTTCAATCGCAGTTGCAATGTCGTCTTCTTCGGAAGTAGTGATATCTAAATCGATTTGATATGGTATAGATTTATCGGTTTTATAATTATCAAATTCATAAATCGACTGAATACTTTGTTGTCCTAATATTTCAGCAATTGCTTCTCTCGATAACTCATGCGCTTGAAATGTATCAAACAAGAATGAAACATGGCTAATTCTGTTTTTCTTTAAATATTGAAATAAATGACCAAATGCTTTTAAGTAATCACTGTGATTGGTTGATTTGACATTACCTAATCCAACTGTAATTAATTTTACAAATTGATCATTTAAATTGATCATTGTTGTAGAAATAGAACCGATATTTGTACTTATCATTTGATGTTGTTTTAATGTTTTAAGCTTATCATTGATATTTTCATTTGCAATTTCCACTGTCTCTAATTGATTTAAATGCTCAGGTACGCCAACAATTAGCGTATCCGTTTCATTATCTTGATGGTGATTTATATTAATATGCATAATAACCTCTCCCCTTGTCTACTTATTCATATATATTTAAAATATTTGTTTTCTGTAGATTTAAAAAAGAATGAAACAATCATTATATTTTTCTAATAGTATTTGCTTATGTAAGCCAAATAAACATACCCATATGTTTATTTAGGCCGGAACATATTGTTATGTCCCGGCCTCGTTACATCTCATAGAACACATTTAAAAGCATGTGTCATGGATTGATTTATTAAAATTTACCTTTTTTAAATGCTAAACCAATACCGCCAAGTTTAAATACTGCACGCGTATCGATGACTTTCTTCATAAAGGCAGCTTTTTTACCTTGAATATCTCTACCATAAACAACACCAACGCCATCATGAGCGCCTAATGAACATACTGTACCACGATCAACATAATCAAATTCACTAGTAGGTTGACCTTCTAAAATATTTTTAACATTTTTAGCAGTGTGTTCACCTTGTTGCATAGCAATTTGTGCTGTTGTTGGTAATGGACGTTCTTCACCTGCAGGAATAAATGCAGAACAATCACCAATAACGAAGATATCATCATATCCTTCAATTGTTAAATCTTGTTTAGTGACAATACGTCCACGTTTAACGCCTTCAAATGATTCTTCCATTAATTTGCTACCACGCACACCAGCAGCCCATACTGCTGTATTTGCTTCTAATTGTTGTTCTTCATCATTTACTTTTACTACGAAACCTTTTTCGTTAGCAGCAACGATTGGTGTACCAATTTTGAATTCTACACCTTTGTTTTCTAAATAACTTACTGCATGATTAACTAATTCATCAGAGAACATTGGTAACATTTTTGGTGCAGCTTCAACGCAAGTAATTTTAACTTTGCTTTGTTCCACACCATATTTGTTACATAGTTCAGGAATACGATCTGTTAATTCACCTAAGAATTCCACACCAGTAAATCCAGCACCACCAACAATAATTGCTAAATCTTTATCATCTTTTTGTTTTGAAGATGCATAGTTAGCAAACTTGTCTTCAATATGACGAGATAATTTACGTGCAGTTAATACGTTTTCAATTTGGAAAGCATAATCTTTCATACCTTTGATACCAAATGTTTCACTTTCAAAACCTAATGAAACGACTAAAATATCAAAATCAAAGATTCCAGCATCAGTTTCAACTTTTTTAGCATTGCGATCAATTTTAGTTACTTCTGCTTTTACAAAGTTAACTTTGTCTTTGTTCACAACACTTTCAACTGGATATAGTAAATCTTCATAGCTAATCGTACCAGCTGAAGCTTCATGTAACCAAGTTGCTTCATAGTGGTAATCATTTTTATTAATTAATGTAATCTCAGCCTCATCTGCTGAAATTTGCTTTTGTAATTTTGTAATAGTTTGTAAACCAGCGTAACCAGCGCCTAGAACTAATACTTTTTTACGATCTTGAGCCATTTCATTCACCTAAGCTTTCATAATTTTTTTGTTGCTATCGTCTTTTATTTACCCAATCTTTAAAAAGTAATTCACAAAAAAGACAATTTTCATCCAATATCAATTTTATAGTTTTTATTGCTGATTTTCAAGCGCTAACGACCATATTGTTTATTTTTTCACATAAACGTATAAAAGACTATAGTTTACACTGATTGTTAAAGTGCACTATAGTCTTTTTTTTAATGATTTGAATTAGCAATCTTCAGGAGAGCCAGCTACTTTAGCTGTTCTAAACGAACTACCGCAACCACATGCTGCAATTGCATTAGGGTTGTCAATTTGGAAGCCGCCACCCATTAAAGATTGTTTAAAATCAATTGTCGTGCCATCTAACACTGGCTTATCATACTTATCAACCAGTACTTTCAAGCCATAAAATTCAAATATTTCATCGTTCTCACCAGGTTCTTCTTCAGCTGACATGCCGTATGTTAGTCCTGTACAGCCGCCACCATTTACCTTCACTTTTAAATAGCCATCTGGCATATCATTTTGTTGTAGCATATCTTTAACTTCATAAGCAGCTGACTCTGTCATATTAATAACTGTCATAACAATTACCTCCTAAAAAATCCATGTTTCTTCTATATGTGCATATATTTTTTGTAATAAATCATCTGGAGATTCACCTTCAACGATATCACCATTCACTAATGCATACAAGCCGCTAGAACATATACCACAATTTTGTAAACATCCATATTCTAAAACATCTATGCCTGGATCATTTTCAAGCTGATTGTATACATAGTCTCCGCCCTTCGCTAAATTCGAAATGCAGAACTCAACTATTGGATTCATATTACACCCTCTCATTAATTATCAGTTAGACAATTATAACAAAAACACTAGTGTGATATCTACATACTAGCTTACAGAAATTTTGATTAGGTGTGGTATGAACAACTACGTAGCGTTTTATAAATTTATTACAATCCTAAACTACCTCAAATCCATTAAATTTCATACGTAATATTTACTTATCTAAAATATTTGATATGCAAATTAGAATGCGTCTACTTTATTTGTAGTAGTAAACAAAAAAGCATATAATATATTTAAGTAAGCTGATTATAGAAAATTGGTATATCGATGCAGAATGAAACATAATTTTAATCACATTTTATTTACATTAAAGAACAACGGACATGTTCTATAGCGTTTAAAATTTTATTATTCTTTTCTGCTCAATACAATTTTTATTAGAGGGGTATCACAAATGAAAAACTTAGTATTATTAGGTGGTGGCTATGGTAATATGCGTATCATGTCTCATATTTTACCATCAGCGCTTCCGGAGAATTATTCAATTACATTAATTGATCGCATGCCATACCATGGTTTAAAGCCAGAATTTTATGAATTAGCTGCGGGAACAAAATCTGATAAAGATATCCGCATGAGTTTTCCTGATTCAGATAAAATCAATAATGTTTATGGTGAAATTACTGACATTAATTTAGATGACCAAATCGTATCTGTAGGGCATACGAAGGTGGATTATGATGAACTTGTTATCGGACTAGGTTGCGAGGATAAATATCATAATGTACCAGGTGCAGAAGAATACACACATAGTATTCAAACACTTTCTAAATCACGTGAAACTTTCCATCATATTAGCGAACTACCCAATGGTGCTAAAGTAGGTATCGTCGGTGCTGGTTTAAGCGGTATCGAATTGGCTAGTGAATTACGTGAAAGTCGCAATGATTTGCAAATTTTCTTATATGATAGAGGAGAACGTATTTTACGTCGCTTCCCGGAAAAATTAAGTAAATATATTGAAAAGTGGTTCAAAAAACATGATGTTACGGTTGTTCCAAACTCTGATATCAACCGAGTCGAACCTGGTTGTATTTATAATAATGATGTACCGGAAGAACTTGATTTGATTGTGTGGACTGCAGGTATCCAACCAGTAGAATTAGTCAGAAACCTACCAATTGATATTAGTAAAGGCGGACGCGTCATTTTAAACCAATATCATCAGGTACCTACTTACAAAAATGTTTTCGTGGTCGGTGATTGTGCAGATTTACCTCATGCACCAAGCGCACAATTAGCAGAAGCTCAGGGTGACCAAATTGCTGATGTCATGAAGTTACAATGGCAAAACAAACCGCTTCCTGAAAAAATGCCAGAAATTAAAATTCAAGGTTTCCTAGGTTCACTGGGTGATAAGAAAGGTTTCGCCTATATCATGGACCGTACCGTTACGGGTCGACTAGCATCTATTCTAAAATCAGGAGTTCTATGGATGTATAAATACCATAACGGTTAACACGAAATGAAATATCAAACGAAACCGTCTATTTTGGTTTCGTCTTTTCATCAAATATCCTATTAATGAATGATATGAATTGTAAACTTATAACAAAAATGAAGGCGCCTAGGTTTCATCATCGAATGACCTAGACGCCTTCATTTTTTTATTTTAATGTTGTTCCATAAATTTTGTAATATCTTTTAATTGAACATAGCCATCTGAAACATACTCATCGTTCATCGTAACCAGAGGATAAAATAATTCATCCTCTTGTATGCGTTCAATATATTGCTGATCATGGTCTGTTAAATTTTCTACATCTTTTTCTATATCAATATACGTAAATTCAAATTGTTTGTCCGGATATTTACGCTTTAGTAATGGCTGTAACCAGTCAAATGTATTACGAGATGTTGGTGCGTTGACGCAACTTGCACATACCACATCAGCACCATAAACAACGACACTCACTTTATCCATATATCTTTCTCCCCTTTTGTTTTGATTTATAGATTTTTCCCTACTTTTCTATTATAATAAAAAGATAAGTAGAAAATGAAATAATTTACTTGAAAGGAGGCATATTTATGCCAACTGAAAACGTAACAATGTTTGATCAAGTAGCGGAAGTTATCGAAAAACTACGTCCCTTCCTATTACGCGATGGCGGTGACTGTTCACTTGTAGATGTAGAAGATGGTATTGTTAAATTACAATTACATGGTGCATGTGGGACATGCCCAAGTTCAACAATCACATTAAAAGCAGGTATCGAACGTGCTTTGCATGAAGAAGTACCAGGAGTAATCGAAGTAGAACAAGTATTCTAATTGATAGATTTACTATATATATAATAACATCAAAAAATTGAATGGCTTTCGAACACTTTATAACCTAGCACAGTAAGACAGTGTGCTAGGTTCTTTCTTTGTGTTAATTTATCTTCATCAAATTGATTTTAAATGTACCCTATATGATGATATCCCAAATGTTATCTGCTTTTCACCCATTATAAAATCCTTTCAAAAAATCACATAAACAGTGAACTTTGAAAGGATTTCAAATGCTAAATATTATTTTTTATGCATATGTTGCTCTATGCGTTCAGCGATGTAAACCCAGCCTTTCCAGCCAATATGTACCGCATCACTTACCACATAAGGTTCATAATCTTTATCCGTCATATTATAAGTATGACCGCCATGACTGCGAATCGTATTGTCAATCTTGTCATATATTTTTTGACGTCTCTCTTGTTTAATTCCGATGTGGTCATACCATTTACCATTGGAAGGTATGATAACGTATTCGACATCTGCTCCACCTTCACGTAACGTGTCTACCAGTAATTTTAAATCGTTAAATTCAGGAGAATTTTGTCTAAATTCATGGTTTCGATTGATTTTACGTTTATGTTGTTTGATTAAATCCCAATATTCATCCCGAATACCAAATTGATTTGACTTCGTGCGCGCTTCACCATAGGATTCTGCTGATGACGCAATGTCATGCCAAGCATTATTCTTTTGTGTAACAGTATCCATGTGTGATACGGGCGATGTTCTTAAAGGATATATTCCCTTAATTGCTTCAATTTTTTTCAATTGATTATCTTGAAAATTAGAAAGATATTGGCTTTCTTTTGGTATGTGACCTGCTGCTACTTTTTCTAAATAAGGTCTGTTTTCAACATTTTTAAATTGTAATAAACGCTTTGCATAACGTTGTTTCAACTCAGGGCTTAATTGCTTTTGATTAAATAATTGATTTAATTGTGCCTTTGAAATACGTGCTTTGAAATTATCATGTGTCAAACCATGTTTTGTAAACCATTGTGGTGACACAATAAAGGCCATTTTTCTGCCTCTTAAATTTTCATATTGCGAACCAAGTTCCACAGCATTGACTAAATCAGTTGAACCACCAGTGCCAATTAAAAATGGTTTCTTCGGAACATCTTTTCTACCATTTAGTAATAATGCTGGATTAAATGGATCGTCTTTTTCTAATTCACTTGACCCATAAATAGGATAATATGCATTGGATTGATACATTTTATCTTGTATTAGCGTACCTTTTAATACTTGATCAGTCAGAGCAACACGTTGCGTAGCTATAGTTTTGGAATTGATTAAACCAGTAAACCAACTCGCTGGCATCAATACAAATATTCCAAAAAGCATAAGACTTACAATGATTGGTATAAATGGTTTTAGTTTCATCGTAATTCTTCTAATACCGCTACAATCTTATTAGGTGTCGCCCATTCATCTCTGTCAAAATCCATAATTGAAACTTCGATATCTAATTTATTTTGAATCTCTAATAATAGTCCTACTGTTTGGAATGAATCAATAATACCTTCTTCGAAAAGCGCTACATCAGGGTTCTCTTTAATCACATTATTCTCGGCTACTTCAGTTAATAAATCTAATACTTGATCTCTAAATTCCATAATAATTTCCTCCTAATTTTTAAAACAATTTCCCAGAAAAGATAAAAAAGCCAAATGTTACAAAATGGAATGTAACAATAATACTTAGTAGTGTTGTGAATTGATTTGACCATTTTGGCGGATGATTTTTACGCCACTTTTCATAATATCCATAACCAATAAATAAGACTGCATGATATAAACCATATAAAATATAATAAACTTCAATACCATGCCAAATACCCATAATTAAAAAGTTTAATGAAAAGGCAATATTAGACATCGTGAACTGGTTTTTTAGCAATCTCTTTTTAGACATAAAGAATAAAGCTCTCATATAGATACAATCTCTAAACCAGAACGACAATGACATATGCCATCTATTCCAAAAATCTTTAATATTCTTGGCTTTGAAAGGTTGTTTAAAGTTTTGCGGTGTCTGTATACCATAAAAATAACTGAATGCCATAGCAAATAAGGAATAACCAGCAAAATCAAAAAATAAATATAAACTATAGGCATACATATAAAGCCATTTAGCAGTGAAACTTGTAAAATCCATCATCAGTGGATTGATTGCATAAACTTGTATCAAATAGGCAATGATATATTTATATAAAAATCCAAGCATAATATAATGAATGGCTTTATGTAATAAAGCTTGATATTGTTCACTAGATGGAACCTTAGCTTCATCTTTAACAAAACGTTTGTAACGATCTATAGGCCCTGATGAGATGGTTGGAAAGAACGATATAAATTGAAATACTTTCGATACTTTAACTTCTTTTATAGAGCCATCTCGTATTTCCATTAAGAGTTGAACACTCTTGAATGTGACATAGGAAATACCTAAAAAACCGATAAATTCAATGACTCTATTTTCATGTAATTTTAACTGCGCTGCACCAAACCACGAACTTTGCATTACTTTGACTATCAATAGTGGTAGGATCGACAATACGATAACGACAACAAATTTACTGAATGTATTATTTTTTGCACGTGATTTCCAATAAAACATGATAATAGCTACTTGCCAAAGAATATATAACACAAAATTTATTAGCTGTATGCTTAAAAATGCTTGTCCAAAGAGATGATGTTTTTCTGATGAGAAAATGAGAACAATCATCACTACGGTACTGATACCGTTATAAATTCGATTTCTTTTTCCAGCTAAACCCATAATGATTACAGGCAATAATACGATGAAAGCGATGAGAAAAAACGTAAATGTGCCATATGGAATCATGCTTGTATATCCTCAGCAATCTGTTTACGATCCAGTTTTCCATTTGTTGTTAATGGAAATTGATCTTTAAATACTATTTTTTGAGGAATCATATATTCCGGAATTGATTTTTTAAGTTCTTGTTTAATGTTGTGTATCATGGCTTGTTCAGCATCGATATCTATTGCCTCGTTTAAAATAACTACGCCTTGTAGTTGGACAACTTTATTATTTCTATATATTGGAACAACCACGGCTTCTTTAATAGCATTAACCTGACGTAACTGAAATTCAATCTCTTCTAATTCCATACGGTAACCATTAAGTTTGACTTGAAAATCTATACGACCATTAATAAACCATTGATCGTGCTGTTTCATAGCTTTATCGCCCGTGAAATAGCTTGGCTGACCATTTGATGTTTTAAATACTGCTTGAGTTCGCAATTCATCCTTAACATACCCTGCACTCACACATGGTCCAGTTATCACGAGCTCGTCATTCTCAGCTAAGGTTAATAATGTGCCTGGTCTTGGTACACCAACGGGTAAAGGATTATATTGGTTTATCATATCTTCAGTAATCAGTACACTTGTAACTGCTACCGTTGCTTCTGTAGGCCCATAGGTATTATAAATATACGCTGATGGGAAACGCTGTAATAATGTTTTCGCTGTTCTGTGCGGTAATATTTCACCACAGAAGAAAAATTCTCTCAAGCTACCATACTGATCTTCTGAAAGGTTTGGTAACATTAAACACATTTCCATAAACGATGGTGTTGAGACCCATACATTAATTCTAGTTTCTTCTAACATTTGATTTAATAATTTAGGTTTGTTAATCATTGCTTTATCTACTAAATTTAATGTGCCGGCTGTAACTAAACATGGGTAAATTGCCATTACAGATAAATCAAATGAAAAAGGCGCTTGATTTAACCATTGTTGGTTTTCGCCTAATTGATTAAGGTCGACCATCCATTGTGTAAACTGATTTAAACTGTCGTAACGAATTTGTACCCCTTTCGGTTCACCAGTTGAACCAGAAGTAAAAATTGTATAAGCAATGTGTTTATCATCAATTTGTAAATTACATGTTGCAGATGTATTCATTTCATTAAATATATTCACATCTAAAACATGGCCTTGGTTGATGTCTAATACATTTCCTGTTGTATTCAAAATATACTCAGGTTCAATTTTTTCAATAATAGTACGAATGCGATCTTCAGGCATTGAAATATCTAGTGGTACATAACCACAGCCTGCTTTCAAACTCGCAATCATTCCTACAACCATATAAGGAGACATATGCCCAAATACGATTAAGGGACTTTGAGCGTCTTTAATTAATTCAGCTAATCCATTTGTATATTGATTGAGTTCTCGATAAGTAATCGTGTCATCATTATGTCGTATTGCAATTTTGTCGGGGTAATGCTGTTCATGCTCAATTAATGAATGTATAATATCTTTCATAATTTTCTCCTCGATTAAAATTCATTATAAATAAAGTTATTATGCGTATCTCCAGAACCATATATTAAGTATAGGGCTATAAAAATAGCAAAGTATAATAATGTTAATAACCATGGCTTCAATTTTTGATAGGTTGTTTTATTATTCATTTCCTTACTCATCATCCACCTCTTTCATTATTTATACTATTATTTTTTTATTACATAACAATTGTTTTTGTTGTCATGCTATTTACAATATTTTAACATTTTACCAACTTATTATACATTTTTTATGATGGCGTGACAATCGAATAAAGTATTTTATATATAACAAAAATGTTAGATGTTTAAAAAATTAAAATGTTCAAAATACAATGATATTTAATTTGCTTTATAATCACAGAAATAAAAAAATAAAAAACCATCTATCTTTACATTTCAGTTTTTATTAACAACAAAAAAGCCTGTGGACATCTATTGATATCCACAGGCTCTCATTTCAGTTGGGTACTAAATATACATTTCAAGACATTAGCTACAGCCTGATTTCATCATTTTATTGGTGTTTTAGGCTGTAAATCATTTAATACTAATCGAATATTATCCACGCACAGTTGAATCATACGGTTTCTAGTAATTACAGACGCACTACCAATATGAGGTACAATGACCGCATTATCCATCGCTAAAAGTGGATGATTCATATCTATTGGTTCTTCTCTTAGAACATCTAGACCACACGCTGCGATTTCACCATCTTCTAAAGCAGCCGTTAGCGCTTCTTCATCAACAACGGCACCGCGTCCTATGTTAATGAAAATGGCGTCGTTTTTCATTTTTTTAAATGCAGTCGCATTAAATTTATTTTGCGTTTCCTTTGTGAGTGGTGCTGTACATATTATAAAATCACTATGTTCTAACATTGTATCAAACGGTACGTACAATGCGCCTAGCTCTTTTTCGGCATCTTCATGTCTAGAACGATTATGATACATGATTTTAGTATTAAAGCCCTTTAATCTTCTAGCAAATGCTTTACCAATATCACCCATGCCATAAATGCCCACATTCGCATTACTCAAGTCTTTGCCAGCAAACAAATAGGGTCCCCAACTTTGCCATTGACCATTTTGAACATATTTCTCAGCTTCTACAATACGTCTCGCTACTGTCAACATTAATGTGAAGCCTAATTCTGCCGTAGTTTCAGTTAAGACACTTGGTGTATTCGTTGCAATAATACCTTTATTATGCACAAGATCCACATCAATATTGTCAAAACCAACTGCCATATTTGCAATAATTTTCAGATTAGGTGCTGCTTTGATTGCTTCTTCATCTATTTTTTCACTTAAAGTGATAAAACAAGCCGTCGCATCTTTGATTGCTTCTAAAAATTGTGCTCTAGGCATTGGAACAAGTGATTCATTCCACATTTCTACATGTCCAATCGCTTCTAATTGTTCTATAAAAGGTTGCGGAATTTTTCGAGTAACAATGATTTTATCCATACAAACACTCCTATTTTTCGAGTTCTTTAATCACTTCATTTAAATCTTTAAAAGTATAAGTTGGTGGTACTGATTTTTTTTCTATTTCTTCTTTTGTTGTTACACCAGTTTGTACATGAATGGTATCTATATCAACATTGATGCCAGACATAATATCTGTATCATATAAATCGCCTACCATCGCTACATCTGAACGGTCCAAGTCTAAAATTTCTAGTGCTTTATTCATAATGATCGGCTCTGGTTTACCAATAAATATGGGTTGGACACCTGTCGATACTGACACAACACTTGTAATTGCACCATTACCTGGTAAAAATCCTCGTTCTTTTGGTATAGAGACATCTTGGTTTGTCGAGATAAACTTGGCACCATTTCGTACACCTAATGTCGCAGTTGAGAGTTTTTCATAAGTAACTTGCTCGTCTAAACCAATCACTACATAATCTACAAACTCATCATCTTTCAGCACTAACCCATGCGCAGTTAACGCATTAGATAGTCCGCTTCCACCTAGCATGTATACAGTCGCTCCAGGAGATTCTTCTGCGATAAATTCAGCGGTTGCCAAGGCAGATGTAACGACTTCATCAGCTTTCGCAACAATCCCCATTGTATTTAATTTTGCTGCTACTTCTTCTGGTTCTTTCGTTGAATTATTTGTCACATACAAATGAGGTATATTTTGATCATTTAAATAGGAAATAAATTGAGCAGCTCCATCAATTTCTTCATTTCCTTTATACATCGTTCCATCTAAATCAATTAGATACGCTTTATAATTTTTCATTAATACTTATTCTCCTTTTTTACCAAAAGCTGTGATTGGAACATTTTCATTTTCCAAAAATCGAATTACTTCATCAACATAATTTTGATAAAACGGTAATGCTTCATCAAAAATGGGTATCAATGTGTTAGTATGAAGTTCATCATAATAATGGACAAATTGCTTTCTTACATCAACAGTTTGATTAATCTGACGCTGTGTCTCTTTTGATATTACCTTTTCTAAAGCTAAAATATCTATAACATCCTTATAATTACCAGGGTCTCTTAGAATGAAACCATCTATAATCATATTACCGATGTCTACTGCTGATTCAATAAACATTTGTGCAATGCGTTCAAATGCATAATGATTATCTTTATTGTTAGGATAATCTTGAATTAATTGTTGTAAATAATTTAATTTAGTATTCAATTGTTCCTTATTAACAAAATACATTTTAGTCACCCCTATCCCTCTCATCATACCATACCTTTGCAGACAAATTCATTTATGGTTATACTGTAAATTAAGACTTTTAATAGTAAATAATTGGTTTAAAATCAGTTTGTTTAAAATAAATACTCATATTGTTAGGAGCTTGAAACATGATTGATATGTATCTATATGATGATGATGAATCTGCACAAGTCCAATTTGTTGGTTTTGTAGGCGAACACAGTCGCTATGATTTAATGCTAATTCAAACCAATCGCCATTTTGGGAAAACCATCGTCCTTAACATGCAAACAAATAAATTTGGCATTATTGGCACAGATGATTTAGAAGAAGAAGGTTATATTGCACATATTCTTGGTGTGTCTGAAACTGAAGGTAACGAGATTACCGCATATTTAAACGAAGTCATTCAATAACACGATGACAACATATGCTATAAAACTTAAAATACAAAGCAAAAAACAAACCAAAAGCGTGTCACCGCCTTTGGTTTGTTTTGTAAGCATTGATCTCTCAAATCAATGTCTATGATTTTATCTTACTTCTCTGGTTGTTGGATGCTAGGCTGAATTTTAACATCATGCAATTTGTCTTCTTCGATAATCGCGTCACTTTCAGTAGTTTCGCTTTCATCTGACAGTGATTTCAATTCATTTTCTGGAATACGTCTCAATATAAAGTAAGGACAACCAAAATTACAATACTCTAATAAATAATCTTGTATTGTTGAAAAACGTTTACTTAATTCTGCCTTTTTATTACTATCATTATAAAATCCTTTTAACCTCAATTGATCATATCCAAAATCACCAACAATGAAATCATACTTATCCAAAATATCTGAATATCTATTTGCGAATGTTTCTTCATCAAAACACGCTCTATATTCTTCTATTATTTCAAAGTAATGTCCATTTACTTTTATCATATCATTCACCTAATCTATGTCATGTAACAAACTTAATTTAAATAAAACACGTTAGCATGACTCATATAGTTTATATCATCTTTCTAATAAAGACTTAGTTCATCTAGTGCGATACATCGCAATCACCTAAAATGAACTAAGTCTTTTGTTAATTATTTATTCGCATCTGTACCAATTTCATTTCCAAGTTTTTCTTCTCCGATGCGGTGTCTTTCTTTTGCCGCTTCGTTTACTTGTTCATCTGCATGGTAAGAACTTCTTACAAGTGGACCAGCTTGGCAATGTTTAAAACCTTTATCCATCGCTACTTTTCTTAATTTACCAAATTCTAATGGCGTATAATATTTTTCAACTTTTAAGTGTTTGCGTGAAGGTTGTAAATATTGACCTATTGTCAAAATATCTACGTCATTTGCACGAAGGTCATCCATTGTTTCATAAATTTCCTCGTGTGTTTCGCCTAATCCCACCATTAAACTTGATTTTGTAGGAATATCTGGCTGTAATTCTTTAGAACGTCTCAAGAACTCCAAAGTACGATCGTAAGTCGCTCTAGCACGAACTCTCGGTGTCAAACGGCGAACCGTCTCAATGTTATGGTTTAAGATATCCGGTTTGGATGCCATTAATGTTTCTAATGCATCGTAATCTCCGCCCATATCTGAAGGTAAGATTTCAATTGATGTAAATGGATTACGTTCACGTACTTTACGCACTGTTTCAGCGTATACATTTGAACCTGCATCTCTTAAATCATCACGCGCAACTGCAGTAATAACAACATGCTTTAAATTCATTAATTCTACAGACTCTGCCACGCGTTCTGGCTCATCTAAATCTAATTCGTTTGGTAAACCAGTCTTAACTGCACAGAAACGACAAGCTCGTGTACAAACTGCACCAAGTATCATAAATGTTGCAGTACGACGTTCACCCCAACACTCGTGTATATTTGGACACTTTGCTTCTTCACAAACTGTATGTAAATTCTTTTCGCGCATCATTTTCTTAAGACCAGTATAATTTTCGTTAGTATTTAGTTTTATTTTTAACCAATCTGGTTTACGTAAAATCTCTTCATTTTTAGTAGCCATAACATGACAATCCTTTCGATTTGAAATCTCTCATCATTATAACGAAATTTCCAACAAATGAAAACGAATTATGACAACATTTTAATATTCTAGCAATTTTTCCTTGAAAATATCACGTAAAAACTCTGGCATTAAGTAATCTATAGCTTGATCTTTTAACATTGGAAAATATCTACCAAATGTGTACATATCCACTGTCCCTAAGATATACGTACCATCATTATCGATTTCTTCACCATTTATAAAATAACGTGATTCAGACTCGATAAATCCTAAATTATATAAAACATAGCCTCCAAAAATATCTCCTCTAAATCCTAAACCTTGTGCATGCTCATTCAAATATTCTTGCTTTTGGCTTTTAATAATGACTTGTTTCAATTCTTGACCACTTAATCTAATACGCACTGCGTTGATTGGATGTGGTAACATTTGATGGATATCATATTCTGTAATTTGATCGCTATCAATGCCTCTTACGATTAAACCAGCATTAATAATCGTGCAATCTGCATTCGTAAATTCAAATAAACTCTCAGCTAACATATAAGACGTTTGCGAAATCATATTAGTGCGTCTTGGTAATTGGATGGGATGATCTATAACTGCGTCGCTTAGAAGTGCTTTTCCTTCTGCTTCAAAATGAGTTTCGACTTCAGGAAGCTTATCTATAGGATGAATGGTTGCCTCTTTATTAACGATGACTTTATTATCAATTTCTAATGTAACTTCACCTAAGAAATAACCATATTTACCTGCTGCTGCCATGAGCACGCCATGATTCAATTCTCCTTTTTCGAAATAATGATGCGTATGACTACCTAAAATTAAGTCAATTTCAGGTATTTCTTGGCATAATTTTTCATCAAAAAAGACCCCTACATGACTCATTATAATCAATAAATCATATGCCCCTTCATTAGCACTAATCTCATCTTTAATCGCTTCTAATGGATTCGTTACAATCCAATCCAGTGCTCTATAAAACGGCGTAAACGGAGCAGTTGCAGCAACAAATAGTATACGCACACCGTCTATCACCTTAATAAATGATGAAGATATATTGTTTGGTAATTGACCGCGTTCATCAAATACATTGGCACAAGTCACATCAAATTTCGCATTATCATATAATGTATTCAAGGCATCATGAGATATCGTCATTCCTTCATTATTGCCAATCGTAGCTAAATCGCAATGTGCTTCATTTAATAATTCAACGTTTTTGATACCCATCGTTGCCTCAGTAACTGGTGCTGATAAATCAACATGATCACCGATATCTAAATAGAGCGAGGGATGATCTAATTTAGGTCTCTCTTGAGCTAAATATTCAGTGATACGTGCGTATTCATGTAGATGACTATGAATATCATTGGTATGATAAATGGTTAGTTTCATCTATGTTTCCCTCCTCTAATTTATAAAAATGATTTAATGATTAGATATATACCCATAATGAGCATGACAGTGCGTAATAATGTAACTACTGTATTGGATTGAATTGATCGATTAATTCTGACACCAAGTTTCGCACCAAAATAGCTTGCAATAATTAAGATAATGGCATAACCCCATGCGACATGCCCTTGTACGATATGACCTGCAGAACTGACGACACTTGAAAAGAAAATCATCATCATACTTGTACCTACTGCAACATGCGGTGGAAATCTAAATACAATTAACATTAATGGTGTCATTAAAGCACCACCGCCAATACCAAATAATCCTGTTAAGATACCAATAAATAGCGTAGCAACAAATGCAATCAATGGTGGTACATGATAATGATACGTTTCACCATGACCGTCTACATAAGTTTTTTCATATTGTGGCTTCGCAAATAGTTTTAGTGGTTTTATTTTATTTCTCACCATTAATATAATGGCTACTAAAATTAAAAATATGCCAAAATATAAATTAAAAGATTCTAATGTAAGATAACGACTTAAGATCGAACCTATCAAAGAACCAGGAAGTAAGCCAAATAAAAATATGGATCCATTTTTAACATCCACTTGTTTTGTTTTAAGATAACCTAGCGTGGAAGATAATCCCGTCACAATTAATATAACAGAGGATGTTCCGATTGCAATTTGTGGCGTTATACCGTGTAACATCTCATTATCCACACCTAGATATACGATTGTCGGAACGATAATAATGCCACCACCAATACCAACTAAAGAGCCAACAACCGCTGACAAACCACCAATTAAAATCAATAATATAACTGTTAACATCTTATCGCTCCTAGAATAATTTTAATTGCTGTGGTGCTAATCCTTCGTAATCTATGCCCAACAAGCGTTGGTATGTTTTAGCATTTTGTGCTGCATGACCACCAGAATTATTATTAAATACAACATAAATATTTTTGGCTTTCTGTTCTAACACTTTAACTTTATTCACTAAATCTTGTAGCTCTGATTCACTATAATCATAAAGATATCTCACATCACGCCATGCCTCGTCAGTCATGTCCTTTTTTGTCCACCCATGTACATTTCTACCATGATAACGTACAAACGCAGTTTCATGCGTAATTCTATTAATGAGTGGTATAGAACCTTGACCTGCTTGCGGTTCATCACAAACAGCATGAATAATTTGTTGTTGTGTTAAAAAAGCCAATGTTTCTTCTTTAAATTGCTCATCGAACCAAGATTGATGTCTGAATTCAACACATATTGGAAAATCTCTTAATTGTTCTCGAACGTATCTTATATAGGTAATATTCGAGACCGTACAGTCAAACCATGGTGGAAATTGCACTAATACCATAGCGAGTTTATTTTCATCTTTCAAAGGTTGTAACATTGCTTTAAATTGATCAAAAAGAACTTGTCTCGTTTCCGCATAATCATGAAAATCAGCATGAAGTGTTAATGCTTGATGTATTTTAACGATAAATTCAAAACGTTCTGGCGTTTCTTTAATCCATTTTCTTATATTTCTTTCGGGTTGAATCGCATAATAAGTTGCATCAAGCTCCACAATTGGAAAGTGACTTGCATATGTAATTAATTTATCTGTTTTTCGCTGCAAATCCTCATATAATGTATCGTGATCGCCCCAACCTGTTAATCCTATATTTATCATATGTATCACCAAATCAATGATACCACAGATGATTTATGAGATTCACTTGATTAAATTCAATTTACGATAACTTTTAAAAAACTAAAAGGTTTTTAATTAAAATAGTTTGCTTTCTATTATTAAAGACGAGACGAGAACCACTCAATTATTCATTAAGTCTTCTCATCTCGTCTTCCATATATTCTATATTTAATGCTTGAATTATCCATTCAATATTTCATTTGCTTGTTTAACTATATTTTCAATTAAAGTCCAAGCCGACAGATGCTGTATCAATCTTGGACTTTGACCGCTCCATAAATGTGTCCATTGCGCATTACCAGTTTTTGCTGCTTCTTTCCGTAGTGCATTAGTCAATTGGTTTTGTATTGGATAGTCTGGGATGTTATCATCATATTCATTCATTTTATGAATAAATTCATTATCTATACCTCTTGCTGGTTTACCAGTAAATACATTAGTTACAACTGTATCTGTTTCTTTACTTTGACTAATTGCATTTTTATATAGCTGACTTGCCCCGCTTTCATCAGATGTTAAAAATGCTGTACCCATTTGAACACCTTCTGCTCCTAATACCATACTAGCTACTAATCCTCTGCCATCCATAATGCCACCTGCTGCTACTACTGGAATATTAATTTGGTCAGCAATTTGAGGTACTAAAGACATTGTTCCCACGAGTGGTGTAAGTTGGCTCGCAGTTTCGGAAAATGCACCTCTATGTCCTCCTGCTTCGCTACCTTGAGCAACGACAACATCCATGCCTGCAGATTCAATCGCTATTGCCTCTTCAACACTTGTGGCTGTGCCTATTAATTTAATATGACGCGCTTTTAATTTTTCTATGACGGTTTGCTCAGGTATACCAAACGTAAATGAAACCGCAGGCACACCTTTTTCAATAATCAGTTCAATCGCATCTTCAAATTGTTGTTTTTCAGTAATATTGATTACAGGTTCTTCTATATTAAATGCGCGTCTATAAGGCTTTAACCAGGCATTCATATGTTCGACTTGTTCAGGAACGTACAGTTTATCGCTTGGTACAAATAAATTGACTGCATAGGGTAAATCCGTTAATTCTTGAACATAAGTGATTTCTTGTTCTAATCTATCTGAACTAAAATATCCAGCACCAATTGTCCCTAATCCACCAGCATTACTCACAGTTGCTACTAATTCTGGTGTCGTTGAACCAGCCATGCCCGCTTGAATAATTGGGTATTTCACATTCAACATACTAGTTACTCTTGTAGTTAATTTCATACCAACATACTCCTTCAATACGCATTGTAGGCAATCTGGATCAATGACTGCCTCATGAAACTCTATTTGATTAACAAATTGTTTATCATTATATTTTTAAGCTTCATCCAAATTATTTTTTACTATATGCTTTTTTCTGCCATTCTAATTTTTCTTTTTCTTCTTCATCCATTTCATCTTCAATTTCCATACCGAGCATTTCTTCGATCAAATCTTCATGCGATACAATCGCATCTGTGCCGCCATATTCATCTAATACGATAGCTAGATGTTTTCTTGAAACTGTCATTTTTCTAAGTACCCATTCTGCTCGATTATGCTCATTAACAAATAACGGTTCAGAGGTATATTTTAAAATATCATTTTCTGGTTGACGACTCCACGCAAGTAAATATTTTGAATGGAAGATACCAATCACATCATCAATATCTTCATCATAGACAGGGTACCTAGTATACGGATTTGAAACGACTGTATCATAAGCGTCTTCATATGAAATGTCTGACGGAAAAGCCGTCACATTAATGCGCGGTGTTGTATCGATATCTGTAATTTTTAATTGCTCAAAATCCATTACACCTTGTATGCGATTTCTTTCTATTTCATTAAACGCACCTTCACTTCCAGCAATCGTAACCATCTGTCTAATTTCTTCTTTTGAAAAGCGTTTCGTTTCATCTGAACCATTTGATAGCGCTTTGTTTATCAAATCCGTTAAAGCATTCAATATCTTTGTAATTGGTTTAAATATAAATACAAAGAAAGCAATCGGTGTGTAAACTAAACGCGACATTCTATCAGGATATGTAGCAGCGATAGATTTGGGTATCACTTCCGAAATAATAATAATGGCTACCGTCGTTACTGCTGTAGCTATCCCAACATTAACTCCCATATCGACAGCTAGAATCGTTACGAGCGTTGGCAAAATGATATTTGCAATATTATTACCTATTAATATGGTAGTTATAAATTCACTTGGTTTACTTAATAACTTTGCGAGTTTACTCGCTTTTTTATTTCCATTTTGTGCATCTGTTTGTATCTTCATCCTGTTTGCAGCAGTTAATGCTGTTTCACTTCCAGAAAAGAAAAATGAAGCAAACAAAAGTATGATTATAGCAATAATCATCAGTGCAAGACTCCTTTAACATTCATGATAAAAACTTTATATTTTATTCATAAATTCCCTAATACTACATATGATAAACACCAGTCCATCTGACAAATGTAACCATATATGACTCATCTATAAATATACAATTTTATGTGTTTCAGCTTCATTTTCGTGATCCCATGTTAAGTTGATTTATCAACTTAAGGTAAAATCTAAATTAATTTAACGCACTGGGCCCAAGTTATCAAACGTCACTTTGTACAATACACTGAGTTTAGCGACGTGACACATGGATACTCTTGTATACTGACACTGAAACATTATCAAAAAAACACGAGCATACACTATTGTGAATGCATTGCATAATGCATACTTTAACAATAGGTATTACTCGTGTTTTAGCATTTTATAGAAGTAAGATAAAGATTAGAAAATCTTAACCAATACTACCTTCCATTTCAAATTTAATTAAACGGTTCATTTCTACAGCGTATTCCATTGGAAGTTCTTTTGTGAATGGTTCAATGAAGCCCATTACAATCATTTCAGTTGCTTCTTCTTCAGAAATACCACGACTCATTAAATAGAATAATTGTTCTTCAGAAACTTTTGAAACTTTCGCTTCATGTTCTAATGAGATATTGTCATTGAATACTTCATTATAAGGAATTGTATCTGAAGTTGATTCATTATCTAGGATTAAAGTATCACATTCGATGTTTGAACGTGCCCCTTTGGCTTTACGACCAAAATGAACAATACCACGATAAACAACTTTACCGCCATCTTTAGAAATAGATTTAGAGACAATTGTTGAAGACGTATTAGGTGCTTTATGAATCATTTTAGCGCCTGCATCTTGAACTTGTCCTTTACCAGCGAATGCGATAGATAGCGTGCTGCCTTTCGCACCTTCGCCCATAAGTACACAGTTTGGATATTTCATAGTTAATTTAGAACCTAAGTTACCATCAACCCATTCCATGTTACCATTTTCATATACTAATGTACGTTTAGTAACTAAGTTATAAACATTGTTAGCCCAGTTTTGAATTGTTGTATAACGCACGTGTGCATCTTTATGAACAATAATTTCAACAACAGCTGAGTGTAATGAGCTTGTTGAATAGACTGGCGCAGTACAACCTTCAACATAGTTAACTGAAGCACCTTCATCAGCAATGATTAAAGTACGTTCGAATTGTCCCATATTTTCTGAGTTAATACGGAAATAAGCTTGTAATGGTGTGTCTAATTTAATATTTTTAGGTACGTAGATGAATGAACCACCTGACCATACCGCTGAGTTTAACGCTGAGAATTTATTATCTGCAGCTGGTACAACAGTTGAGAAATACTGTTTAAATAATTCTTCGTTTTCTCTTAAAGCACTGTCCGTATCTTTAAAGATAATACCTTTATCTTCAAGTTCTTTTTCCATATTATGATAAACCACTTCTGATTCATATTGAGCTGAAACACCAGCAAGATATTTTTGCTCTGCTTCTGGAATACCTAGTTTATCAAACGTACGCTTGATTTCTTCTGGTACTTCATCCCAAGAACGTTCAGTGTTTTCTGATGGTTTAACATAGTAAGTGATATCATCAAAGTCCAATTCTGATAAATCCCCGCCCCATTGTGGCATAGGCATTTTATAAAATTGTTTTAATGATTTCAATCTATAATTAAGCATCCATTCTGGTTCTTCTTTCATATTTGAAATTTCACGGACAATATTCTCCGTCAAACCGCGTTCTGATCTAAAAATGGAAACATCTTCATCGTGGAAACCATATTGATAATTCCCAACATCAGGTGCTTTTTTAGCCATTTAAATCACTCCTTTTATATATTAAAAAACGACTAACGTGCTCATTGATTTATCTCTTATTTGCATTTTTTACTTTATCTAATAGCTGCGCTATCTCTACATATTCACGACTACTTATCTTGTTGTGCTTCCCAGTTTGAATGGAATTTTACACAATGTCAACGTATCGACTTAAATAAATCGTTAGTCTTCTGTATTGCCTTCTTTTTCAACTGTACCCTTTTCAAGTGCTTTCCAAGCTAAAGTGGCACATTTAATTCTTGCTGGAAATTGCGCAACTCCCTGTAACGCTTCAATGTCACCCATATCTTCACTAATTTCATATGGTTCACCAAGCATCATTTTTGAAAATTCTTGGCTCATTTTCATAGCATCAGCTAATGAGTGACCTTTGACCGCTTCTGTCATCATGGAAGCGCTCGACATAGAAATAGAACAACCTTCACCATCAAATTTAGCATCTTTGATGAAACCATCTTCGATATCAAACGTTAGATGAATGCGATCCCCACATGTTGGATTGTTCATGTCTACAGTCATGGAACCATTATCTAAAGTACCTTTATTTCTAGGACTTTTATAATGATCCATTATAACTGAACGATACAACTGATTTAAATTATTAAAATTCATATGAGAAAAACTCCTTCGTTTGTTTCAATGCTTCAACGAATTGGTCAATATCTTCTTTCGTGTTATAAATATAAAAACTTGCACGTGCTGTAGAAGATTGGTTTAACCATTTCATAAGTGGTTGTGCGCAGTGATGTCCTGCTCTAACTGCCACACCTTCAGTATCCACTGCAGTTGCAACGTCATGTGCATGAACATCAATCATATTAAAGGTTATGACACCTGCGCGCTTATCTTTGGCAGGTCCATAAATTTCAATACCATCTACTTCTGCCATTTTATCATAAGCATATGCTGTTAATTCTGATTCATGTTGATGGATCGCTTCGAAACCAATATTTTGTAAATATCTAATTGCTTCAGCTAAACCAATTGCTTGTGCAATTAATGGTGTACCAGCTTCAAATTTAGTCGGTAAATCCGCCCAAGAAGCATCATACTTACTTACAAAATCTATCATGTCACCACCGAATTCGGTAGGTTCCATTTTGTTAAGTAACGCACGTTTACCATACAGCACACCAATACCAGTTGGACCTAGCATTTTATGACCACTAAAGCTATAGAAATCGACATCTAACGCTTGCATATCTAATGCCATATGAGGTGCAGCTTGTGCACCATCCACACTAATAATAGCACCATGTTGATGTGCGATTTCAGTAATCGCTTTAATATCATTAATTGTACCTAACACATTAGAAACATGCGCAATCGCAACAATTTTAGTATTATCATTGATTGTTGCTTTAACATCTTCTATTGCTAATTGCCCATCTTCCGTCATTGGTATAAATTTTAGATGCGCATTTTTACGTTTAGCTAATTGTTGCCAAGGCACAATATTAGCATGATGTTCCATTTCAGTAACGACAATTTCGTCACCTTCAGAAACGTTTGCATCACCATAACTATGTGCCACAATATTAATAGAAGCCGTTGTACCTCTAGTAAAAATGACTTCCTCAAAATATTTAGCATTGATAAAGCGTCTGACCGTTTCACGCGCACTTTCATAACCATCTGTTGCTAATGAACCTAGCGTATGCACGCCGCGGTGCACATTTGAGTTATAACGTTTGTAATAATCTGCCATAACATCTATGACTTGAACGGGCGTTTGGCTAGTCGCTGTTGTATCTAGATATGCTAATCTTTTACCGTTAACTTGCTGATTGAGTATGGGAAAATCTTTTATAATTTCAGTAACATTTAATGTATCAGTCAAATTATTCACAGGCCTTCCTTAAATAAGAATCAATAATCAGACCTTAGTAAAGGTTCAATCATAACTTGTAAAACGTATTTAACAACCATTTACATACGCTCAAATTTTGACATCACAATTTAATTACTACTGTCCTTGACTACATTTATTTTAGTTAATTATTTGTTTACTTTCAGTTCAATTACTTCACGTAATTGACGTTTTACATCTTCAATAGGTAATTCACGAACAACTGGATCTAAGAAACCGTGAATGACTAAACGTTCCGCTTCTTGACGAGAAATACCACGACTCATTAAGTAGTAAAGTTGTTCTGGGTCTACACGACCTACAGATGCTGCATGTCCAGCTTCAACATCATCTTCATCAATTAATAAGATTGGGTTAGCGTCTCCTCGAGCATTTTCAGATAGCATTAACACACGTGATTCTTGGTTTGCATTGGATTTTGTACCACCATGCTTAATGTAACCAATACCATTAAATACAGTTGAAGCACTTTCAAGCATAACACCATGTTTTAAAATATAACCGATTGTTTCTTTACCATATTGAACAATTTTAGAAGTTAAATTGATTTTTTGACTTCCTGTTCCAACTACTACGGATTTCAATTCACTTTCAGAACGATCACCAATTAAATTAGTTGTATTATCAATAATTTGGCTTCCTTCATTCATTAGTCCTAAAGCCCAATTAATCTTCGCATCAGCATCTGCTGTACCACGACGAATGATATGACCAGTAAAGCCTTTATCTAAATAATCAACTGAACCGTAAGTGATTTTTGCGTTAGCACCGGCGATAACTTCTGAAATGATGTTTAATTGGTTACCTTCGCCGTCAGCATTAGATAAATAGTTTTCTACATATGTTACTTCTGCACTCTCTTCAGCAGCAATAATCACATGATTGTAAAAACTTGCTTGATCATCGTCATGTAACACGACATATTGAATCGGATGCTCTACTACAACATTTTTAGGTACATAAACAAACATACCACCATTTAATAATGCAGTGTGTAACGCAGTTAATCTGTGTTCATCTACAACCACTGCTTCTTTCATGAAATATTGTTTTACTAAATCCGGATGATTGACCAACGCATCTGCTAGTCCTTCTACAATCACACCGTCATTTTTTGCAGAATCAGATACTTTTGAAAATGCAAGTGTATTATTGTGTTGGATAATTAAATTTTCTGAGTTTTCAATGTCAATAATCTCTTTAACCGCTTCAGGCAATGCTTCTAATGATTCATATACATCGCCTGTCGTTTCATGTTGTTTAAATGAGTCGAAATCCCATCTATTAATTTTTGTTTTGTCTGGTTTTGGCATTTCTAAAGTTTCAGTTAATTTCAACGCTTCTTTACGTAATTCTGTTAACCAAGCTGGTTCATTATGGGCTTGTGAATACTCAACAAGTTGCGCTTCAGAAATGTTCAAAGTTTCAGTCGTCATACTATTTTCCTCCCATTTGATGATTATATGATTTAATTCATCGGCTTAAATCAAGACCTTAAATCTTCATCTAAATTAATATATTTAATATGAGTTGAGACTTATTCTGCAGCACCGAACTCTTCTTTAACCCATTCGTAACCTTCTTCTTCAAGGCGTTTTGCTAATTCAGGACCACCTGAAGTGACTACTTTACCACCGTACATTACATGAACGTGATCTGGTGTAATGTAGTTTAATAGACGTTGATAGTGAGTAATGATTAATGAACCGAACTCGTCTCCACGCATTTGGTTAATGCCTTTAGAAACAACTTTCAATGCATCGATATCTAAACCTGAGTCAATTTCATCTAAAATTGCAAATTTAGGTTCTAACATCATTAATTGTAGAATCTCATTACGTTTTTTCTCACCGCCTGAGAAACCTTCATTTAAATAACGTTGCGCCATATCTTGATCTATATCTAAATAGTCCATTTCTTTATCAAGTTTCTTAATAAATTGCATTAAATTAATTTCTTCGCCTTCTTCGCGTTTTGCATTAATTGCTGAACGCATGAAGTCTGCATTAGTTACACCAGTAATTTCTGATGGATATTGCATTGCTAAGAAAAGACCTGCTTTCGCGCGTTCGTCAACTTCTAATTCTAAGATGTTAACGCCATCTAAAATAACTTCCCCTTTTGTTACTTCAAAGCTAGGGTGTCCCATAATTGCAGATGATAATGTTGATTTACCAGTACCATTTGGCCCCATAATAGCGTGTATTTCACCTGTGTTAATTGTTAAGTTAACACCTTTTAGGATTTCTTTATCTTCTATAGACACATGTAGGTCTTTAATTTCTAATGTTGATGGCATACATATTCCCTCCGTATTATATGATATGTTTTCCTATCTAGTTTATAATAATTTTAATCTACAGTCAAAAGACTGAGCCCTTGTTACATCATCTAATTATAACGTAGTTATATGTGAATATAAACCTTTTCAAGTGCTAAATTAAAATCGTTATTAAAACACAATCATTTTCGATAATAATAGTAAGTATTTCATAACTGATAAAAAGCAAGATCATGTTCTCAATGACAATTTTTCACAATATATTAAAAAATATATTTTTCACATCTATTTTATTTCAGTGTTTCATTATTGTCATTGGCTATATTATGCTATTATCATTTATACATTTTTATTTAAGAAAGGAATTGAATATGTCAAAAATCAAATGGTCAAATCTTTGGAAAGGTTTTGCGATGGGAACTACAGATCTCGTCCCTGGTGTTAGTGGCGGAACAATCGCGTTATTACTAGGTATTTATGATGATTTTATACGTTCTGTCAGTGGCATCTTTTCAAAGCGTTTTTGGGAAAGTTTAAAATTTTTACTGCCTATCGGTATCGGCATGGTCGTAGCAATCGGATTACTTAGCAAGCTAATCAACTACTTGCTTAGTGCGCATACCGTTCCAACAATGTTCTTTTTCGTAGGTTTAATTGGGGGTATCATCCCTTATTTATTAAAAACTTCACGTTTCAAACAGACCTTTACTACCACACATTATCTTTTACTCATTGTGGGCATTGTCATCATAGTAGCGATGACTGTGATGAACAGTGGTGATAAGCATGCTGGAGAAACATTAGCACTGTCAACAGGCCTCATGCTAAAATATTTTATTGCCGGTGCTTGCGCTTCTAGTGCGATGTTATTACCAGGCATTTCTGGATCATTTATGCTACTCGTGTTCGGTGTTTACGGTACGGTCATGTATGCTATTTCTGAATTTGTTTCATTTAATTTTGCAGCATTACCTATTTTAATCATTGTGGGTTGCGGTGTATTATTCGGATTTCTATTTTCTAGTAAATTAATCCAGTATTTATTGTCTTATTACACATATTTAACATATGCATTGATCATAGGATTCGTTATTGGTTCACTATATGCTGTATTTCCAGGTTTACCAGCCACATTAACAACTTGGATCGTTTCAATCGTCACACTATGCTTAGGCTTTCTAATTAGTTATAAGTTAGGTAAAATCACCGCCGATTAATCGTTTTCGATACAATTTAAAATTATGCTACAAAAATCTACTTAGTGTAATACGTTACACTAGTCATGAATTCTTATTTTTTATATAATAGAAAATCAATCGCTATAGATTGAATCACAAATCAATGGAGGAATTAATTAATTTTTGGGAACCCTTATTAGTTTAATCACATTTATATTATTACTTGCATTAACAGCATTCTTTGTTGCGACGGAATTCGCAATCGTCAAAGTACGTTCATCTCGTATCAATTCACTAGCTAGCGGAAACAATAAAAATGCCATCGCTGCTAAAAAAGTAGTAACGCATTTAGACGAATACCTAGCTGCTTGTCAATTGGGTATCACGATTACGGCTCTAGGAATAGGTATGGTCGGTGAATCGACTTTCGAATTTTTACTGCATCCTTTATTTAGTAGTATCGGCCTTTCTGAAACAATGATTCACGTATTCACCTTAATCAGTGCCTTTGTTATTGCTACTTACTTACACGTTGTCGTTGGAGAAATGGCACCTAAGACCATTGCAATACAAAAAGCCGAACAAATCACATTAGTCATTGCTAAACCAATCATTATGTTCTACAAAATATTTTATCCATTTATATATATCCTTAATGGTTCAGCACGTTTAATTTTAAAAATGTTTGGCATGCAACCAGCGAAAGAAAGTGAATTATATCATTCAGAAGAAGAATTAAAACTATTAATTAAAGAAAGTCACGAAGGTGGAGAAATCTCTGAAAATGAATTAACACATATCAATCGTGCTTTCGCTTTTGATGAAATGAAAATAGAAGATGGCTATCTACCTTTAAACAAAGTTTCTGTTATCGATATAAATAGCGATATAAATGAAACAAAAGCTTATGTAAATAATGCAAATTATACAAGATTTCCGGTAATTAAAGATCATCCAACTAACATCGTTGGTTATATTCATTCAAAAGATTTATTAAATGACAACATCACTTCAGTACAAGAAATCACACACGACATCCTTAAGATTAAGTTAACTACAAAATATCATCATGTGCTTGAACAAATGAAGTCACAACAAATTCATATCGCCCTAGTTGAAGACGAAAACCAACAAGCTATAGGTATTATTACAATGGAAAATATCTTAGAAAATATCGTCGGTGATATCAAAGATGAGCACGATTCATAGATCATAATTAAACAGAAGCGTAATAGGTTTGCATCGTAATGACAGGCTTATTGCGCTTTTTATAATAAATTGAATAAAACAAAGGAGCGATAATTATTCAACAGATTAAACAACTGCCAGGTGAATGGCATATTATTGCGTCAACATTTCCTATGTGGACTTCTGGAAAAAAAGCAAATCCTTCCATTACTTATACAATTATTGAGAAAGAACCATTAACATTGCTAGACAAAGTACAATTTCAAACCAAAAATAAAACAAAATCTATCATAGGTTACGATAAATTCAATAATGATCAATTTATTTGGAGAGGTAAAGGATTGTTAAAATGTTTCTCTAGTAAGTGGCATATTGTTTATTTAAATTCTGACATCCTTATTATTCAATTTTCTTCAACATTGGTGACAAAAGCAGGCATGGATATCCTAATCAAAGATAAACATCAAGCGCATGAATACCAAGAACAATTGCAAAATCAACCAAGTGCATTTAATTTAACTGAAGCAACTATGCAGGATTTTCAGTGGTTAACTTGATCTAAAATCGAGAAGAAAATGTATGATTAATAGATATTTTAAGCTCATTTTGTACCTCACCCTTTTCTCATACACAAAAACAACCCTTTAACTACTGGAGTTAAAGGGTTTGTTTGTATGTTTTATATTATTTTGCTGGTACAACCGCGCCATCATAATGATCGTTGATGTAATCTTTAATTTCTTTTGATTGTAATACATCTACTAAAGCTTTGATTTTTTTATCGTCTTTATGACCTTCTTTGACTGCAATTAAGTTTGCATATGGATTATCTTTCGCTTTTTCTAAGACAATAGAGTCATCTTTAGGGCTTAATTTTTGATCAATTGCAAAGTTAGAGTTAATGATGACTGCATCTGCATCTTCATTTTGATAAATTTTCGGTAAATATTCTGCTGATTGTTTATTGTTAAATTTGATATCTTTTTTGTTTTCTACGATATCATCAAATTTAGCGTCTTCAATTTTGACACCATCTTTAATTTTAATAAGTCCTGCATCTTGGAAGAATTTTAAGAAACGGCCTTCTTCGGCAGGGTTATTAGACACGTAAACAGTTGCACCTTTAGGTAAATCTTTTAAGCTTTTATATTTTTTAGAATATACTGCCATAGGTTCTAAATGAACATTACCTGCTGATTCAATTTTATAACCTTTATCTTTTTTCTCAGTATTTAAATAAGGTGTATGTTGGAAGAAGTTTGCATCAATTTCACCTTTATCTAATAATTTATTAGGTGTTGTATAATCATTGATTGTTTTAATCTTTAAATCATAACCTTTATCTTTTAATAATGGTTTCGCTTTTTCAAGAATTTCTGCGTGTGGTGCTGGTGAAGCGCCTACTGTGATTGTCTTATCTTTACCACCGCCACCGTTACCACATGCTGCTAAAACAAGCGCGAGCACAAGTACCGAAGCTAAACTTAATAACTTTTTCATATAAAAATCTCCCCTTTACGAACTTATCTTTTATCAATTTTATTTGTAGCCCAGTCACCAATAAATTGAATGATGAACACAATAACAAGTATTAAAATCGTTGAAACGAAAATCACATCGTTTTGATTACGTGTGAAGCCTGTTAAATAAGCTAAGTTACCTAAACCACCTGCACCAATGACACCTGCAACTGCTGTAGAACCAACTAATGCAATGGCTGTCACCGTTATGCCAGATACTAATGCCGGCATTGCTTCTGGTAAAAGTACTTTTCTCACTACAGTCCAAGTATTGGCTCCCATTGACCAAGCCGCTTCGATAACACCTTTATCGATCTCTTTAAATGCGATTTCTACTAATCGTGCATAGAAAGGTGCTGAACTAATGATTAATGCTGGCAACGCACCTGTAGGTCCGCTGATTGTCCCTAATACTAAACTTGTAAAAGGAATTAATAATAAAATTAAGATGATAAACGGAATCGCTCTGAATAAGTTCACAATAAATGAAACAATGCTGTAAAATACTCTAGCGACTGGTGACTTACTTTTAGCTGATAAAAATAGCAAGACACCTAAGATCAATCCTAATATAAACGCAAATACCGTAGAGATAACGGTCATATAAATTGTTTCATATGTTGCAACCCAAACTTCTTCCCAGCTAACGTTTGGCATTGTAAACATTTCTCGGAGGATGTCACTAAATGAATTACCCATGTCTTAACACCTCCACTGACACATGTTGTGCTTCTAAATCATCTTTAAATTTTTCGAATTTTTCTGAATTTATATCAGTTAATTGTATGACTAAAAATCCAAGTGAACCATCTTTTGTATGTTTGATATTAGCTTCTAATATATTCACATCTATATTGTGCGTCTTCGTTATGTATGACACCAATGGTTCTGTTGCATTGTTTCCAGTAAAATTCAAACGCACGACGTAATCATTTTCATTAAGCGAAACCAAGTCACTAATAGATTCATCGAAATCGTCATTCAAGTCATCTTTTACAAAACGTTTCGTCACATCGTGTTGTGGGTTTTCAAAGACATTTGAAACTTTACCTTGTTCAATCACTTTACCATTTTCCATTACGGCGACTTCGTCACAAATACGTCTAATGACTTGCATTTCATGAGTAATAATAACGATGGTTAAGTTTCGTTCTTCTTTAATTTTCAATAATAACTCTAAAATTTCATCTGTTGTTTGTGGATCTAACGCACTCGTCGCTTCATCACACAATAACACAGTCGGTTCGTTAGCTAAGGCTCTCGCAATGCCCACACGTTGTTTTTGACCTCCTGATAATTCTGAAGGATAAGCATCTTCTCTCCCTTTCAATCCAACCAATTCCACTAACTCTAGCGCGCGTTGCTTTGCTTCTTTTCGTGAAATGCCTGCAATTTCTAAAGGAAAAGTAATATTGTTTAATACAGTACGTGACCATAATAAATTGAAATGTTGAAAAATCATACTCACTTTTTGTCGTTTTTTTCTTAAGTCCGATTTAGATAGTTTCCCTATTGTATCACCATCAATAATAACGTCTCCTGATGTTGGTTGCTCAAGATAATTTAAAAGTCTTATTAATGTACTTTTTCCCGCACCTGAAAAACCAACAACACCAAAAATTGAGCCTGATTGAATACTTAAATCAACATGATCTACAGCAAGTACGTCCTGTTTTTTCGTTTTGTACCTTTTGACTATTTGATTTAACTCAATCATTCTGTTGCCTCCTCGTATGGCTTTGTTTCAATTAAATAAAAAATGCTTTCCCTATGTTCATCAAAGAATAGAGAAAGCAACAATCGCTTCTCTCATCTTCTAAAGTTTCTATAGAACTTTATGTGAATTGGCACCATTTCTGTTACAGACGGTTGCCGGGCTTCAAAGGGCACATCCCTCCACCTCTCCTGATAAGAGTTTCGTTATTTAATTATTTTTAATCCTACCATCGCGCTAATGATTCGTCAATCATTATTTTAAATTTTCTAACAAATTAGGCACAGATTGAAATGCATAAATTCTTTTTTGTTCTTCACCTTTCGACATCAACATCAATACTGGTACAGACTGTATTTCATGTTCCTGACTAAAATCCGGGTGAAAATTTAAATCTATTTTCGTAATTGGTAATTTCAATATTTCATTAGCAATATCTAACATTCTTTCTGAAACTTTACATGTACCGCATGTTGGCGTGTAGCCAAATATTAGATATTTTTCTTTATTGATATGTTCATCTATATTGACGCGTTGTTGATTGCTTACCTTCATGTTAATAAACTTACCCTCTCGGCTATATAATCTAATTTCGCTTTCGCTACTTTTTCTTCATCCTTTACGGTAAACCCATGTTTTTCAAGTACTCTGGATAAATATCGTTTAGGACAACGTGCAACTTCACAATACTGCTTATCTATTCTTATATGTCTACTCTCACTTAAATAGCGTTTAAACCATTTTCGAATTCTTTCACCCTCATCATCAGCATCAACAAGTATATACACCTGTTTATCATATAATGTATCGATCATTTCATCAATTTTATCGACACCCATTG
Organism: Staphylococcus sp. GSSP0090; assembly: GCF_013391405.1. Lineage (GTDB taxonomy): Bacteria > Bacillota > Bacilli > Staphylococcales > Staphylococcaceae > Staphylococcus. The sequence goes on from NZ_JACBFD010000038.1 coordinate 44,624, forward strand.
TACCATTCGTACAAATGATATCTATCGGTTGATCAATGACTTGTTTTACTCGCTTCTTGTCTGACTTTCCTTCTACAATAATTACTTGGTTTAGTATCGCCATGACATCCACCTTCTAAATGTTGATAGTAAATTACTCTATTTAGTTCTTCACAATACCGAGTGAGCATAAACATTATTTACAGTTTTCTAATTTCATCTTATTATGGTTATCCTTTTTTGTCAGCTAAACACGCTTACCTACAGCAAAAGACTATAGATCTATTTACATATTCTTAATATTTAATCAGCCTGAATTAAATATAGTTAAAATAAGGTAAAATAAAAACTCCAAGATAGTTATATCATGGAGTTCTATGTAATATTATTCACCAATCATTTCAGAATATTGTTCTGCTGACATTAATTCGTCTAATTGACTTTCATCACTTAGTTCAACTTTTACCATCCAAGCTTTTTCGTAAGGTGATTCATTTACGAATTCTGGACTGTCTTCTAACTCTTCGTTAGATTCTACAACTTTACCAGATACTGGCGCATAAAGTTCTGAAACTGTTTTAACAGATTCAACACTACCGAACGTGTCGCCTTCATTAATTTCATCATCAACTTCTGGTAATTCAACGAATACGATATCGCCTAGTTCGCCTTGTGCATATTCAGTGATACCAATCGTTACTGTGTTTCCTTCTACTTTTACCCATTCATGTTCTTTAGAATATTTTAATTCACTTGGTACTGCCACGAGAATCCCCTCCTAAATGTTTTTACATATTAATGATGCCATATGAATAGCATACAATCAACTATTTAATGGCATATTTAAAATTATTATAATGTTTTCGAGCTAACTGATGAAGCGTTTTCATAGTTTTGTCAAAATAATTATCTCATATAATTTCAGCGCTATGATTCGTTATGACAACCAAGTTGCTTTATATTCGTCTTCTTTAAATCCAACTGTTACTTTGTCACCTGAAATGGCTAATGGTCTTTTAACCAACATACCATTTGAAGATAATAAATCTAGCTTTTCATCATCAGTTAAATCTTTGAGTTTGTCTTTTAAACCTAATTCACGATATTTAGCACCGTGTGTATTGAACAGTTTATTAATATCGATATCAGTCATTTCTAATATTTCTTTAAACTCATTTTTAGTTGGTGTATGCTGTACGATATCTATGGGTTCAAAACTCACACCGTAATCTTGTAAAAATTTAGCTGCTTTTTTACAAGTTGTACAATTAGGATACTGGTAAAATTTTATCATGATTCTGTACCTCCTATAACTAGTTATCACTAATATATCAAATTTAATACAAAAACGCTCTAATTAATAAGCTGATTTTTTTTATAACATGAGTTTGTCCGTTATAATGGTATTACTAATATTTAAAAAAGGAGAAAAATCAATGAAACCTATTAATACAAATGATGCTTTTAAAGAAACAATTCAAAGTGATAATCCAGTTATTGTTAAATTTGAAGCTGGTTGGTGCCCTGATTGTAAAGCAATGGATATGTGGATTGACCCTATTCAAGAAAAATACAATAATTATGAATGGTTCACAGTAAACCGCGATGAACTAGAAGATGTTGCAGCAGATAATGACGTTATGGGCATCCCTAGTTTACTTGTATTTAAAAATGGAGAAAAATTAGCACACTTACATTCAGCTAATGCAAAATCACCTGATCAAGTGGAATCATTTTTAGACGAAACATTTAATTAATATATAATAAAAAGGAAGGGCTTGGGACATAATTAGATGTCTCAGGCTCTTCCTTTTTTTGAATGTACATTCAATCGTGCCAATTTTATTTAGTAATTAAAATTTTTCTATTATTTCATTAAAATGACGCTCTCTATGTGGCAACGCATCTTCTAAATCAGTTAAATATAATAACCCCACTAATTTTTCATCATCTTTAACGCCAAATAGCACCCGTATTTCTGGTGTGAAGATATATGCTGGAGATTTCCAACACGTACCTATACCTGCCTCGTATAATAGCAACATTAAATTTTGAGCAAATGCACCAAAAGCCATGTGATTTTCTAAGTTCTCTTTTTGTCTAGGATCTTCTTTAACAATTAAAGCAAGCATGCCCCCTAGATTCGTAGCTACTTCATAATGGTTTTGTTGTTTTTTCTCTAAGTTAGGGAATGCTATTTCCGATAATTGTTTACTCATATCCCCTAATCTATCTTTGGCAATATGGACAACTCTCCAAGGCTCTCTCAGACCATGATTAGGTGCATCTGTAGCTTGTTTGATTGCTTTGTATAAAGCGTTGTCATCTATCGTCATATCTCTTTTGAACTTTTTAACACTTCTACGATTTGCAATTGCTTCTTGCAGTTCCATTATATATCGCCCTTTCGTTAATGATAACTATTTTCAATTATAAGATAGGCGAGATATATTTTCAAATTACTCATACATTTTGAGTTGGGCTTTTAATGTTGATACATGTATTTGCCCTGGGGCTTTAGGTGTATCTAGACAACCATATGAAATCGTTCCACCAAATACTCCTTGTGCTGTTCTGGATATCAAACCAATCTTAGACATTGCAATACCTACTACATGCTGTGATACAACATCTGCAGTATCTGACATCGCAGCTAATAGATTGAGTACATCTTGTTTACCGTGTGGCATTACAGCAACCTTTATATAATCTGACTCAAGCTGTTGCATTTTATAAAATAAATGCTTTAACGCTTCAAGTTTCGGTGTTTCTTTAAAGTTATGGTGCGACAATATTACTTGAATTTGATTTTTATGCGCTAATTCAATCAATGCTTGTAGTTTATTTAGTGGTCTTGTTTGATCAAATTCTACATCTAACATATCTATATGTTGGCAATGCGTAATTTCCTTTAAAATTTGTATATAGTCATGCTCCTCCAAATCACCTAAACCACCTTGATTTGAAGTTCTATATGTAACTAATAATTTTTTATTAAGTTTTAACTCTTTAATCTCTTTAGCAATTTTTTCGATATGAATGTCGTTTAAATTTGGTAATTGATCAATTCTTAATTCAATAATGTCAATCGCATCTTGAAATTGTATTAAATCGTCTATCGTTGTTTGTGAGAGTTCTTGCTCAGGTGCAATGGTTACAGCAACTTTTACTTCAGTCATTTAAAAACGCCCTCTTTTTAATAATATTTTCTAATTGTATAACATCATTGAAAAAAATTACAATTAATCTTTATATTCTATTTACGCTGTATCTGAAAATGATTTAAATTTTATTTGTCGGGTAAACACTAAATATGAAAATTTTAGGAGGTAATAAGTATGGCAGTAAATTATGAAACGAAAGCGACAAATACAGGTGGACGTAATGGTCACGTTCAAACTGATGATAAAGCAATTGATGTAGCAATTGTACCACCAGCTCAAGCTGACGCTGAAAAAGGTACAAACCCAGAGCAATTGTTCGCAGCAGGTTACGCTTCATGCTTTAACGGTGCTTTTGATTTAATCTTAAAACAAAACAAAGTAAGAGGCGCTGAGCCAGAAGTTACTTTAACAGTTCGTTTAGAAGATGATCCAGATGCCGAAAGTCCTAAATTAAGTGTTTCTATTGATGCAAAAGTTAAAAATGTATTATCTCAAGAAGAAGCAGAAAAATATTTACAAGATGCACATGAGTTTTGTCCATATTCAAAAGCAACACGTGGCAATATAGAAGTTGACTTAAATGTAGCAGTAGTAGATTAATATGCATATTTAATTCCCCCGAAATTCTAAATTGAATTTCGGGGGGGTTTTTCTTTGTTATTCAGTTCTTGCTGCTTGTTCTTGAAGTCTAATGTGTTTAAATAAAGTTAATTGTCTTTATGTTGATTATACAAACATACAATTAATATTGAAAAAGAAATCAGAATAAGCACGATTAAAGAAACAATAATAATTACTAAAGCCCCCACAATTTATGCCTCCGCATCCTTTTATATAACTCACTATATTATACCATAATTATCATATTTAATTTCGTTACTTAAAAATTAAATTAAGGAAGACCTTAAACTTTATAAAATTTTATTTTTTTGTAACTTGAATTCTAAATTTCTACAGATCTTTACAAAAAATTAAATATAGTATTGCTCAAATAAATTTTTTCCTTTAATATGATATGTAAATTGCTTAACTACGGCACTTATACTTTCTATTTTAGTTTTCTGGATAAGGAGGGAATAAATGACTCATATTCGTTATTTAACAATTGAAGATTTTCCTAAATATCACGCCCTATTATTACAAGGTATCGATAAAAAACTCGAGGTCATGGCATGGAAAATGCAAAATAAAAAATGTCTTGAAGAAGCAAATATCTCTATGCTGCTATCATCTGAAGCTACTGACTATAATGTTATTGGCGCATTTGATGGTGACGAATTAATCGGTGCCGTCACGTTAATACACACAAATTTTTATAGTTTATCTCATAAAGCTACATTAGAAAATATGTGCGTAAAAAGTGAAGATCACAACACAATTGCTAGTATTCCTAACATGTTAATGCGTAAAATATTCGAGATTTGTCATGAAAAAGAAATTGAAATTTTAATGACTTCTCTTGTTTCAAATAATATCAGTGGCAAAGTATTTTTCAGTAACCTCAATTTTGAAACACTCGTTTTAGAACAACATGCTAGAAAATATGAAGACTATTACGTGGATGAACATTGGCTCATTTACTACTTCAACAAAAATGATATCGAGCTATTTGACTAGCTCATATTGTTGATACCTATTAATTAAATAATTGATACATTATTTTAAACACAACGTCTATCATTATGTTGTTGAGTACTTCATTTAAAACTTAAATATGATTTCACCTCTTAATATTTTAAAATGACTTGCAATCCGAAGCATAAGCAAATATTATTTTTAAGTAAGTACAAAACATTTTAAATTTTTCTATAATGATATCATTTTTTAATACATGAGAGGACTGAACACTTTGAAATATGCTACAACATTATTGTCACTATTCTTGTCGTTAATTACGCTGGCAACACCTTTACTTGCGATAGGCAAGGTGTTAGAAGGTAATCTACCTATTCTAGCAGGCGGGTTATTTATCCTAGGAGTCCTATTAATTAATATATACGCTTGTCTACGCGGCGATCGTATTGCCAACATTTTTGCAATGTGCGTATCTATTTTTTCATTTATACTATTAAGTTATCCACTATGGACATCTTATATTTCTTGATTTATTGCTTAAAACCTTACATATCACTTTAATATAATATTAATCCTCTATAATTCTAAATTTATTTAGTTAATTATAGAGGACTTTTTATTTTCAAATTATATGCATAATTAATTATTATAAAGTTTTTTGCATATTTTAATTTTACAAATCTTCTGAAAGCGCTATAATATAAAAAATAGGGGGGATTATAAATGAATTTAGCTTTATTAGGTTTTATCATGATTATTATATTCATGGTATTAATTATGACACGTAAAATGTCAGCCTTAACTGCATTAATTGTTATACCAACAATTTTTGCTTTGATTGGTGGTTTTTATGCAGGTCTCGGTAAATTTATGTTAGACGGTATTGAAACCGTTGCACCTACAGGGATTATGCTTACTTTCGCAATACTCTATTTCGGTGTTATGATCGACGCGGGCTTATTCGAACCAGTCATTAATCAAATTATAAAAGTCGTTAAAGGGGATCCAGTCAAAATCACATTTGGTACCGTTATCTTAGCATCAATGGTAGCATTAGATGGCGATGGAACAACGACATTCATCATTACCGTTACAGCAATGATGCCACTTTACAAAAAAATCGGCATGAGTTTATATACACTTTCAACACTGGCACTATTATCAATTGGTGTTATGAATATGTTACCTTGGGGCGGTCCAACGGCACGAGCAATATCTTCACTGCAAGTCACTACTGAAGAAGTGTTTGTACCAATTATTCCTGCTATGATTGCCGGAATTGTTTTTGCTTTTGGTGTTGCATACATACTAGGTAAACGTGCCAAAAAACACATTACATCTTATACAGACATTGATTTAGATGATATTAAACCTACAGATACAAAAGAAGAATCATTACTTAAAAGACCTAAAATGCTTATACCAAACGCCATACTTACGATTTCACTAATTGTATGTTTGGTTTTAGGTATCATGCCTATTCCAGTTATGTTTATGCTGTGGTTCGGTGTAGCCATTTTACTAAATTATCCAAATCTCAGTATTCAAAATTCAGTTGTAAAAAAACATGCTGGAGATGTTTTATCCGTAATTAGCTTAGTATTTGCATCCGGTATATTTACTGGTGTCATGAACGGAACTAAGATGGTAAATGAAATGGCTAATGCTTTGGTACACATTATACCTGATGCAATGGGTAATCATTTTGCTTTGATCACAGCTATACTAAGTGGGCCATTCACTTACTTTATGGCAAATGACCCATTTTATTATGGCGTACTACCAATTCTAGCTGAATCAGCACAACAATTTGGTATCTCTAAAGTAGATATGGCTAGAGCATCAGTGTTAGGACAACCGCTTCATGTATTGAGTCCACTGTACGCTGCAGGTTACTTACTTGTTGGTATGTTGGATATTGAATACGGACAAAACCAAAGAATCGTTATCAAATGGGCCATCGGTTCCAGTTTATTTATGATTATTGTGTCCTGTATCCTTGGAATTATTCCTTGGTAAAGAAGTCAAAAAACCACGACCTTTTGATGTCGTAGGTTCAAACTGTCGACAAAGTTTTTTACTTTGTTGACAGTTTTTTTGTGCTTGCTTCGATGATAAATATAGATTAAGAAAATATAAAAAAATAGACAACTCTGCCACAAATTATGTGATGGGTTTGTCTATTTCCTTAACCTACGCACTATAGTGTCGTATTTATTTGTGTTTCATTTGTTATAATAAGTCGAAATGATCAGTTACTTTTAAGATGGCATGCTCTTTCAATCCATCAGCATATGACTATATAATTCACTGATATTTTTTTATGCTTTATGAATGATTCAAAAAATGACAAAATAATAATTTATTTTATGAATATCGTTTTATTTTCCGCACACATGGGTAAAAGTTAACGTCGGATTTACAATATTAAGGAGTGTTTTTATGAATCAACTTAATGAATGTAACTATGTTAATCCATCTAATGTTTCACTTGATTGGGAATGCTTTGTTGTGAGTAAAAGTGATATGGAACTGGATGGTTTACCTAAGGAACTCATTAACTCATGGATGGCTCAAAATATAATTGAACCTTTCTCGATCAGAAATAACGAAATAAATTTTAAAACTCAAGATATTAGAGATGCTTTGAGAAAACAAAATTGGTATTACGATAAGTAAACATCGGGTTAATTATGCAAGTTCAATATTATTAAGGTATAAACTCAATGCTCTTTTTGCGGATGCTAATACTTCGTGATCAAAATAATTACTATAAAAATACGAGTTTAACTTATTAGAACTCGTTTCATATCTAGGGAAATTCTTGTCGCCCATGATTTTATGTGCAAGTTGCCCTAACGGTGTATCGTCTTCAATAAAACCAATTACAAAATCATAAAATGTCATAAGCATTACCTCGACTATCTTTATTTTATTCGTTACACTGTTAAATGTTTTCAAATCTTTATTTAATCATAACAAATAATAACTATTTGTCTATTACGGTACATTTTAAAATTTAAAAGTTTTTTAATTGTATACTGTTATCACAATATTAAATTAAGAATTGTAAAATTTATAAAGTTTTCGTTAATCTCTCTTAATAAAATGAACAGGTTGCTAAAGGAACCTTATTAGCACCCTTTTTAACGTCTTATATTAACGAAAGAAAGCCTACGCAAATGCATGCGTAGGCTTTTCCTATGTTAATTTCTTCTTATTTAATCTAAATGATATTGACCTTTAAACTAATACATTACCATTTTGATCTGCTGGTTTGAATAATGTTAAGATTGCACCAATAATTGCTAAAATTTGTGGTATACCTGTCCAACAAAATACTAGGAAAAGAATACCCATACCTGTTTTTCTTGCGTAAAATTTATGAATACCGAAACTACCCAAGAAAACAGCTAAAACAATGTAAATTACTTTATTTACTTCATTCATCATTCTATCTCCTATCTCTGTAATATTACTTTTATTATACATTAATCTTCTACATTATTTAAAGTATATTACTTTTGACTGTATTGTAACTCAAAGAATCTTTTTTCAAGTGCTAAGATTTCTGTATAATGATTGGGCATAATTTCTGAACTAAGTTCTATCAACTTATCTAAGATAAAGTCCATTAACCTTGCGTTATCTTTTGAATGCTCAAAATGTATTTTCACTTGTTCAATCATTGTATTTTCTACTAATAGTACAAGTGCCCGTCCATATGCTTTATCCACTTTTCCTCTTTGAAAAGCTGGTTCTAAATAATTAACAATTTCATCTGCCTTTTCGAACTCACTAAAGCCCGTCTTGATATGTTCATTTAATTTATTGGCAATATCTTTAATTCTCTCGTCTTCTTGATTATTATCTGGCATTAATGAATTTCTTATTTCAACTTTTTGTTGTACAATTTCAGATTCAACTTTTTCGAATTCATCTTTATGTTCATCTATATTTTTGGATTGTAGTGATTCGATACTTTGTTCTACTTGTCTTAAACGATTATCTTCCATTTTATTCCCCCCTTATTTAAAGTATATGATAATATTACTTTACCTAATTTGTTTATTCTAAAACTTAAAGATACTTTGCCTCACGCTTAATCACATAAAAAATTATATAAAATTAATCCAATATTTCTCTATGGCAGTTTGCTAATTAGTGATAAGATGATAAAGTTATGAACAATTATAAACTTATTCAATGCTTTGATTTTATCGAACTCACTATAAAGCATTTATATATCATTAAAGGAGGTATAGTGCTTTGAATCTACATTTTATGATCGTTTTTTGGTTATCTCTTATCTTTTTAATATGTGGTATTGTCTCACTTATCACATACAAAATAAAAGGTTCTGAACAAGCGAAAGAATCATTACTTGGCGTTACAGTCATGTTACTTATTTTTGGTGTTGTAGGTATCCTGTTTGCACTCATATTTAGTTAAATATTGTACTAGTTGCGCTTTGATATAATAAGATGCGCCCTGTAAAGTAGACATGTTATAAATGTAAACTTCGCAGGGCGTATATTTATGTCTTGTTACCTTTAAGTTATTTTTTTAGGCAGTTTTCTATTCTATGTCTGACTTTGCTCATTCAACTTACACATCATTCTAAAGTTAATAGGCATTACGCACTCTATGTTTCATTTTAATCAGTTAAAAATGTATATATTAATAAAATCACGATTGCTAAAATAAAAAAGTATATAAAACGTTTAACTGTTCGCATCCTTTCATGTTGTACCTCATCTTTTGAGTGGTTCGTATTTTCATGTAGCCTTGTATTAATAAATAAAAATGGCATTGTTGCTAAAAATGCAAATATGAGGCTAAGGATCACGATAACAAGAAAATTCATAACATCACCTCTACTCAACTTTATCGTTACTATGCTTATTCCCTTAAAAATTCAACTTAACTATGCTAATGAAAATCTTTTCAAATTGTATAATCATTGCTATTTTTGATTTATAATATAATCAATACAATATAACTAACTTGATTTATCTTAGGAGTGTTATTTATGAAATTAACTTATTTACCTGAATGGCAGCTAATCAATCAAAGTAAACAAACATTTGCAATACAAGAGGATCAAACTTCTATTTCATTAGTTAGCCCAATGAATGAATATGCTATGGGTATCTTATGCCAAGTATTTTTCACAACTGAAAATGCTGAAGTTATTGATGTTTCAGTTGAAAATAATAGTCAATCTGTCGTTGCAGAAGTCAACAAAACTAAAAAACAAATTGTTATTCAAGATATCTAAATCGACTTTACATTTACTAAAAATGGGTATATAGCTAATAATAAGTATATTTACAACTATGGCATATCCTTTCTTGCAACAGAGCTTAACTCATTAGATTAAGATAGGTGCGTGGTGAAAATGAAATTATTCAAAAATCTTTTACTATTGCTAACTGGTGTCCTCGTCATACGTGCTTTATTATTGAATGTCGTCAATGCCAATGAAGACAAAATTGAAAATAAAGTAAATGTGCAAGCTCAGAAAAAATCATAGCATTTAAGCCTAATAAACCTCACACTTTCGTTCCATAAACTTTAACTTTGTGAGGTTTATTTTAATCTCTGTCAGTTTCCAAAACTTAATCATATTTACAGTTAAAGTGAGGTTCGTATGCAACATTTCAAAACAAAAATTGAGCACTTTCAAATCTATATTTATTTTTCTGCGTTAATACTCGCTATAGTGATAGGTCTTAATTTCCCAAGTATATCTGGTATTTTAGAAACGTTCGTTGCTATATTTATCGCGATACTTATGTTTAGCATGTTTTCACAAATTCCTTTTTTCGAATTACAAAAACATGTACTAAATCTTAAATATGTGACGGCATTGATCATTGCTAATTTTGTAATCCTCCCCATTTTCGTTTACATATTAATAACTCTTTTCAATATAAATGAATCTGCATTGTTAATCGGACTATTTCTAGTATTATTAACACCATGTATTGATTACGTTATTGTTTTTACCGCATTAGGTAAAGGAGACGCTCAATATATGCTTATATCAACACCAATTTTATTTGTGTTACAAATTTTGTTATTGCCATTATATTTAACGTTGTTTTTAGATAAGTCTGTACTAGCGATTATTGATATAGCACCGTTTATACAATCTTTTTTCACATTTATAGTTACTCCGTTACTACTTGCATTGATTTTACAATTATTGAGCAAAAAATATTACGTTATGTCGCAAGCTTTAAAGGGGACTTCTTGGTTACCTGAACTCTTTATGTCACTCGTCTTATTTAGCGTCGTGGGTTCCCAAATCAATAAAATTGCTAATGATTTGTCTATTGTTGTCAAAGTCGCACCCATATATATCATCTTTATGCTTATCGCTCCTTTTATTGGATATTTAACAGGTAAACTATTCAATTTACAGCCACCTATTTTGCGAACCTTAGCATTTAGTACGAGCACTAGAAACGCATTGGTTGTACTTCCACTTGCATTATCATTACCAGATCGATGGATTACCATAGCAACAACGGTGATTATTACGCAGACTTTAATTGAATTGTTAGGTGAACTTTTTTATATAAAAGTCATCCCTTGGTTAATTAAATAACAATATATTAAATCATGTCTACATACTTAGTTCTAAAATTCAATAAAATTTCTATGTTTGATTATTACATAATTTAATATGATACAACTCAAGCATTTGGTATAATTGATATGAATCGTAAAATGTTACTTTATAGTATAAAATGACATTTAAGCATTATGTTTTTCAGGTTTAATATTGAATTTAACTTAGGAGATGGATATGATGAAAAAATTTATTTTAGTTTTATTGGGGATTATTGGTCTTAGCTTTTTAATCAAGCCTTTATTAAACATTGTTATTGATGATGAATTAGAAGAAGATGTGGTTGACGAAGATAGAACAAGTAGTCAGTTTTAATATACTTTTATTTAAGACATACATAAACAATGAAAACGTAGGATAGAAATCCTTACTTTCAAAATGGTAGTGAGTCTGGGCATTGATTTATGTTCCAGGCTTTTCTTAATCTATCGCCCCGCCCTTTAGTAAACATGTGAATGAGCTGATATCAACTCAATAACTAGATCAAATTGCTCCCCCATATACTTACATTGTTTTAAGAATTCAATTTATTTCTTTTTATGTGTTAATGATTTAAAATGATGTTATGTTTACTTTTTACACTTATGTAACCTCGCAAATTTTTCTTGGGGTGATGATATGAAAATATTAAGAAAAACAACCGAAAATAACGCTATGATTTACCATATACAAACAGATTTAGGGCTCATTATTAAAGTTAAACCAGATTCAAATGTATCCGAATCTCAAATCAATAACATATTACAAAACATATCTAAAGAAATGGACGATAAACTCAGACAAAATGTTGAATAAATTCGATTAAGATATAAAGCAGTAGCGTTAAAATAGCCTTTGGGGCTATTTTAACGCTACTGCTTTGTTTTTTATTAATTCATGATGACAATAATAAAACCTATAAATAATACAAACGTAGATAATCTTGGTTTACTTTTTCCTAACAACCCACTAAGTAAAACCAGTGACAAACCTACTATTAATAATTGATGATTAAATGTCGTGATACCTAATACATCACCAATCATCATAATGACACCATAAATAATGATGATACTGATAAAAATACTACAAATCAGTGAAAGCATATTTAATAATTTCATATGTTACATCCTTTTTCAAATTAAAACACGCCACTTCGAAAAGTGGCGTCAACCTCGAAAATATAATCGGCACTAAAGTTTGGAGGACTTCTTGTGCTTAGTTATCTATACCCATTGTTATAAAATAAAAACACAAATAACTAATAAATTACAAAATAACAATAGATTATTTTTTTGAAACGTAAAAACATTTAACCTTGAATACTTAATAATATTAGATGTTAAGAAATAAATTTTAATAAAAACAATCATAATGTTGGAAAACAATTTAATAAAAAGTTATCCTATAGATAAAGCATTAATGAAAAAACAGATTAATTATCGTGTTGAATTTAGTAAGAGATACCATACATTTCGATAAAATTTTGAATGTTTTAATAGAAATGGTTTGAAAAAAGGGTGATGAAATGGAAGTATTACGTAAAGTTTATAAGGATGGCGAACCTGTCTATCACGTCAAAACGGATAAAGGCCTAGTTGTTAGAATTAAAGGGTCTGATGATTTAACAAATTCAGAAACCGAAGAATTACTGTTACTCGTTTCACAAGATATAGATAAAATGAAAAAGTAATAACAAAGGTACTCACAGTATAATTGCATCCATTTAATTTCAAATCAAGGGGCAAGAAGTTGAATGGGCACAGTGAGTTTTAATTAAATCAATCATTGATAAACGCCAACTAAAGCATACATTTTGCTTAGTTGGCGTTTTGTATAGTGTAATTTATGATTTTGATTAAAATTTAAATCAAGTCTTTAAAATGAATGACATGCACCCATTTCTGTATATATGCCAATTAAGTTTTTTTACAGTTAGCTAGAGCATTGTCGTTTGATATTTAGTTTTCTGTACGCATTTCAAATGCAATATGCGGGATACCATCTTCCAAATACGTACCCGAGACTCTATGTAAACCAAATGATTCATAAAACGACTTTAAATGTGCTTGTCCCGAAATTTTTATTGTCGTGTTTTGATACATTTCATTTATTTTAGCAATTGTATCATTGACGATTTTTCGACCATAGCCATGGTTTCTATAATTTTCATTAACCAAAACTCTTCCAAAACTTACATATTGTTCAAACGCTATAATTCTTGTATAGGCCACGATATCATCGCCATTACGCAATATCATATGAATGGCATTTTGATCATAATCATCAACCTCTTGATAAATACACTTTTGTTCTACGACAAACACACGTATACGTTCCTGGTAAATTTGAACAAGTTCTTGACTGGTTAAATCTTTTGTATGTTTTATATATAAATCCATTATTTACCTCCAAAAACAATAACGCGCATTATCCATACTATCAACGATTCGTTTTAGAACAAATCTATCACTTATAAAGAAATCGCCTAGAAAAATCCTTATTTATTGTTCAACGATTTGAATCAAATTACCACACGTATCATCAAAGATAGCATACTTTATGCCATCAACCTCTTTGGGTTCAGCGTGAAATGTAACGCCTTTATCAATCAATGCATGATGTTCATCATCCAAGTTGTCTACACCAAACATTGTGACTGGTATCCCTGCCGAATATAACCCTTCTTGATAATTTTTAGCTATTGGACTGGCATTAGGTTCTAATACGATTTCAACTGGATTGTTGGAATCTTTTTCTGTAACAGTCACCCATCTGAATCCACCGCCAATTTCAATATTATGTTTTGTTTTAAACCCTAAGGTCTCTGTATAAAATTGTTGTGCTTTGTCTTGATCATCTACAAAAATACTTGTCGCTATAATTTTCATCTCTATTCTCCTTTTTAATGAAATGCTTTTTGTACTAACGATATTCAATATATTTACATTTCAATATATAATAAAATTCAAAAATGTAAAATTTCAAATAACATACATAATTTAATGCACTATTTTAATAAAGTATAAGTTTGTATTACAGATATAGATATACTACAATGGCTAGTGGATGTAGTTTATCTATTTTTAGGAGTGACTCGTTATGAAAAATCTTATGGAATTACGCGAAAAGTCTAATTTAAGTATTTCAAAATTAGCGATTAATTTAAATGCTAATTACGATACAGATATTAGAATTTGCCAAATTTGGGACTGGGAAAATGGCTATCGCAATGTTTCAAATAAAAACGCATCAATATTAGCTGATTACTTTAATGTTTCTGAAAATGAATTTATTCAATAATATTAAGGGAAGTTAATTAATTTGTATATTCAAGTGGGGAACGGCAAAACGCTTTCCCCCTTTTTTT
>NZ_JACBFD010000039.1 GCF_013391405.1 Staphylococcus sp. GSSP0090
GACTTTGTTGGCAGTTTTTTTATGCACGCTTTCCGCGGGCACTGCCTTAGCCTGTAGTCTTCGGCTAGTGCTATTCTCGCAGGAGTCAGCATAAATCACTGCCAATATAACACCACTCAAACCAATGATTGAATGATTAAAGGCAAGGCAAAAATTGCCTTTTACATTAACAATTGATTCAGGATAACAAACACCCTTTAATGCATACTTTTTACTTGAAAAAGCAAGAGAACTAGCAACGCTATATATGAGACTTAAAGAAGAATCAGTTATTTTAGAACAAACGATTTTACCATGAACAAGATGATATATCATTACATAAAAGAACTTTATCTCCAAGACACAGATGTTATCTATCAGCTACCGCAATTTGTTGAGACTATCCGCTATTAAGTAAATGAATCAATGCTGGTCTGAAAGAATACTACTATTTAAAAAAATTGTAAATCAAAAATAGACAAACCCTTCACCTTAATTGAAGGGTTTGTCTACTTTCTGACAGAGTGAGACAGAAATCCAATTTTCTAATTGAGATTTTTGTCCCAGGCCTTTTTTGTTTGAATTTGTATTTTTTACTGAGCACTATTCTTTTTAAATAATCTATATATGATGAAAATTACAGCAAGAACTATAATGACATACATAATATATGAATATGTATGGAGGCCATTCATTAATACATCCCAACTGCCGCTTAGCATTTTTCCGAGATAGATGAGTGCAAAGTTCCATATGGTTGTGCCAATGAGTGACAAGATAGCAAATACAATCACATTCATTCGGTTAATACCAGCGGGAATGGTAATGAGTACACGTAAGACAGGTATAAAACGGCAAATAAATACTGCGATAGCACCATATTTTTTAAACCAATCATTTGCACGCGCGACGTCTTTACCTTTAAGTTTTATCCATTTGCCATATTTGTCAACAAAGCGGTATAAGCGTGCTTCTGAAACGAGTCTACTAATATAGTAAAGCACAAGTAAACCGACTAACGATGCAATTGTAGAGATAGTGAATAACAATGGAATAGATAAATCAGATTTGACTGACATCAATCCAGCAAAAGTTAAAATGATTTCTGAAGGAATAAAAGGTAATATGTTTTCAAGTAGTATTAATATAGTAATCGCGGCATAGCCCCATGTACTAATAAAATCAGTGAGTATCTGTTCCATAATTCTGTCATGTGCTCCTTTTAATATGTAACTTAATTTTAATTTCAAATATACCTTTTTATTATAGTTCAAAAGATAAAAATATGCATTGTTGTGTTGTCGGTCTATAGGATGATTTTTGTGATAATAAAATAATAAGCATTAGTAAACATTTAAAAAATGAAATTTTGAAAAAAGTCGTTGTAAGCGATTTCATATTGTGGTACTATCTATAAACAATAGGTCATATGATGACTTTAAAAGTTTGGGAGAAAGTTGGAGAAAACATGGATCAAAAAAGAACAAATATTAGATGGTACTTTGCCATCGCGTTTTTCATTATAGGGGTTATAGCATATATGGACCGCTCTAATATATCTATTATAGCGGGGCCAATGATGGAAGATTTACACTTGAATAAAACGCAATTTGGATTGCTAGCATCATTCTTCTCTCTAGGGTATGCACTTATGCAAGTACCTTCTGGCTTTTTAGCTGAGAAGTTTGGTTCTAAAAAAATGTTAACGATTGCACTTGTTTGGTGGAGTGCATTTACAATCTTAACAGGTGTCGTAAAAAATCACGGGATGCTATATGCGGTACGTTTCTTGTTTGGTATAGGTGAAGCGCCAATGTATCCTTCAAACGCAGTGTTTAATACGAATTGGTTTGCGAAAGGTGAGAAGGGACGTGCATCGAGTGCATTATTAGCGGGCTCTTATTTTGGTCCAGTCATCGCACCAGTAGTAACGATTGCAATCGTAAATATGTTTGGTTGGCAAGCTGTTTTCTACATATTTGGTGCGGTAGGTTTTATTATTGCTATATTATGGATGGTTATTGCTAAAGACTTGCCAGAACAACATAAAATGGTTAATGAAGCAGAAAAAAGTTATATTATGGAAAATAGAGACATTATTAAAACAGAAAAATCTAATGCACCATGGAATATCTTTTTGAAACGCTTTAGTTTTTATGCGATAGCAGCGCAATATTTTGTAGTGCAATTCGTGGTTTCGTTATTCTTAATTTGGTTACCAACATACTTAACAGAACAGTATCATGTTAAATTGACAGATCCAGACATGGCTTGGGCAGCCGGTGCACCTTGGATTGCAATGTTCTTATTAATTTTATGTGGTGGAGCTATTTCAGATAAATTACTACAAAGTGGTAAGTCACGTTTTGTAGCACGTGCATCTATTGCTATAGCAGGCTTTGTCGTGTTTTGTATTTCACTTTTCATGTCTATACAAACGGATGAATTAGTAACAAATGTAATTTGGTTATCACTTTGTTTAGGTGGTATAGGTATTGCGACAGGTATGAGCTGGGCAGCAGCAACAGACTTAGGGCGTAATTTCTCAGGTTCTGTATCAGGTTGGATGAATTTATGGGGAAATATTGGCGCGTTACTAAGTCCTTTATTAGCTGGTATGATGGTTGATATTGTTGGTTGGACAGTAACATTAGAGCTTGTCATTATTCCAGTTGTTTTTGCAATTATTATGTGGTTCTTTGTAAAACCAGACCAACCACTTATCGTAGAAAAAGAAGAATTGTAATGTTTAAGTGTTTAACATTTAGGTAATCATTAAACATCATATATTTAATGGAGGCAATGAGATGATTACGATTAATGCGATTATGAAAATAAATTCTGAATATCGTGACAGTTATTTAGCGTTAGTAGGACCTTTAGTTGATGCGGTTAATAATGAGGATGGTTCATTATATTATGCACACTTTGAAAAAACAGATGAACCTAATACATTTGCGTTTATTGAACAATATAAAGATGAACAGGCGATAGAAGCACATAATAATTCAGAACATTTTCAACAATTCTTTAGTGAAGTTAAACAATACCTAGTTGAAGAACCTGAAATTAACGTTTTAACTTCAAAATAGTATATGAAACCCTGAGCTTGCAAATGAATGTGAGTTCAGGGTTTTTTGATTAGCAAGATATGAGGGACAAAATGCAGTCATTACGTTATCACTGTATTATCATTACAAGGTATGTAGTTGGTCGTGAACTTAATATGAACGTATATTGTATTGAACCAGGCTGTTTAGAAAATGACATGATTTATATAGTAAGCTATTGGTATAAAAAGTAGTGCGTTTCTATTCAATTACATAGAGAATCAAAGGTAGGTGAATTTATTTTTAAGTAATCCCTACTAGAAGATTTTGGAAAAAGTGTTAAAATAGTAAAGTGTTGTTACGAATTTATGCACAGATATTTTAGAATAAAGATATAGATTTATAAATGAAAAAGTAACTCGATTTTTACTTTACTATATGTTTTCTAAAAATACGTTATTCAAAAGTAACGTATTTTTATATGTACTTTTATACAGTGCCAATAAATGAAACAAAATACGAAATATAAAAATTAAAGGAGATGTAAGACAACATTGATTAAATATTTAAAGTCATTAATACGTTTTAATTCGATGAAAATCGATGTTGCTAAAGGTATAAGACAATGTATTCTCATGCTTATTCCGTTACTTATTGGCTATATGACAGGTCACTTTTCTACGGGATTACTTATTTCAACAGGGACACTAGCGCATATTTATGTATTTGGTGGTCCTACGAGATCTAAGCTGCGCATTGTTTTATTTTCTTCGTTAGGCTTATCTATTGCGATGATATTAGGGACACTCACTGTCAATCAACCACTGATATTTGGCGTGTTACTGCTACTAGTCACGATTATTCCGTATTATATCTTTAGTTCATTGAACATTCCGGGACCATCCTCAACGTTCTTTATCGTAGCGTTCAGTCTACCAATTAACTTACCTGTAGCTCCAGAAGAAGCTTTAACAAGAGGTCTAGCAATGTTTGTAGGTGGGTTATTAGCAACACTGATTGTCATCGTTGTAATCTTACTATCTAAAGAATCTACAGAGATTAAAGCAATTAAAAATGATTATAATATTATTAAACAGTTGGTCTACAACTTTGATGACCCCGAAGCATTTGCTAAGGCATCGCAATTTGCGGTAACAGCTTTCAGAAATTCAGATCATCAGTTAATTACTTCGAGTACATCAAAATCAAAAACATTACCTGAGTTTCAACGCTTATTACTATTGCATAACACAGCTCAAGGTATTCATTCTGAATTATTGGAGTTAAATGAACGGAATGTACGTCCATTACCAGCTGAGATAAAGGAAATGACTGATTTTATCATTAAACGCGTTTATTCACATGGTAAATCAACACAACAGTGGACGAAGAAAGTAGATTTCGATAAGCAATATCAAAGTTTAGTAGATAGTATTATAAAAGTAGATGCAATTATGAATGCAAATCATGACAGTGTTGAGCATGAGGTAGATATTCGTGTGCCTATCTATGGTCATCGAATGTTGAAAAACTTAACGTTAGATTCTTTTATATTTAGAAATACGATACGTTATACAGTTATTATGGCAATTTCTATTTTTATTGCTTTAATGTTTGATTTTGAAAAAGCTTACTGGATACCTTTAAGTACCCATACCATTTTATTAGGATCTACGACACTACACAGCTTTGAAAGGGCAGGCTCAAGAGGTATTGGCACCATCATTGGAGTGTTGATATTATCACTCATATTACTAACCACACCGCCTGTACCAGTAGCCATTATTTTACTGGCATTAGCTGCAGGTGTGACCGAAATGTTTGTAGGTGCAAATTATTCGTTTGCAGTCATATTTATCACGATACAAGTTATCTTGTTAAATGGTTTAGCTTCAAATCATTTAACCATTCTCATAGCCTTACCAAGGGTCATTGATGTGATTGTGGGAATCATCATTGCAGTGATTTGCTTGCTAGTAATTGGTAGAAAGACAGCTTCGTCTATGTTGCCAGATACATTAGCTGCAGTGGCTAGAGATGAATCTGTATTATTTCACTATTTATTCTCTAGTAACAAATATGCGTCAAGAGAACAGGATAAAAAAGAAATGTTAAAACTAAGTGTGAAATTAAATAATATGACGCAAGTTTATAACAGTGCAAACGGTGAATTATTTAGTAATAAAATGGTTATACAGTATTATTATCCTAGTATTTACGCATTAGAAGAAATTAGTTTTATGTTAACTCGAGCTCTAAGTAATGAGAAAAGATATCACATTGATGATGAAACAATGGGGCAATATCTACTTGTCTTTGAAAATATAGCGAAACATTTTGAAAGAGGAACAAATATTCAAGTTCAAGACATACCCACATTACCTCAATATACGCATATAAAAACGTCATTAATGAGTATACAAAATAATTGTGTTAATGCACGAAAAGAAGTTAAATTATCACTTAATTAAAAAGTGAAATTAAATGTGTATGATATTCTAAGATAAATCGAAAAGGCTGATTTTGAAAAATAGTTAGCACTTGTTTGGCATACTGCGTATTTTAATGAACACTTTCAGCGAACATATCAAAAAAGTAGACCAAGACATAAGCAAATGTCTTGGTCTACTTTTTTAGCTATTCAAGTTATTTTTATATGGTCAGTGTGAGGTTTGTCTTAGGTCAGACTGACACCCCATTGAAGTTATCAATTATCACTACTTTCTTGTCTAGCTTCTGCTTCACTTTCTTGTTTTTTCTCTTGAATCGCATCTTGAGCATTTTGTTCTTTTTTATTTTTGTCTTTTTCTTCTTCATTCATTTTTTGATACCGTTGTCTTTGACGATAACCGTAGGTACTTTCCAATATCTGAGACTCATTATTGAGTCCAGCACCAATTGCACCAGCAACAGTAGATATAGATGTTGCAAACCAAGCAAGATTAATATAATGAATCAAGTTAGCTGACCCTTGTAGCTGAAGTGCTTGACCTAAATATCCAGGAGGCAACACAACGAGTGTCGCTAATAGGAATAGACAAAATAATATGACATAATAAAAAGCAATGGAAACAGTTAACGTTAAAGTCGTAGTTAAATTGTATAACATTGTAATTCGTTTATTATTACTCTCATCAGTAGATTCCCATAAATCATGTGCAACAATAATCCATAACATCATACCTAAAATAGCAACCAACATAATTAATAGCATACGCCATCCAGAATAAACAAAACTTAAATTCCACATGGTTGTAAAGACGATACCAAATGCACCCGTTGTAAAGGCAATAGCGACTACATTACTAAGGCTTTTAAGCATATTAAACGGATTGTTAGCAAAAGTCATACCACTAATCAAACGTATGGCTCCTTTTGTATTTGATGATACATAATATAGCGTATGGTGAGAGTCAGTATCTTCAAAGTACTCAGTATGTGTTTCTAAAGTTGAAAAAGGAAACTGTGAATTTAATTGTTGTTCGCTATTGTGATAAGTAGAGGTCGTGTTTGAATCTAGAGTGCTATCTATTGCTTTAATAATGCCTGCAATCGAGTTTTTAATTCTTTTTTTAATTGGACGCCAACCATAAGCGGGTAATGAAATTAAGCTAGCACCATTTTTACTATTAATATCAAATGCAACAACATGTTTATTTGATATTATTGGTAAATCGGTTAGTCCAATTGTATATTGCCAGTCATGATTATTTTGATAATTAGAAATTTTGGTATATATCTTTTGCACAGTTTCTGCAGAACCAGTAAGCGGATCAATCTCTGTATCAATTTGCCATTCTACCTCTGGGTTGATAGTGGATGATAACAAAGCGGGTAGCTCTTGCTGCAATTGACGAGCTATTTTTTCAGTTACGCCAGGCGCAGCTACTAAACCTATCTTGATAATGTTATGACACATTATTCTTCCTCCTCTCTGTGCGTTTGTTTCCGACCGGCATAACGGGTTGATTCTTCATCTCCACTGTAATCGTCATCATTTTCCTGTTCTAATTGTTTGTTTCTATAATATTGTCTGAATGAATAAGTAGCACGTTTAATCTTATCTGCATTTTCTACAGTAGAACCCATTGCACCTGCTAAGATACCTAAAGAAGTAATAAACCAAATTAAATTAATATAATTAACTACAGTAGGTTGTTTGCTACCAAGTGAAGTCCAGTTAGAAAATAAATCTGGCGGTACAAATAGCAAAGTACTGATTGTCAATAAGATAAAGAGGGTTATAAAATTAAACAACGTAATCATGGTTAGTGTGGTCAATGTTGTAAAGTTATAAATATATCTATATAATTTTTGTGTTTTTGGATTTTTAACTTCCCATAAATGATAAGAATAGATGAGCCAGCCTACCATGCCAAAAATGGACAAGAGCATCAGTAAAACGAAACGCCAATAATTATAATCTAAGCTGATATCCCAAGGTGTAGAGAAAATTGAAATATAAGTACCTGTCGCAAAGGAGACAGAGATGATTTTTTTGAAATCAAAAATGGTTGACCATGGCTCATTAGCAAAAGTCATACCAGATATAAGGTGTAACCAACCTAAAAGGGGAGATGTTGAAATAATACGTATGTGATTTTTATTTTTATCTTCTTCATTTGGAATGACCGTTTTAAATTTAGTTAATTTAAAGTGTCGACGATTAAAAAGGGTTGTATCTGAACCATTACTATTCATATATTGAATGACAGATGAAATGAAGTGACGCAGTTTTTGTTTTAAATTTATGGCACCTAATGCTGGTAATGAAATCAAAGCAATCTGATTTGCTATGTCTATGTCACATACTACCGTTTTATTGTTAGAGAGATTAGGTAAATCTGTAATGCAAATTGCATAATCCCATTCTTTTTGTTTTTTCATATTTGTAGCGATATCCATTGCTTTATCCATATGTTCAGCAGTACCTACAATTGAGGCAATGTGTTTTTCAAAGTGCCATTCATCATTTTTACCTGTATGATGACGTATTTCTTTTGGTAAATCATCATATATTTTATTTATCATTTTATGCGGCATATCGGGTGAAGGGATTAAACCAACGGTGATATTAGCCATAAACAACACCACCAATCTATGTAAGTAATCAAAGTTATATGTTTTATAATTCCCTTTATGGACACCATTAATCATATGTTAATTTATAAAAGTGGCATTCATTAAGCATCAGTGCGCGTTTACTATTTTATGTGGGTGGTAAAGAATAGTAATTAGAAAAACAGATTGGAAGTGTGCATAATGCCTTGGACAATGGAAGATTACCCTCAAAGTTGGAAAAATATGGATAAACTTGAACGTAAAAAAGCGATAGATATTGGTAATGCCATGTTAAAAGATGGTTATGAAGAAAGTAATGTGATACCAATCGCTACAAAACAAGCAGAATCTTGGTATCAAGATGCTTCTGAAAAAGAGTTGGAAACTTTAAAAAACAAGAAAATTACAAAACATGAAAAAGATAATTCAGCACACCCTGAGTTAAATAATAAAGATGTACATGTTTATTATGAAGATGATGAATGGAAGATTAAATCAGATGGCGCTAAACAGGCATCCGATAGTTTTGATAAAAAAGAAGATGCAATGAAACGTGCACGAAATATCGCTGATAATCGTAAAACAGAAATTATCGAGCATAAAAAAGATGAATAAAAAAAGCCTATTAGTATAACTGAACAAATGATCGAAAGGCAATCCAATGCACAAAATAAAAGTGTTGGGTTGCCTTTTTATATAGAAAATAATAACTCGAAATTAAATAGGAGTGCCTTATAAATTTAATAAGGCAATGACAATAGGCTATAATGTGTGTTAAAGAAGTTATTTATTGGAGGTAGGATAAATGTATATAGAACGTAAACCCTCGGTAAACATTGACGATTTGAAAGCAGAATTTAAAGAAAGCATTGATCATATTAACGCATCCGAAGAAGCATTAGATATGGTTGTGGGTTTTGTCGCTTTAGAGCAACTTTATACGTCTGCACTTAAAGAAATTAGTACAAAGTTGGATATTTTAGATGATCAATTTCAACAAATGTATAAACATAATCCCATTCATCACATGGAACGTCGTGTGAAAGAGATGAGAAGTTTGATTAATAAATTAGACAGAAAGGGTTATCCTATTAGCACAGTTTCTGCAAAGGAAAACATATTAGATATCGCTGGCATTAGAGTGATTTGTAATTACTTTGATGATATATATGTTATTGAAGACTTATTATTAAAGCAAGAAGACGTAAAATTAATTAAACGTAAAGACTATATCGAACATCCAAAAGAAAATGGTTATAGAAGTTTACATATCGTTGTAACCATTCCAGTCTATTTAGCACATTCTGTAGAAATCGTTCCAGTAGAAATTCAAATAAGAACAATTGGCATGGATATGTGGGCGAGCTTAGAACATAAAATACGATATAAAAATACAGAAAATACGGAAAAATATAAAGCAATTCTAAAACAATGTGCAACAGATATTACTTCAGTAGAAAGTAAAATGCAGGCAATACATTCAGAAGTATTTGATAATTAAATAATAAAAACTTTCATAATATGCTTGCTCATGACGTCGCGTCATCAACTATGATTTACTTAGGAGGTGGTTACATGAGCCAATATCAAACCGGCGAATTAGCAAAGCAAAAGCATGTCTCTGTCCGTACCATTCAATATTATGATAAGAAAGGTCTATTAAAAACAGTGAAAACAGGGGAGAATGGTCGGCGTATATTTGACGAACAAAGTAAACAAGATTTAGATATCATCCTAGTATTAAAAGCTTTTAATTTCTCTTTGAAAGATATAAAAAAGATTATGATTGAAAAAAATAAGTTGCAAACGGTTCGCACTATGTTAGAACAGAAGGAAACTGAAATAGAAAAGGAAATGCAGAACAACAAAAGCATGCTTACAGAGGTACAACTATTTAAACAATATATTAGTCAACATTCTGAAGCGCCTTTAGAAAAACTATTAGCAACAAAAGCATACGTAAATCAAAAGTCCAAAATACAACAGTTTAAACAATCTGTATTGTATCGTGTCATACCAATAGCTATATTTCAGTATACTGCATTAGCAGCAAGTATTTTAACTAGAAAATGGTGGCCATTTTTATTTACTTTACCTGTATTGTTTGCCTTTGCCATATATTTTACAATATATATTTATTCAGCTTTAACCTATGTGTGTCCTAATTGCCAAGAAACATTCAAACCAAACTTGAAGCAATGGTTGTTTACAGCACATACGCCTAAAACAAGAAAATTACAATGTCCACATTGTACTCAGGTTAACCATTGTATAGCAATTACCGCATTTTAATAAATCATTTTATATATAAAATAAATTTTGCAACCGGTGTGTGAGGTAGGAAACCTGACATACCGGTTTTTTAAGCGTTCCTAATGTATCCTTCACAGTTGCAAGCGCTTGCAAATTGGTGATTTGTGTATTAACATACTTGTATACAAGTATATCGAAGAGTAATTGAGGTGATGTTTTAGTGAAATACGAATATCCAGAACAATGGTTAGAAGGTGTTTCAAAGGGCGAAATGATTGCAGCAGAAATTCGTCTTAGAATTGTAGATGGCAGCATAGCACCAGATACATTATTAACAGAGAATCAAATTGCTAAAGAATATAATGTAAGTCGATCACCAGTGAGAGATGCATTTAAATTATTAAAGCAAGATCAACTCATTCATCTTGAACGCATGGGCGCAGAAGTCTTACCATTTGAAGAAAAAGAGAAAAAAGAGCTCTATGATTTAAGGATTATGTTAGAGTCATTTGCTTTTAGTAGAATCAAAAATTTAAATCATGCTCAAATTGTAAAGGAATTGAGAAAGCAACTCGAAATGATGAAAGTGGCAGTCAAATTTGAAGATGCGGAAGCCTTTACTGAACATGATATGAAATTTCATGAAGTAACGATTATGGCTTCAAAACATCAATATTTGAAAACGTTTTGGAATAATTTGAGACCAGTGATGGAATCACTCATATTATTATCTATGCGTAAAAGAATGAATGAGAACCCGGAAGATTTTGAACGTATTCATCATAATCATGAGATATTTGTAGAAGCGATAGATCGACAAGATGCTAAGAAACTTAAAGAAGCTTTTCATTTAAACTTTGATGATGTTGGTGAAGACATTGATAGCTTTTGGTTAACTTAGCAATTTAATGAAGTAAAGATTGTAGGAGGCGAAATCATGAAATACATGATTGGTGTTGATATTGGCACAACAAGTACAAAGTCAGTACTTTATGACGAAAAAGGTCAATTTATTATGAAGCATAACATTGGTTATCCATTGCACACGCCAAATGTAGAAGTTTCAGAAGAAAACCCAGATGAATTATTTGATGCCGTGTTAATGACAATAAAATATGTTATGAGAGAAGCAGACATCGCTAAAGAAGATCTCAAATTGATTTCATTTAGTGCACAAATGCACAGTTTAATTGCAATGGATGCAAGTCATCAACGTTTAACAGAAAATTTAACTTGGGCTGATAATCGTGCGAGTAAATATGCAGAAGCAATTAAAAACAAGCACAATGGCGATGAGATATATCAAAGAACAGGGACACCTATCCATCCAATGTCTCCATTATCTAAGATATTCTGGATGAAACATGAACAACAGGAAATATTTAACCAAACTGCAACGTTTGCGGATATTAAGACATATATTTTCTATCAACTTTTTGAAACTTTTGTGATTGATCAATCCATGGCTTCTTCGACAGGAATGCTTAATTTGGAATCGCTAGAATGGGATAAAGAAGCATTGGCATTATTGGGTATAACAGAATCTCAATTGCCTGAAATTGTTCCAACGACACACATTTTAAAGGGTATGAAACGTAGATATGCGACATTAATGGGTATCGATGAAAATACACCCATTGTTGTTGGTGCAAGTGATGGTGTACTTTCAAATTTAGGTGTAAATGCATTTAAAAAAGGTGAAGTCGCAGTGACGATTGGCACTTCTGGTGCTATTAGAACTGTAATTGACAAACCACGCACAGATTATAAAGGAAGAATATTTTGCTATGTTCTAACAGAAGATCATTATGTTATTGGTGGTCCAGTTAATAATGGTGGCGTTGTACTACGTTGGTTACGTGATGAATTACTAGCGAGTGAGGTAGAGACAGCCAAACGCTTAGGCGTTGATCCTTACGATGTGTTAACTAAGATTGCTAATAATGTTAAACCTGGTGCAGATGGTTTAATCTTCCATCCTTATTTAGCGGGAGAACGTGCACCTTTATGGAATGCTGATGCAAGAGGCTCATTCTTTGGTTTAACATTATCGCATAAGAAAGAACATATGATAAGAGCCGCTTTAGAAGGCGTTCTTTATAATCTATACACGGTGTATCTTGCACTTATAGAAGTGATGAATGAAACACCTAATACCATAAAGGCGACGGGTGGATTTGCTAAAAGTGAAGTCTGGCGTCAAATGATGGCAGATATATTTGATACAGATTTAATTGTGCCAGAAAGTTATGAAAGTTCTTGTTTAGGTGCATGTGTATTAGGTATGAAGGCGTTAGGTGAAATTGATGACTTTTCAATTATAGAAGAGATGGTTGGAACAACAAACAAGCATCACCCAAATGAAGCTAACGTAAAAACATATCAACAGTTGATATCTATATTTATTAATTTAAGTCGTTCATTAGAAGACCGCTATACAGAAATAGCAACGTTTCAACGTGAACATATGACTGAAGACGAATAATAAAATATTAGAACAGGTACAGCTCAAGTCATGAGCGAATAAAAAAATATATTTAATCATGACGTTAGCTTACCTGTGTCATATTTTTAAGAATAAAATTTTTATGCAATTAAGAAAGCGTTACCAAGATTGAATGGCGATGTTGCTCAGCTGAAATTCAGTCTTGATTTTGAAAGGGGAGAACGAAAATGTTTGAAACAATTTGGCCACTGATCACTGTGGTAATCGGTATCATCGTATTATTGTCGCTCATCATATTCTTGAAATTAAACACATTTATTTCACTTATTATTACATCAGTTGTAACGGCTATATTATTAGGAATGCCGTTAGATAAAATCATAGAAACAATTGAAAATGGTATGGGCAGCACACTAGGCCATATCGCTTTAATATTCGGTTTAGGTGCCATACTCGGTAAATTACTTGCCGATGGTGGTGGAGCTACACGAATCGCTGACACGCTCATAAAGAAATTTGGTCATAAGCACGTACAGTGGGCGATGTTAGTTGCCGCATTTATTGTCGGTATAGCATTATTCTTTGAGGTAGGCCTTGTCTTATTAATTCCATTAGTATTTACGATTGCTAAACGAGCTAATGTATCACAATTGAAATTAGGGTTACCAATGGTAGTGGCGCTATCTGTAACACACGGATTTTTACCTCCGCATCCTGGTCCAGTTGTCATTGCCAAAGAATTACAAGCCAATTTAGGCCATGTATTACTATACGGCATTATCATTGCGATACCAGTAACATTAATTGCTGGACCACTTTTTAATAAAATTGCACAAAAAATTACACCTTCAGCATACAAACGCGAAGGCGACATATCCGCATTAGGTGCACAAAAAGAATTTTCTGAAGAGGAAATGCCTGGCTTTGGTATCAGTTTTTTAACTGCGGTATCACCTGTGATCTTAATGTTATTATCTACGATTGTACAACTCGTAACAGGACATGAATCAGCTACGAATGGCTTTGAATCATTTATTTACTTTATCGGTACTGCGGCTACTGCAATGCTGATTGCTGTCTTATTTGCGATTTTTACAATGGGTATCAAACAAGGAAGAAAAAATTCGGATATCATGGATTCGGTTTCAAATGCTATTTATCCAATCGGCATGATGATTTTAATTATCGGTGGTGGCGGTACTTTCAAACAAGTATTAATTGATGGTGGTGTCGGTGATACGATTGCCAAATTATTTGAAGGTACAGAAATGTCTCCAATATTACTTGCATGGATTGTTGCGGCAGTACTTCGAATTGCACTAGGATCATCTACTGTAGCAGCAATCTCATCAACAGGTATTGTTTTACCATTGCTACAAGCATCTGACGTTAACGTTGCATTAGTTGTATTAGCAATTGGTGCAGGTAGTGTCATTTTATCTCATGTGAATGATGCTGGATTCTGGATGTTCAAAGAATATTTCGGTTTAACAGTTAAAGAAACATTCTTAACATGGTCATTACTAGAAACGGTTATCTCAGTTTCGGGTCTTGTCTTTATCTTGATTTTAAGTATATTTGTATAAAATATTCTTACAGTAATAAAATAATAAAAGGTAGAATGATAGATTGATATAGAATTTAGACGTTTTTGACCAGACTCACTAATATGATTATCGTTTTTAAGGGCTTGACTCAAGCTTGTTTTAAATGTAGTCAATTTTTGAGTTTGGTTTATTTTATAGCATGTTATGAATACTGGTTAAATAATGTCTTAACAACGTTTTAAAATAAAAAGTTCTGAAAAGGAGTTTGAAAATGACAAAATTCAATTTAGATAGCTTTTCTTTAAAGGGTAAAAATGCAATTGTAACAGGTGGTGCACGTGGATTAGGGAAATATTATACGATTGCTTTAACCATGTATGGTGCCAATGTAACTGTAGTTAGTTCTTCTAAAAATGCTTGGGATGACATGAAGGAAAATGTGAAACATCATGTAGGTCAAGTATCATTTCTCCAACAAGATTTAACTGAACCAGGTTCTGCAGCAAAGGTTATCGCAAATGCTGTTGAAACATGGGGCTCACTTGATATATTAGTGAACAATGCGGGTGTTCAAATTAGAAATAATATTTTGGATTATAAAGATAAAGATTGGCAAAGTGTGATAGATATTAATCTAAATGCGACGTATTATATGGCACACGAAGCGGCTAAAGTGATGACAGAACAAGGCTCTGGGAAAATCATTAACATAGGTTCGATGCAGTCTTATCGTGCTGGGAAAAATATTTTTCCTTACGCAGCAAGTAAACATGGGGTTGTTGGGATTACGCGTGCCTATGCCGATGCATTAGCACTATATAATATACAAGTTAATGCCTTATCACCTGGTTATATTCGTACGGATATGACGAAAGCACTAGAAGAAGATCCGGTTAGAGGCCCAGAAATTAAAGGACATATACCTTCAGGAGAATGGGGCATCCCAGAAAATTTAATGGGTCCGCTGATATTTTTAGCTAGTGAAGCCTCAGATTATGTAACAGGGATATCATTGCCAGTGGATGGCGGATACTTACTAAGATAAGAGATAAATAAACGCATCGGACAAAATAACTTTGTCCGATGCGTTTATCATATAATTTTAACTATACTTATATTCATGTTATAGAATTGAATGTCACACCATTGGAATTACAACATGAATTGATTTGAAAATGATAAAATAGAGAAGTTACTATTGTCTGAACATACTGAAAATAACGCAAAATTCATACCTTGAGTGCCATATTAAAGTATATGGATAAACTGAAGTATGGTGATAAAGGGCGTAGTTACATAGTTATAGGGGGTTAAAATATGAAAAGGATATTATTGATTGCGAGTGCATTTATTGGTGTAATTGTTGGTGCAGGTTTCGCTTCTGGACAAGAAGTACTCCAATACTTTACGAGTTTTGGCATGATGGGTACTTTTGGAGCAATTATAACGACAGCATTATTTACATATGTTGGAATGATGCTAGTTTGGCTTGGAAGTAAGTCTAAAACGGATTCTCACAAAGAAGTGATTCATCGCATCACTGGTAAATCAATGTTTGGGAAATTACTAGGATGGGTGATTGATTTAGTCATCATATTTACATTATTTGGTGTGGGTGTTGTCATGATTGCAGGTGCAGGCTCAAACCTTAATCAGCAGTTTGGTCTACCGTCTATTGTTGGGACATTATTAATGACTGTACTTATTTTACTCGCAGGCATGTTGAAAGTAGAAGGTGTTGTGAAAGTAATTGGAAATATTACGCCGTTTTTAATTATTTTTATCATTATTATTTCTGTTTATAGTTTTATGACGGCAGACAGTTCATTTTCACAGTTAAACACATTATCAGATGCGAAGCCTTCAACATTACCCAATTGGTTTGTAGCGGGTGTAAACTATGCATCATTTAATACGGCTGTAGGGGCATCCATGGCCATTGTTATGGGAGGATCAGAGAAAAATACGAAAGTAGCAGCTATTGGGGGTCTCGTAGGCGGTCTAGCGTTAGGTATCATGATTGTATTGAGCCATCTAGCTATCTTCACACAAATAGATGTTATTGGAAATATGGAAATGCCAATGTTAGGCATTGTGAATCATATTTCACCTATACTTGGTGTCGTTATGGCGATTGTCATTTTTGGAATGATTTTTAATACTGGTTTAGGCATGTTTTATGCGTTTGCTACGAGATTTACAGTTGTAGATACGAAACGCTTCAAGATTTTCTATACGGTTACCATTATTGTAGGTTTATGTCTTAGCTTTGTTGGTTTTACAGATTTAGTAGCCATCTTCTATCCATTAATCGGATACCTAGGACTTGTATTAATTTGTGTATTACTCTATGCACCTTTTAAATTGAAATTCGGTAAGAAGCATATATAAAAAGTTTATTGTAATGGGTTGCTTTGTTTATGCATATTAGTATTTATATATATATAATTAATTTCAAAACACACCTTATCCTTATTTTTAGTTATAATAAAATAAAGGAATAGGGGGTGTTTTTTTGAATGAAGAAGCATTAGAAATTTTACAGATGAACGCACTGGAATTATTAGGTATTCAATTAGAGGGATATGATATGAATGACTTAAAAGGGATCAGCAACCATATTAAGTCTCCATTTACGAATACCTCACGTAAACAATTTAAAAGTGAGTTAAAACATTTTATCGTCAATATGAAGAGTAATAAAATTTATCATTATACAAATGTTTTCGATGTTAACTTCTTAATATTTAAATTCAAAAAATATAAACAGGTATACATTATTGGACCATATATGGAACAACGACCCAATGAACGTCGGTGTAATGAATTACTCCAACAAGCGAATATTAAAATATCTAAACTCACTATATTAAAGCAATATTTATTACGTATACCGTTGTGTCATCATGTCAAAGCACAAAAGATGTGTCGATTAGCAATTCGTTTTTTGAAGAAACGCAATATCGTATATGAAACTGAAACAATAGATTTTCATTTTCATCTAAGCACTGATTCTCTCGCTGAATCTAAAGCTCAGGTTGACTTCACGTTAAAAGAAATAGAACAGCGTTATAATTTAGAAAATCAACTGCTCACTGCAGTAGAAAATGGCAATGTGGATGAAGCCTTAGAGATTTTAAATCGTATGAATTTATCTGTATCTGGGTTACGGAGAGTGAAAGATGATATTTTAAATGAACAGTATAAGGCTTTTTTAATTAATATTTTATGCCGTAAAGCAGGAGAAAAAGCTGGTATTAGTTTAATTCACATAGATGAAATTTCAGAAAAGTATGCTTCGATGATTGATCAAACGATGGATAGTGAAGGTATAAATGAAATTATTCATTCCATTGTTAAAGAATATGCGGAACGCGCAATGAAGACAAAGGCCAATGCTTACAGTCCCAAAGTGAGTAAAGTCGTACAGTATATTGAAAGGAATTTAGATAGACCATTGACGTTAAAAGAATTAGCAGCGCATGTTGAGTTGGCACCAAGTTATTTATCTAGAATCTTTAATCAAGAAATGAAACAATCTATTTCACAATACGTTATTGAATTAAGAGTCAAAAAGGGTCGTGATTTGATCGCAAGAACAAAAATGACAGTTTCTGAAATTGCTTTATACGTTGGATTCAAAGAACAAAGTTACTTTACACAATGCTTTAAAAAGCAGTATGGTATGACGCCGTTAAAATATAGAACAGAACATAAAGAATTTTTTTAATGTAATCACTCTAAAAAATAAAATCTGCATATAAAGTGTGATTTTTAGTAAATATATTATTAAAAATGTAAATATAATTTTAAAAGTATGGAGAAATAGTATAAAAATGCTTGTTTTATCACATGTGCTTACCATTTTGATTGTACGCAAAGGAAATACTAGATTTAATAATAATCATATTTCAAAAACCTTTTGGTTATAGAGTTTGATTACATTCATTAAAGTAATTAAAATATAAGATTATTTCGACTTTTATAACAACGTTGTTATTTTCTGATTGACTGTTTTGGTTTTAAAAATATAATAAAAGTAAGAGCTCTATAAATGACGTACAGGGGATGTATGCAATCGAACTGATCAATCGATTGCATTTATAGAGAAATTTTTTTGAATATATAAGAAAACGCTTACAATTACAGTTATTTAGAACTAATCGTTAGTTACGAAATCACGAATATATACTAAGAAGTGTTTATAGTTGAGCACCTTATGAAAATGCTTCGATAGTGGAAAGAGGTAATCCATATGGTTACAGCAAAATTAAAACCAGCAAATAGTAAGTTGAAGAGTTTTAAAGAAATACAGGAACCAAAACTGAAATTCAAGGAAAAATTATCTTATGGATTTGGCGACTTGGGTAACGGCATGATGTTCGATATGGGACAAATTTATCTGTTGCTATTCTATACTGATATATTAGGGATTCCTTCGTGGATAGGCGGCTTAGTATTTTTAGTATCCAAATTCTTTGATGCTTTTGTTGATACTGGTGTTGGCACATTAGTAGATAATCAAACAAATTTTGCGAAGCGAGGTAAGTTCAAGCCATTTATTTTATACGGCAGTATACCATTAGCGGCACTGACTGTCATAACCTTTTTATCACCGGATATAAGTCAAACAGGGAAAATTATTTGGGCATTTGGAACGTATTTATTATTTAATGCGGCATATTCTTTTGTAAATATTCCATATGGTTCTTTGTCTGCTTCGATGACAATCAATGCAGATGATCGTACACAATTATCAGTATTTAGAAACATGGGTTCACAAGGTGCAATGTTTATTTCTGGTATTGTGGTCATACCTGTAGTGAGTTTGTTCCCAAATCATCAAATTGGTTATCCCATCGCAGTTGGTATTCTTGCAGTTGCCGGTGTGATATTCCATATGATTTGTTATAAAGGTGTAACAGAGAGACATACAGTTGAAAGACCAAAAGAAAAAGGGATAGGTCGAAAAGCATTTTTAAATTTATTGAAAAATAGACCTTTTATTATTTTGGCAATATACACACTATTAACAATCAGTGCGTTGTTTTTACAACAAGCGTCTCAATTATTTTATTTTAAATATGTCTTAGGAGAAGCAAATTTGGTAGGAATTGTCAGTACATTGAACTTTATTGTCTTAATTCCAGCTTTAATCTTAACAACGTTCTTGAGTAAACTATTTGGTAAAAAAATGACTGCTATTATTGGTATTGGAGGATTTATAATATTCCAGTTTATTAATTTTATGTTTTTCTCAGAGCATGTCATCCTATTTTTAGCAGTCAATACAATCGCACAATTATTCTTAGTCATACCTAACACAGTCACTTGGGCGTTTATTGCAGACGTCGTAGAATATGGTCAATGGCAATCAGGTATCAGATCAGAAGGAATCATTTATGCAAGTTACAGTTTTACTAGAAAGATATCTCAAGGTTTAGCTGGTTTCATACCTGGTGCTTCTTTAACGCTAATAGGCTTAGTACCAAATGCGACACAATCCGCAGATACAATACAAGGATTGAAGGTATTATTCTTTATTGTTCCAGCAACAGCCTGTCTCATTGCAGTTATTTTATTCTTCTTTTGGTATCCATTAACAGACCAAAGACACAAGCAAATCGTTAAAGAATTAGCGTTGAGGGAAGAGTTATAGATATAATATAAATGTATTAGAAATAAGGGGAGGAATGAATTCGTATGTTATATCCAATTGTTAACGAATATAGAAGTATCATTGATTTGAATGGAATTTGGCAATTTAAATTAGAGCACAACAATGATCATATTGATGTTTCTAAAGCACTTGATACTGATCAAGTGATGGCTGTGCCTGGTTCATATAATGATCAAGGTGTCACGGCAGATATTCGTAATCATGTAGGAAATGTTTGGTATGAAAGAATGTTTACAGTACCTAATGTTTTAAGTGACGAACGCATTGTGTTGCGTTTTGGTTCTGCAACACATAAAGCAACAGTCTATATAGATGGCCAAGAGGTCACATCACATCAAGGTGGATTTTTACCTTTTGAAATTGAATTAGAGGAAGCATTTGGTTCAGGAGAACATCGTTTAACCGTTTGTGTAAATAATATATTAGATGAAACGACATTACCTGTCGGAGAATATAGTGAGCGAACAGATAAAGAAGGCAATGTGATTAAGAAAAATACACCAAACTTTGATTTCTTCAATTATGCTGGTATACACAGACCAGTTAAAATATATACGACACCAACAACTTACATTCAAGATATAGAAGTTGTTCCTGATGTAGCACAGAGTGATGCGACAGTTAATTATAAGGTGGTAATAAATGGTCATACGGATACAGTTAAAGTTAAATTGTTAGATGAAGATCATAAAGTGGTAGGCGAAGCAACTGGTTCTGAAGGATCTATCAAAGTTGCACACCCTCATTTATGGCAGCCTTTAAATGCTTATTTATACCACTTAGAAGTCTCATTAATTTCCAATGATCAAATCATAGATAAATACGCAGAACGTTTCGGCATACGTTCTGTAGAAGTAACGGATGGTAAGTTCCTCATTAATGGCGAACCATTTTATTTTAAAGGATTTGGTAAGCATGAAGATGCCTATTATAATGGTAGAGGCATGAATGAAGTTACAAATGTTTTAGATTTTAATCTTATGAAATGGATTGGTGCAAATTCATTTAGAACTTCTCATTATCCTTATTCAGAAGAAATGATGCGTCTAGCTGATGAACAGGGTATCGTAATTATCGATGAAACGACAGCAGTGGGTGTGCATTTGAACTTTAGTGCCATCTTAAATGGTGGGTCGACAAGAGATACGTTTAAAGAAATAGGGACAAAAGCAGCGCATGAAGAAGTGATTAAAGGATTAATCGAGCGCGATAAAAACCATGCTTGTGTAGTTATGTGGTCCATTGCTAATGAACCTGCTTCAGATGAACAAGGTGCGAAAGCATATTTTGAACCGTTAATTCAATTAGCTCGTGAATGCGATCCTCAACGCAGACCGGTTACTATCGTAACGATTCTAACTTCTCAACCTGACACATGCCAAGTCCAAGATTTAGTTGATGTGTTATGTCTAAATAGATATTACGGTTGGTACACACAAACTGCAGATTTAGAAGCGGCAAAAGAAGCACTGGCAAAAGAATTGAATGGTTGGAGTGAAAAGCAACCAGGTAAACCAATTATGTTTACGGAATACGGTGCGGATACAGTTGCAGGTATGCATGCGTTAAATGATGAATTGTTTACAGAAGAGTATCAAATTCGTTATTACGAAGCGAACCATGAAGTTATTGATAAGTATCCTCAATTTATTGGTGAACAGACATGGAATTTTGCGGACTTTGAAACATCTACAGGTATTATCAGAGTGCAAGGAAATAAAAAAGGTATTTTCACTCGTGAAAGAAGACCTAAAGCAGTGGCACATTACTTTAAAAAACGCTGGGATAATATTCCTGATTTTGGATATAAATCATAGTGCACGTTGATTTGAAACCCTAGTAATTGCTTCAACGATATCTTTAACATGTCGTGATATATCATATGCGTTTAATAGAATTGAAATTTCTATTCATCGTGTAAGGTAATTCAGGTTATAATCTTTATAATAAGGCACCTCGTTAATCTCGTTTTATAGTGTTTATTAAATGAGACGAAAGGGCCTTATTTTTTTGAATAACAAACTATATATTGTACCGATTTTGTAACGTGCTGACACCTAGGGGAATAGTATGATTGAGAGACTATAGGCTCGAGCCATACCCAGGCAAGCATGCACGGTCAAAAACGTAAGATTTTAAATATAAAGAGGACCAATCCATATTTATTAAGGATTGGCCCTCTTATTTTGAGATTGAGTATTTATGTCCCAAAGTCTTTTATGTCGGTAGTTTTGTACTGATGCACTAGGGTTTCATATTAAAGTTTCGCTTGCCATTTATCAGTCCATACAAGTTCGTTATAAGCGCCCTTGAACTCACTTTCTCCCATAATCTTATCAACGGTCTGTTTAATTGTTTCTGGGTTAGAATGATAAGCATTGACATAGGCTTTTACCATCGTCGCATCATGCAAATGAGTCGTGAAATTGAGTGAAACAAATACGGTTGGCACTTCATGGACATACCATGGTATTTCGTTACTCATCGCAGTACCCCATTTAATACGATAATTATTTTCAGCAGCATACCCGATGATGTTAGCAAAAACAAGTGCAGCGTCTACCTTGTCACGATAATCTAAAGTTTTGCCTTTAACACGTGTAGAACCATCATTTAAAGTAACGTTAAAGCCACGAGATTCTAATTCTTTAATTAAGTCTTCTTGAACGTTATTGGCAGATTTATAAATGCCATCTTTTTCGCCTTCAATAACGTAAAGTTGAATATTTTTATGTGTTTCTGGACGAATAGGGAGTTGATCTAAAGTGTTTTTTACTAATGTAATACCTAAATCTGCAGCTTCTGCTCGCATGTCTAAATGTTCTTGGCAACCAATGATGTCTAAATCTTCTTGAGGACGAATAATGGAGCCATCTTCTTGTTTTTTGTGTAAATTCATTTGTGCTTTTAATCCTAAAATACGTCGAACAGCATCGTTTAATCGCTCATCAGTAATGATGCCATTTTTATATCCATTCAACATAAATTGATAGTCTTCCTCTAAGTCATTGAAGAAAAGGAACATATCGCATCCAGCAGCAATAGATAAAGGGACATAATCTTCACGGCGCATCGCAGCTGTCATACCTAACATATGACTTGCATCAGTCACAACTAAGCCATTAAAGTTCATATCATCTTTAAGTAAGTCTGTAATTAATTCTTTGGACAAAGTTGCTGGTAATATATCTTGGTCTGCTAAACTTGGGTTCAATTTTTTAGAATAGGCTGGTTGTGCAATATGGCCTGCCATAATCATTTGGACGCCACGATTAATATGGTGTTGATAAACTTTGCGGAAGCTATTATCCCATGCTTCTGTAGATAGTTCATTGACACCTAGCACTAAATGTTGATCGCGTTCTTCAGTACCATCACCTGGGAAATGTTTAATACATGTAATCATGTCACGTTCAGCATTAAATCCATCGATAAAGGCACTTGAGTATTTAATAACTGTTTCTGCATTTGTACCATAAGCACGTGTATTTACGATAGTATTGCGCCAATTTTCTAATATGTCTACACATGGATCAAAGTTGATATGAACACCTAAAGCAGAAGATTCACGTGCAGAAACGAGGCCGGCATTATAAGCAACCTTCGTGTCTTGTGCAGCTTCGCATTGGGCTGCACTTGCGATATATGTGCCATCTTTACATGCACCATTACCACCTGAATCACAATTTGCAGCTACTAGGACTGGGACTTTGGCATGTGATTGTAAATCGTTAAGTAAATGCTGCACATCCTCTTTATTTCCGCCTTCATAGCGTGCGCCACCAATATGATAGCGTTCTAATACTTCTTTATTACTTAAATCTGCATCGTGAAATTTTTTCCCACCTTCGAGTGAAAATAAATTAAAGAATAATTGTCCAATTTTTTCTTCATCTGTTAATTGATGTAGTGTTTCTTCTACCCATGCAATCTGTGCGTCATCTAAGTTATAAGGTGCTGCTTTTAAATTTACATTTACCATTTAATTCTCTCCTTCAAAGTTATTATAAAATACTGTAATAAGTGAAGACTGTATCGTTTGATCGAAATGACCTTCTTTAAATAATTTTAAATATTTATTATTGAAATCAAGCCAGGATTGATTTTCGTGACCAGCAAGAATTGGATAAAAATGTATACCATGTGCTTGTGCTGCGTCCATATCTCCTTTCGCATCTCCTAGCATAATCATGTCATCAAGTTCATAATATTGCTTTAAAACGTCAATGCAGTGTTCTTTCGTACCTGCTTCTTGTGCAAACATACCACTTAAATAAGGTGTTAAATGGTAGGTTTCCCATTCATGCTTAACTGCAGATAGATTGGCAGAAGATACAATTGCAATATCTGCAAATGTGGCAGCGTGTTTTAATGAGTCAAGTACATAATTAAATGGACCGATACTAGGTAATGTCTTAATTCGACTATTTACCATGTGAGACCAAGATAATGCTTTGCCCAAGCCTATTTGATTTGGAGACGCGGCAATGGCTTTTTCTAAACTAGGATTAGAAAAAGAATCTGTTGTTGAAACCCAATGTTTTATGTCGTTATAACCTTCAATAGCTATGCCCTCAGAGACCAATTCACCTAGCATTTTTTCTAATCCTTTGAAACGATTGATACCTCGTGTAATTTCATAGAGGTTAAATGCATTCCAACGTTTTAATATCTTGTTGGCATATGCATCAAGTTTCCATTCATCAACAAGGGCAGGGCCGAATGCACGTTCATGTTTGATTGTCATTGAATCGATAGCGCAGCCATCCGAATCAACGCAAATTAATTTTTTATTGTGTGGTTTGTAATGTGTTAATGATTCAATCATGTTAAAAATTCCTCTCGAAGTAAATTTTTTGAGTATGGGACAAAAAATAGAGGTCTCAGGCTCTTTATCATTTTGGCAGTAGATGACTGAATTGAAAATGTAAAGTCTCACTGATTTAAAGCTTATGTA
The DNA here is from genome assembly GCF_013391405.1 of Staphylococcus sp. GSSP0090. GTDB lineage: Bacteria > Bacillota > Bacilli > Staphylococcales > Staphylococcaceae > Staphylococcus. The sequence continues at coordinate 24,974 of NZ_JACBFD010000039.1, forward strand.
TGCCATAGAAAAAATTTAGTGAGACTTATGCATGAGCTTTAGCTCAGGTAAACATTTCAAATCTAGTCATCCTTGTCTTGATTGCATAGGTAGGACTACGAAATCTCTATTAGAATATATGATTTTTGTCCCACTCCCATGTTTCGTATATTGAATGTGAGTATAGAAAAATAGAGATTTATGAAAACGACATCTTAAATAAAGCGCTTTCTTTATACTATTAAAGTTAGCATTTCAAGTTCAAAATGACTATAGTATTCAATCATATTACGTGACAATGCTCACAATATAATCATTTTAGGATTAATTTATTATAAAAAGGTTAATTAAATGATAAAAATGAAGTGTTACTATCTAGCAAATGTAAAAAAAGGAATTATTTCTACACTTTTTAAGTAATTAATAAGGCAACTTCAGTTGAAATGGTATAGATATGAATATGAGGTTTAAGCATCTCAGAAGAAATTAAAAGTAATAAAGTTAAACGTTGTCAATGATAAAGCGATTGAAATTTATTAAAGAAAGTCAAAAGTGATAAATTTGTGAAAAAAATCACAAAAACCTTCCAATTTGCATACATATGGATTAAGATAAAGATGTAGCAGATGACGCAGGTTTTGCGAAAGAAAAAATACGGAGTGATTCTTATGAGAGAAGTAATTGAAAAAGTTATTTTTTCAAATGAAAGCAGCTATGAAATTTACACACACACAGGTGTGAACCAAGGTATTATTAATGATATTAAAGATGGATACAGAAGTATTGATTATATAGCTTACGTTGATGCAGAAAAATTATACTACTATGGATTAAAAAAGACGCAATTGGTTAGTCATTAATACACTGTATTCATCTAGTAGTTGAACGCGTTTTATTTTTAAAGTTTTTCTCCCTCGTATTAACTTTCATGATTTATTTGAAACGCCCTTATGTATTTTTAAAAGCCTATGTTTACTGTTCATCCAGTAACATAGGCTTTTAATTATCACGCTAACATCTAACGATATCAATTAAACATAGTCTTTAAAATTATGTTTGATTTCATTAAAATCATATAACGAGTTATACATACGCATACGAATATGTTCTTCAGATTCATAAGGAATGCGTAAATGATTATGTTGTGCTACATATTTACGAAACGCTTTTTCTAATTTTTGTCGTTCTAATATCGGTGTTTGAATCCATTCATCTTTGTCGAATAAATCTTCAAAATGAAATTCGAAACTTGTGCGATCTATTGATTTTCTTAATGCTTCTAATCTTTCATCAAAATTTATGATAGAAATTCCCCCTCTAATGCAATACTGAAAATGATTGACATATATAGTATTATATATCCACTTTATATTGAAATAAGAATATTGACAAGCTGATAAAAAGCAAAATTTTCAGGAATATAAAATCAACATGATACAATAAGCATATTTAGGAAAGTAATTAAATATATATAGTACATAAATAGAAAGGAAGATAGACATGGTTGAATTACAAGGTAAAGTCGCAATTGTAACAGGCGCAAGTAGTGGAATCGGTGCGAGTATAGCTGAAGCGTTGGCTCATCAAGGCGTCAAAGTAATCTTAACAGGACGGGATGAGGCGCGCCTATCAGAAGTGGCGACACGCATACAAGAAAGCAAAGAAGCAGTAGTAGATACAAGTATCGTAGATGTTACACACAGAGACGAAGTGTCAAACTTAGTAGAAAAAACAAAAGAGAAATTTGGCCAAGTTGATATTTTAGTAAATAGTGCTGGTTTAATGTTGTCATCCGCAATCACTGAAGGTGAGGTTGAAGGATGGGAAGCAATGATTGATGTGAATATCAAAGGTACATTATATACGATTAACTCTGTGCTACCATCTATGTTAAATCAATCCAGTGGTCATATTATTAATATTGCTTCAATTTCAGGATTTGAAGTTACTAAAAAAAGTACGCTATATAGTGCTTCCAAAGCAGCCGTACACAGTATTACGCAAGGACTTGAAAAGGAACTTGCAAAAACAGGTGTGCGTGTGACAAGTATTTCACCTGGTATGGTTGATACGCCATTAAGTGGGGATACAGATTGGGGAACGCGCAAAAAATTAGATCCTAAAGATATTGCAGAAGCAGCAATTTATGCTTTACAACAACCAAGTCATGTTAATGTGAATGAAGTGACAGTGAGACCTGTCTAAATAAGAATGCAAAGAAGGCCGGGACATAAATAAGTGTCTCGGCCAAATTATTTATATACACTGTAGATTACATGTTAAGTGGCTAATATAAATGCGCTAACTTTATGTATTCTATATATTAGTTTCGTTTAATTGGTCCTTATTTCCTATGGTGGATATGAAATACGTTTCAGCAGTAAACACATTGATATTGCGTTCTTTTAATAGTTTAACTTAAATGACAGTCGTGAAAGAAGTGAGTGAAATGGAAATACGATACCTTACCGCAAGTGATGTAAAACAATATCGCGAGATTCGATTAATGTCGTTACAGACAGATCCCAAAGGATTTGTATCGACATATGAACATGAAAAAACATTACCAGAAGATGAATTTAAGGCACGTCTTAAATTGGATGATACGCATTTTACGATAGGTACCTTTGATAGAGGAGAACTGATTTGCATCGCTACGTTTTATAGCGAGGAAATGGAGAAGGTAAAGCATAAAGGTAATTTAGTCACTGTCTATTGTGATACTCGGTATAGGGGACAAGGTATTACATCACAAATGATACAACAGATGATTAACGATGTTATTGAACATGATATTGTGAAAATGATTGGCTTATGTGTCTTGTCAGAGAATAAACAAGCGATTCATTTATATGAGAAATTAGGGTTTGAGCGTTATGGTAGAGAGCCTAAATCTGTCTTTGATGGTGAAAGGTATTATGACGAAGATTTAATGTATCTTGAATTGTGATATGTATGTGATATGCATTCAGCATTTTAATACTTAAAAAATTAAATCAGAACGAGTCACAAACATGTCTCGCTCTGGTTTTTATATAGATTGAATCATGACAGCCATTCAATTATTTCAATTCTGTTACCAAATGGATCATAAATATAAAAACGATTGGCACCTTCGAGTTCATCACCGTAAATAATTTCAATGTCTTTAGATTCCAGATCTTTTTTGATATCTGAAGCATTGTGAACTAAAAATGCTGGATGGGCCTTTGTTGCTGGTTTGAAATCATCTTGAACCCCAATATGTAGTTGATGTTCGCCAACTTGAAACCAAACGCCACCTTTAGTAGCTAGGTTTGAGGGTTTGGGAATTTCTTTAAAACCGAGTATTTCTGAATAAAACGCTCTTGCCAAGGATTCGTGATTAGGTGGGCAGCTATTTGAACATGATCAATACCTAAAAAATCATTAAACATTTATAACAACTCCTTTTGTATATAATAGCAAAAGGATAAAAATAAAGCGATTAAGTAAATTACATTTTTATAAAATATAGTCGTTTAATTAATTCAAAAACTTATTTTATTCTATTGCAATTGATAATCGTTTTCGATTAAAATAGAAGTAATAAATAAGAGAAGAGGTTATCGTTTTGAAAAAATTTTTATGCTTGATGTTATGTTTGTTATTGTTTTTGGCAGCTTGCGGTAATGATTCGAAAAATTCAGAGTCAAAAGAAGACAAAGGTACAAAGACCTATACTACAGATGATGGTAATAAAGTGAAGATACCTAAAAATCCCAAAAGAGTACTTGTATTAACTGCTAATTATGGTAACTTTAAAAAATTAGGTGTTAAACCGATTGCAATTACAAGTGTATTTCCGGATTCTAAATATTTAGATATGAGTAAAGTGAAAAAAATAGATCCTGAAAATGTTGAAGCGGCAGCAAAATTAAAACCAGATTTAATTATTACATATAAAGAAAACAAGAATAATAAAAAATTATCTAAAATTGCACCAACTGTGCCAATTAAAGTACAAGATATGGACTATAAAGACACACATATTGAAATTGGGAAGCTGGTAAATAAAGAAGCTAAAGCTAAAAAGCAAGCTGATAAATTATCGGAAAAATTAGCTAAAGATGGAAAAGAGATTAAGGAAACAATTGGTAAAGATAAGACTTTTTCAATTATGGATATTCAAGCAAAAGACATTTATCAATTTGGACCTAGATTCGGCCGTGGGAGTGAAGCAATATACGAAGGCTTTAATTTAAAAGAGGATCCTGAAGCAAAACAAGCAATGCCAAAAGAGAAGTTTATGAAAGTACCAAAAGAGAAATTCAACACATACTCAGGTGATTATTTATTACTTCCAACCGAAGATGGTAAGAAACCTAATAATGATTTTGTGAAGTCAAACACTTGGAAAAATAACGAAGCTGTTCAAAATGAGAACGTCATTTATTATTCCATGGATGAAGCAATCTATGCTGATTTAATTTCAGTAGAAAAACAAGCTGAATTATTTAAAAAAGAACTTTTAAAGCATAAATAAAAAATAAGCGCGTCTAGTCATCAAATTTCTATAATTTGATATCTATGACGCGCTTATTTTATTTTGGTTATTACCAATTGTCGATGTCACTTCGTTCACCTTTGAAATTATTAGATGTCTGATGGCGTTGTGCCAAAACATTTTCAACATCTTCAAATTTAATATTTAAAGCATGTAATAATACAAAAAGATGGTATAAAACATCGGCAGTTTCATTTGTTACTTCTTCAACGTCGCCTTTCATTGTACCAATCACAACTTCAAATGCTTCTTCGCCGAATTTTTTAGTTATTTTCTCAAGGCCTTCTTTCAGTAAATACTGTGTATAAGAATGACTTTTATTCGCTTGTGCACTTGCTGCTACAGTTTGTTCAAGTTGTTGTACATAAAAAGGTACAGACGTATTAAAACAACTTTGGCTTCCTGTATGACAGGTTGGTCCGTTTGGAAGTACTTCAATAAGCAGTGTATCTTGATCACAATCCAAGTGTATATTTTTAACTATTTGTGTGTGACCTGAAGTTTCTCCTTTGGTCCATAAGCGTTCTTTTGAACGAGAGTAAAATGTAACAATGCCCTCAGTAATCGTTTTTTGATAGGCAATTTCATTCATATATCCTAGCATGAGCACTTGTTTGTTACGTACATCTTGTAGTACTACAGGAATAAGTCCTTTGTCAAAATCAGGTTCTTGCGTTGTCATCTTACTGGAATACCTCCTCGTTTCATTGATGATTTAATTTGTTCCACAGTTGTTTCTTTATCATGGAGTATACTTGCTGCGAGTCCCGCCGAAACGTTTGTCTCTTTAAACAAATCAACGAAATGCTCTGGATTTCCGCCACCACCTGAAGCGATAACTGGAATATTTACAAGGTTTTCAATTTCACGTAAGTGGGAGACATCAAACCCTTGTTTCATACCATCGTGCGTCATACTTGTAATGAGAAGTTCACCTGCACCTAATGCTTCAACTTCTTGAACCCAATCATACACACGTTTATCTGTTCGTTGTTTACCACCATGTGTGTAACAAAAATAATCATCAAGTTCACTATCAAAATTGCTATCTATCGCGATACATATACATTGTCTGCCGAATTTTTCACTGGCTTCCTTGATAAAGTTTGGATTTTTAAGTGCACTTGAATTTAATGATACTTTATCGGCACCATGGTTTAATAATTGAGATATATCAGAAAGGGTTGAAATGCCACCGCCAACTGTTAATGGAATAAAAAGTTTTTCTGCGGTTTCTGAAATCACATCAAGAACAAGATCATGCCCAGCTTCGGTACGTGAAATGTCTAAGAAAACAAGCTCATCAGCACCTTGTTCATTATAATAAAGTGCAAAATCCACAGGGTTGCCGATGTCACGCAAACCTTTAAATTGAACGCCTTTTACAACGCGACCATCTTTGACATCTAAGCAAGGAATAATACGTTTTTTAATCATGATAATCCCTCCCAGAAGTTTGCATTGTGAGCAGCTTTACCAACAATTGCGGCGGTAACACCTAAGGATTCCAATTGAGCTAAATCTTGTTGATGGCGAATACCACCAGAAGCAATAATTGGTTTTTGAGTTGCTTGAACTAATTGTTGTGTGATTTCGAAATTGGGCCCCTCGAGTTTGCCATCTTTAGAAATATCTGTGTATATGATACCACCGAGTGGGAGAGTTTCTACTTGTTGTAATAAATCAAAGATATCAAGTCCAGCATCTTGTTCCCAGCCATTAATTTTGACTTGTCGACGGTAAGCATCGATGGATAGATATAAACGGTTTGGAAATGCTTGTGACATGTGTGATAGCCACGCTATATCCTCTATACCTTTTGTGCCGATAATACAATAATCGATGCCTTCATTAAAGTAAGATTCAATGGTTTTTCTATCTCTAATCCCGCCGCCAACTTCCATACGTTTATCAGTCAGTGAGCGCAATTGATTGATATAGTTGTTTTCAATGGCTACTTTATTTTTTGCACCTATTAAATCGACGATATGAATGCGATCTACGCATTCATACTGATTGTAAAAATGTATACTTTCTTCTGCACTGCGAGACATTTTAACTTCAGAATCATATTTACCTTCAGTAAGTCGAACGCTCGTAGCATTAATTAAATCAATTGCCGGCCATAGTTTGATCATTTTGAAATCCGCCTTTCAGTGCTTGATTAAGTATTGCTAATCCATTATCACCGCTTTTTTCTGGATGGAATTGAATACCTATATAATTATTGAATTGAACGATTGCTGGAATTTTTGTACCGTACTCTGTGTATGCAACCACATGCTCTGACATTTCAGCTTGGTAAGCATGTACAAAATAAACATCGTGCATTAATGAAGTTTGGTTACTTATAAGATTGTTCCATCCTAGATGTGGAACTGGGTAGGGTGATTGTATTGGCACGATATTTCCCGGGAAAACGTTTAAGCCCTCAACATTACCTTCTGCACTCCATTGATAGAATAATTGCATACCTAGACAGATACCGATGACTGGTTTACCTCGTATGGATTTTAGTATATTTGTTAAACCGCGTTCGTTAATTGCTTTCATAGCATCTTTAAAATGACCAACACCAGGTAAAATAACGACATCAGCATTGATAATATCGTTATACTTGTCAGTTAATATCGTGTCATATCCTAAATACTGAACTGCGCGTTGTACATTTTTGACATTACCTAATCCATAATCAATGATGGCAATCATTCAATCACACCCTTAGATGAAGGAACGCTATCGTTATCGCTTGGTGAAAGTGCCATTTTTAGTGCGCGAGCAAACGATTTAAATATGCCTTCAATTTCATGGTGCGTATTGCCACCTCTAAGTAGATCGATGTGTGTAGTTAGACGTGCATTGATAGTGAAAGCACGGAAAAATTCTTCAACCAATTCAGTATCAAATGTGCCTACTTTTTCTTTACTTAAATTGGCATTAAATGATAAGTAAGGACGTCCACTAATATCGACTACAGCACGAGATAAGCTTTCATCCATAGGGATATAACTCACCCCATATCTTTGGAAGGATTTGCGTTCTCTTATCATGTCTAATAATAGTTGGCCTAGTACGATGCCGATATCTTCAGTTACGTGGTGATCATCTACATCAGTATCTCCATTAGCTTCTATGACGATTGAAAGCCCACTATGAAACGTAAAGAGTGTGAGCATATGATTTAAAAAACCAACCCCTGTGTTAATTTCACTTGTTCGCTTGTCATCAGCTAAGATGATTGATAATTGTGTTTCTGCAGTATTACGTTCCTTTTGAAATATCATATTGTGACCTCCATGATTTAATGAGCTGTTCTAATTGATCTAATTGTTCATCTGTGGCAATTGAATATCGCACATATGCGTTCATGTCTGGTTCGTCATAGCGTCTAGGTAAGAAACCATGATTTTCAATGTAAAGTCCTAGACTTTGTGCTGCTGATCCTTTTGTTAAAACAAAGTTTGTTGATGAAGGAAAGACTTTCATAATATCGTCAACATTGTCTAGAAACATTTGTCTTAATCTAACAGCTAATGCACGTTGATGTTCAATGAATGCACGTGTCTCGTCTATATGCTCAAACATGTACAATGCAATGTGTAAAGTGAGCGTATTTAATGGATAAGGATGTTCAATACTTTGTATAAGTTGAATCGTCTCAGGCGTTCCAATTAGCACACCTAAACGTAAACCAGCGATACCAAAGGCCTTTGAAAGGGTACGCATTTGAAGGACATGTGATTGTAATTCAAGCGTGTAGGCATCACCAAAATCTAAATAAGCTTCGTCGATAACGAAATAACCACCCATTTTTTTCATTTTATCTGCAATTGCGGTTAAAAATGTTAGATTATACTGCTTACCAGATGGGTTGTGAGGATTACTCATAATAAAGAATGCTGGTTGTACTTCCTCAATCCGGCTTAAAATATTTTCTAGTTGAAAGGTTAAATCATTATCTGCATTCACAAATTCTATTGGGCGATGAACTTGGTTTGCATATGCTTGATACATAAAGAAATCTGGATTGAGTGTTAGTGCAGGACCTTCTGGCATGATAAGCATTAATTTTTGAATTAATTCATCAGAACCATTACCTGCAATAATTTGATCGGCAGACAGATTATAATAACGCGCATATGCCGCTTTGAATCGCTCATATTCCTCATCTGGATAAAAATTAAAAGACGCGTTTTGTATAATAGATGTGAGTTGTGTTTCTGTTAAAGGACGTAGCGGGCTTTCATTTTTGTTAATTCTTATCATCGTTAAACTCCTTTGATGTTCTAGTTTCTATGGATTGTTCATGATTATATAATTGTTCAACATGTGCTAATTTACGTGCAGACAATGCTACTTTATCGAATGTATCTTTTGATAAATCTATTACTGAATGACGTGTTAAAAAATCATTGACAGATAAACCATTGGTAAATCGTGCTGTTTGATTGGTTGGTAGTACGTGACTTGGACCAGCAATATAGTCGCCAATCACTTCGGGTGAATAATGACCTAAGAACAGCGCGCCGACGTATCGGACATGGTTTAGATAATCATGTGGTGTCACAGTTTGTATGGAAGCATGTTCTGGTGCAATGAGATTCATTAAATCACACGCTTCATTAAAGTCATTTACATGTATTAAAAAATGATTATAATTTAAACTCGCTTCAACAATGGCTTGACGTTCAATTTGAGGAAGTGTGTGTTGTATTTTTTGTTCTAGTTGTTTTAACAATGCTTCATCTTCACTAATTACAAAAGTTCTTGCCAGCTCGTCATGCTCCGCTTGCGCAAAAACATCATAAACTATGGCATCTAAATCTGCAGTGGCATCAATAATGAGTGCGATTTCACTCGGACCTGCGACTTGGTCAATACCTACTTGACCAAATAAGTATTTCTTAGCATAAGCAACAAATTGGTTACCAGGTCCTACAATTTTGTCAACTTTTGGTAAAGTTTCAGTACCATAAGCAAGTGCCGCGATACTTTGGGCGCCTCCGACTTGGTAGACGTGATCGACACCTGTGATATAACAGGCGGCTAAGACGATATCCGGAATACCATCTAATTGCGGGGGTGTCACTACAGATATATTTTTTACACCAGCTACCTTAGCAAGTGTTACTGTCATTAAGACGGTTGATGGATAACTTGCTTTACCACCTGGCACATATACGCCAACACGTTCTAAGGGATGATACAATTCATAACATTCTGAAGTTCCTTGCTGGTTAGTCCATTTTATTGATGATTGGTATGTTTTGATACGGTCGTGACTTTGATGTAAAGCGTCACGTAAATCACTGTCTAAACGATTATAGGACTCTTCCATAGCTTGATAAGTGACTTCTAAATTTGCAGTTTCTACCTTATCGAATTGTTGATTATAATTTCGTAAGGCATCATCTCCATGAAGCCTTACGTTTTCACAAATGTCTTTTACGATAGGGTATAAATCTTCATTTAAGGAAGATTGATTTAAATATTTTGTTAAAAATAACGTTTTATCTATGATCAATGAGTGACACCTCCAGCATTGATAAAAAATCATCAATTTCAGACGATTTTTTAAAATAGGATTGCTTATTTGTGATAAGTTTTGCATTAATAGACTTGATACTTTCTTTTTCCACTAATCCATTAGATTGTAGCGTTGTACCAGTCTGTACAATATCGACGATGCCATCTACCATATCTACTAAGCAAGCTAATTCAATAGAACCGGATAGTTTAACTAGTTCTACATCTATACCTTGTGCTTCGAAGTAGGCACGTGATGTTTTAACATAGGACGTTGCGATTTTATTAAATGAAGTAGTTTCTGGTTTAGCAGCCAGTGCAAAGTGACAATCTCCGAATGGTAAGTCCACTAAATTATTAATTGTATAATTGCCTTCCTCCAAAATATCACTACCGACAATACCAACATCAGCTACACCTTGTTCTACATAAATAGGGACATCGCTACCTTTGACTAATACAATTTGAAGTGACCCTACTGAAATTAATAATTGTCGTTCACGATTTTCTAGAGCCTCTACTAGTTGTTGTTCATTTACTTGCTTTAAAAAAGCGATAAAGCTTTTTAATAATCGACCTTTAGCAATAGCTACTGTAAGCATGATAAGCGCTCCTTTTATTTATAATATAAAACCTAATCCAAATCCGTCTAATTCCCCTTTGTAAAAGCCTCCAGTAAGCTGATGATATTTATCATTTTTTAGATAACATTTTAAAAATGCACCTTTGTAATATGAACGTGGTGGTTGAGGTGTGATATCTAAATGAATGTTTTTTACATTTAATGATTTAAACCATTGCTCCCAACGACGCAAAGCTTGTATTGTACGATGATCATGAGGGAATAGTTGGCCTAGTAAGTCTAATTGCTCCGTTGTTTTTGTTGTCAATAATTGAACGATGGGGTGAGAAGTACCAAGTTCAGACGAAAGTTCAGAAATATTACGTTCTTGTACCAATTTTAAAATCGTTGTTGTTTGTTCTTTGGTAGTTAAAAGTAAATCAATCAATTGATAATGTCCTAAAATAACAAAATCTATATCGTCATTCAGATATTGTTGAATATATTTATAAAACGTCATAAAATCCTGCTGCATATCTGTAATGGTAGGGTTGTAATGTTCGATCCCTAATTGCGTATAAACATGATTATCACGAACAATAGGTCCCGCATATACTACTTTTTGATGACGTGGCGGATAATTGCTGTAATAGCGTAATAATTGGTCAGTGAAGTCATTACGTAATGCAAAGATATGATGGTCGTGTTGCCAGAAACTTCTTTCAGTCATTTGCTGTAAATCATCTTTACTCAATGTTTGCCAAGCTAAAGATTCGATAAAACTAAAATCTACTAGATGAAAATCAGCTTGCTGAAAATGTTTTAAAAAGTTAAGTTCCTTTTCTTTATTATTAATGATTGTTGCTGCATCCATATTAAAACCATCCTTTGCATATACTTTGTTTCTCTACCGAACTAAAGTAAATTGATAAAGAATACTTTAACACAGTTATTTTTAGAATTCAATAAATATTCAGAAAATATTTCGCATTATATTTATAAATAAAGAGTCTAAAACATCCATAGATGTCCTAGACTCACTCTCAAGATATTTATAAGCATGATTTACCATGATTAACGTATTTCAGCATCTCTTCTTTAGGTACCATATTGCCACCAGTAGCCCATACAATATGATTCGCCTGACTCATTTGTATGTCTTGTTGTTTTGCTAATGATATTGCTGATTTAATACCAGCAAATCCAGATGCAGCAGAAGGCTCGATAAAGATGTGTTCCTTTTCACTTAAGAGATATAAATAACGATACATTTCATTATCAGAAACAGTCTGTATACCATAAAGTAAGCTATCCATAATTTGTCCGACTAATCTTGATGGACGTGAAACTGCTAAACCATCGGCATCTGTACGTCCATCTATACCAATATCTTTAACTGAGATTTTATCGTGCAATTGGGTCATCATGCCTAATAACATACATGGCGCATGTGTTGGTTCAGTAAAGATACAATAAACGTGTTCACCGAATACTTGTTTTAGACCAAATGCAACGCCGCCTGGACCACCACCGACACCACAAGGTAAATAGACAAATAGTGGGTGTTCAGCATCTACTTGTATATTTTCAGCAGACAATTGTGTTTTTAATCTTAAAGCAGCGACGGTATAGCCTAAGAATAAGTCAGATGCTCCTTCATCATCTACAAAATGGCACTTGGGATCATTTTCAGCATGCTTTCTTCCTTCTGCAACTGCATATTGATAGTCTGATTGATGTTCAATGACTTCAACACCACGAGATCTTAGAAGATCTTTCTTCCACTGGCGTGCATCTGTAGACATGTGAACAGTCACTTTAAAGCCTAGTTTAGCACTCATAATACCTATACTTAAGCCTAAATTACCGGTTGATCCAACGGCAACGTTATATTGATTGAAAAGATTTTGATATTTTTGTTCAGCAAGTACACGATAATCATCTGTCTCTTTTTAAATCGCCGTCTTGCATCGCTATCTTTTCAGCTAACTTAAGCACTTCATAGATGCCACCCCGCGCCTTGATTGAACCAGATATTGCGAGATGACTATCGCATTTTAACCATAATTTGCCTTCTGGTGTTAAGGTGTCTAATTTAGTCAAAGTATTTTGCATAAAAGGTATGTGTTTTAAGGGGGATTCAATTAAGCCATGATTATTTTCTGTTTCTGGAAATACAGTTCTTATGTAGCTACTAAAACGTTCAAGTCGTTGGGCAGCATCTTCCATATCCTTTAAAGAAAACGCTAATGTAGCTGGTTTGCGGAAATTCGGATTTTCCCAGAAAATAGGCTTGTAATGTTGCATACTATTTATGAGAGGAAAATCTTGTTTAAGTGTTGCTAAATTAGTCATATAAATACCTCCATATCACTTGAATAACGGTATGAAATAAAAATTTCACATTACATTAATTATAGCAAAAAATTTATTAGATAGTCTGGTGTAGCGATAAGACATGTTGCTATGTATTATGGTAATAGGATAAACGACATGTTTTTAAAATCTGTTTATCTAAAATAATGTGACGGCATTTTTACAAGTTTGAATGATCGCTTTTGAATTTTCTTTTAGGAAAAGACCCATGTAATATAATCAATAAAAATAGTCAGAAACATCAATGAATGTCTCTGACTATTTATGAGCTAGGTAAGCAGACGAAATCATTCTAGGAGAAATGACATTTCGTTTGGTGCTATCTTATATCAAGTTATTTTCTGAATTGCTTACGAATTTTAGTAAACCAACCTTTACGTTCATTAACGGACATAACTTGTGGACGTGAATTATCTTCTTTTAATTGTTGGCCATAATCCATTGCTTCTTTCATTAGGAAGGCTTGAGAATTTAAAGGTGATAAATTATTTTCAATATAATGGTATTGACCAAATTGATCTTGGTAACGTCCTTTTTGATTATCTGAGAGTTGTAAGTTCATATAATCTAATAAACGCTTCGCAATGTCTTTATCTTCAACAGGGAATAAAATTTCTACGCGTTTAATCATATTTCTAGTCATTGCATCCGCAGAAGAAAGATATATAATGTCGTCGCCATTATTATGGAAATAATAGATACGAGAATGTTCTAAGAATCTACCAACGATACTGACGACTTCAATATTTTCACTTATTCCGGGAATACCTGGCTTAAGACAACAAATGCCACGAATAATCAATTGAACTTTCACACCTGCACAAGATGCTTCGAATAATTTGAGAATGATATCTTTATCCGTTAAAGAATTCATTTTCATAATAATTTTACCGTTACCATGTTCGCGATGTGATTTAATTTCATTATCTATTCTAGCTAAAAAGACATCACGAATGTCGAAAGGTGCGACAATTAATTTGTTATATACAGGTTTTACTGAATAGCCACTCAAATAATTGAAGAAATTAATCGCATCTTCAGCAATTTCATCATTTGTTGTAATGATTCCCATATCAGTATAAATATTGGCTGTCTTATCATTATAGTTACCCGTACCTAAATGAATGAATGAAGTTAATTTATTGTTTATGCGTTTAACGACGAGTGCAATTTTACTATGAGTCTTCAAATGTGTCATACCATAAATTACATGACATCCTGCATCTTCTAACATTCTTGCCCAATGTACATTGTTTTCCTCATCAAAACGCGCTTTCAATTCGACAAGTACAGTGACTTGTTTGCCATTTTCGGCTGCATTTTTCAAACTATTAATAATAGGGGAGTCTTTACTTACACGATAAAGTGTTTGTTTAATTGCAATGGTATTCGGATCTTCAGCCGCTTCCCTTATAAAATCAACAATGGGTTCAAAGGATTCATATGGATGGTGGAAGAAGATGTCTCTTTTTAATGATAAATCAAAAATATTATGGTTTCCTAAAGATTGAGGTACTTGAGGTACATATTTATTATATTTCAAATATTTCAGCTTATTGGATAAATGATCAACTAAATCAGTGAGCATGGTTAAATCAAGTGGTCCATCTACGAAATAAACGTCATTATCATGTACATCTAGTTGATTGATAATCCATACAATATCTTCATGTGTCGCTTGTCTACCGTCTACTTCTAAACGGACAGCAGTACCGCGTTTACGTTCTTTTAAGAAACGTTCGATTTCTATTAATAAATCTTCTGCGCCATCTTCATGAATCGTTAAATCAGCATTACGTGTGATTCTAAACGTAAAGGTATTTAATACCGTATATCCTGTGAATAATTCATTAATGAAGTAGGTGATAATATCTTCAATCATAATGATATATTGCTTGTCACCTTTGTTAAATGAATAAAAACGAGAAATAAGTGAAGGTATTTGAACGATAGCAGAATTAATATCATCTTCTGTATCAATATCTACAAAAATATTTAAGCTTTTATTATTTAGTTTCGGAAAAGGATGATAAGCATCAATTCCTAAAGGTGTTAATGTTGGTAAGATACCGTATTTGAATTCTGATTCAAGCTGAGGTAATAAGTCGTCAGGTAGCTGTTCTGGCTTGATGATTTCAACTTGATATTGTCTTAAATCATCAATTAATTCGTTATAACGTTTGTATTGTAAATCAACTATTTTCTTATTTTTTAGTTTAATCTGATCAAGTTGTTGCTTAGGAGTTAATTGTGCTTTATTTTCAGGTTTATCGTAACCCATTTTGACTTGATCTTGTAAGCCCGCTACACGAACCATAAAGAACTCATCTAAATTCGAACTGAATATAGAGACAAAGTTAAGTTGTTCTAATAATGGGTTATTTTTATCTTGTGCCTCTTGTAAGACGCGATAGTTAAAATCCAACCAACTAAGCTCTCTATTATTATAATATTGTGGTAAGTTTAAATCTTTATCTCCCAAATTTCTATGCATAACGCTTTATACACCTCGTTGTAGTCTAAAATACATAATTTGCTACGTATAACGTACCATATGAATTTTAAGATTTTGTAAAGATAATAGAAAGATTTTCTTTTAAAATTTTCTCAATATGTTTTTTCTGACGAAGGGACTGATATTCTTCAGCAATAGGTGCACCATTATAATATACGTATAACGTGTATTCGCCGTCGTTTTCTTTTAAATCTATTGATTCCACAGCACTCGTATGAGAGATGTTGAGCGCATTCACAAATTTTATAATACCACCAAGTGATTGAACATTATCTAATTCTTTGCCACGTAACCATTCTGTTTCATGGCTGAAGAATTTTAACAGTGATTTATTTTTAAAACTTGCGAGCAAAGCCAATTTGACACGATCTTCATGCTTGAAACCATCAATCATAGAATTAGCGATAATATAATAGGTATGGGGCGAACTTGAATCTGAGTCAATAAAACGACCTAAGTAATACAAGTAAGCACCTTCAGCGAATAATGTTTTTTCGTTATCTGACACCTCAATTTTTTTAAAATTGATAAGTTGTGTTAATAATGATTGGGCTAATTTAACACGTTGATTTGCGCTTGATTCCTCTATGCCATATTCATTGGCTAAGTGGAAGAGGGCATCTTTTCTAATGTTTTCTTTTTTAAATTCTGATGGATGACGCTCACTAATAATATTCATGGCATAGCCTTCACGTAATCCTTTACGAGAAAATGTGAATTGTGAGGCTTCAATTTTATTAAATAACACTTTAAAGACAGATACGGCAGGCAGTATAATATCTACACGATCTCTGCTCAAACCATCGATATCTTTGAGTTCATCACGAGAACTTTTTTTAAGTATTGTATACACTTCATCGATGTTATCCTCTGTCATTGTATAATTATGGACGCCACCAATAGGGTATGAATGTTCAGATTGATGAATGCGTGCTACATTACGCGCTGAGCCACCTATGCCTACTAGAGCGACTTCTTGATCTTTCAACCAAGCGAGTTGATCAAATTGTTTAGATAAAAACTTCTCCATATCTTTGATTGAAGATTTATCATTATGATCTTTACCGTCAAAGAATTTACGTTGTAAAGTAACGACACCAAATGGAAAACTGTGTGCTTCTATCAATTTTTTGTCTTTAAAAAGTGTGACTTCTGTAGAACCACCGCCGATATCGACAGAGACACCATCTTGGATGTCAGTGGTGTGGGTAATGGCGTAAAAGCCATAAAATGCCTCTTCTTCTTCAGGTATTAACTTAATTTTTATATTCAGTTCTTTTTTAATGTTTTCAATAATCTTGTCTCTGTTTGTTGATTGTCTGATGGCTGCTGTAGCAATAGGATGTAATTCAGTCACTTCAAATTTATCTGCAACAGTTTTAAAACTGCTCAATGTCTTCGTTAAAACTTCAATACCTTCGTTATTCATTGCCAAATCTTTTGTTAAATATTGGCTTAATCTTGCTGGTGTCTTAATGTTCAATAATTCATTCAGGCCTGTTTTTTTATCAAATTCGAAAATCACTAACCTGATTGTATTTGAACCGATATCTATTAATCCTATACGTTCCATGTTTTCCTCCTATATAAAAATGAGGTTTTTTTCATAAACTCTATTTTTGTTTACCCTTTTCTTTCCTATTATATTACATCAAAAAATAAAATTTGTATTTAAAAATATTCATATTGTCCAATATAAATAAGTGTCATTCAATGGGTTGAGTGTTAATCATTAAGAAGCGCAACCATACAGTGATGATTAACTGTATGGTTGAATAATATTGTAAGGCTTTATTTTACGTGTAAAGGGCCACCTGGACCTAATGGCCAACCAAGTAAATACCAAACAATCATAAATATAGGCCAAACAATACTTAAAATAATTGTGTAAGGCATGAGACTCGATAATAAAGAGCCCAATTTCATATTATTATCATACTTTTGTGCATAAGATAATAACAGTGGAAGGTATGGCATCATAGGGGTGATTGGATTACTTATGGAATCTCCAATACGATAGAGCATTTGTGTGAAGGCAGGATGAAAGCCTACTAACATAAGCATAGGTATAAATATAGGTGCTAAAATACCCCATTTTGCAGAAGCACTACCAATTAATAAATTGATCAGTGCACTTAATAAAATAATGCCTAAAATAAGTATGATGCCATTTTGACCTTGTAAAAGTGCAGCCCCTTTAACTGCAACGATGACACCTAAATTACTCCATTCTAAAAACGCTAACAGTTGTGCAGCAAAGAATACAATGACAATAAAAGAACCCATGGATGACATAGAATCTGCTAACATTTTACCTAAGTCTTTAGAATTTTTGAATTCTTTCATTAACACACCGTATACTAGGCCGGGTACTAAGAATAAAACCAAGATGATTAATCCAACACCATTAATAATCGGCGCATCGTTAAGTAAGCTGCCCGTTTTAGCATTCCTTAAAAAGCTATTTTGAGGTATTGCTAAAATAATGAGCAGTACAATCATAATGAAAAAGCTAATATTAGCCCAAAATACAGCACGGTTTTCTTCAGTGGTTAGTCCAGTATTTTCATCATCAACTTGAATATCAGATTTTGAGTCATCATAGGTACCTAACCTTGGGATAACAAAACGCATGGTTACCCAATAAACGGATGGTAGTAATACAAGTACACTTGCCGAGATAAAATACCAATTCATGGCCACATTAACGTGGACATTATCAGAAACAATCTTAGCAGCAGGTTCAGTAAATGCATATAATAAGGCATCTGACATACCAATCATGATATTTGCTGAAAACCCACCAATAGCTGACGCATAGGCCATCGCTAATCCTGCAATAGGGTGATAACCCAATTTAATAAATACCATAGCAGTTAGCGGTGGTAAAACGATAGGAGCAGCATCGCCAGCTGCGTTACCTAATATGCCAATAAGTATGATAACTGGAACGATAAATTTTTTGGGTGCTTTATGTACAACTTGAACCATTAATTTATCAAAATAACCTGTTTTTTCAGCGACACCTACACCAAGCATGACAGCTAAGACAAGCCCTAAAGCTGGGAATTCTGAAAAATTCTTAACAGCATCATTTAATATCATCATTAAACCGTCTTTACTTAAAATACTTTTAATAGCAATCGTATCTCCGGTGCCAGGGTGTTTAACACTGATGTGGAATAATGAAACAATCCATGTGATAATAGCAAGTCCTAGGCACATTAAGAAAAATAAAATACTAGGATCAGGTAGTTTATTACCAACTTTTTCTACAATATTTAAAAATCTATCTACGAGTGTCGGTTTGTCCTTTGTATTTGAAGTCATATGAACTACCTCCTAATTAAGTTATCGAAAGTATACCAAAATAATCTTTTTAATTGAACAAATATTCAGAAAATAATTATGTGTTTAATAGAAAAAATTCACATAATGTATGTAAAAGCTATTAAAAAGTACATTCAAGTTTTATTTCTTAAGAAAAAAGGAAGTACATAGATAAACGTATTTTATAAAATAGAAAATATAGTTTGAGATAGGAGAAGTGATAAATGATGGGAAGATTAAATAATAAAATCGCTATTTTGACAGGTGCTAGTACAGGTATTGGTGCTGCATCAGCAAAAATATTAGCCGAGGAAGGTGCGCACGTATTGGCAGTGGATATTTCAGAGAAAGTGCATGATACTGTAAAAGAAATCAATCATGCGGGTCATACAGCTTCAGGTTATATTGTAGATGTGTCCGATGCACACGCAGTTGAACGCTTTGCTCAAGCGGTTAAAGAGAAATATGAAAAAATAGATGTCCTGTTTAATAATGCAGGTGTGGATCATGCAGCTGGTCGTATTCATGAATACCCGGTTGAAGTATTCGACAAGATATTAGGTGTTGATTTAAGAGGGACATTCTTAATGACCAAATTTTTCCTCCCACTGATGATGGACGAAGGTGGCTCAATTATCAATACGGCATCATTTTCTGGGTTAGCTGCAGACTTAAATCGTTCAGGTTATAATGCAGCAAAAGGTGGCGTCATTAACTTTACACGTTCTACTGCGATTGAATACGGTCGTGAAAATATCAGAGCAAATGCAATTTCACCAGGGACGATTGAAACACCGCTTGTAGATAAATTGACAGGTACAGCTGAAGATGACGCTGGCAAAGCTTTTAGAGAGAATCAAAAATGGGTTACGCCGTTAGGTAGACTTGGTACACCTGAAGAAGTTGGTAAACTTGTAGCATTTTTAGCTTCTGATGATAGTTCATTTATAACGGGCGAATCTATCACCATAGATGGTGGCGTGATGGCATATACATGGCCAGGAGAAATGTTAAGTGATGATAGTTGGAAAAATACAACGAAATAATTTGATAGTTGTTTTTATGAAATGTTGAGAAGCATCATAAAATCCACACAGTAACTGATTAAATTCAGTCAATGTGTGGATTTTAATTTATACATATGCTATCTACGATTACCAGATAATTTGGTCGACAACTTCGTTATTTAATGATTTAACAATTTCTGTAACAAGCGCTACTGAATTTTGATAATCATCTGTGTGTAACACGGACACATTAGAATGCATGTAACGCAATGCGACCCCGATAGATACGGTTGGAGTCCCTTCATTAGCAACATGGATACTACCGGCATCCGTACCGCCACCAGCAGTTGTGTCTAATTGGATTGTGATATTATGTTTTTTAGCAATGTCTTTGATGTGTTTTGTGAAACCGACATGACCAATATTGGACGCGTCCATAATAATCACAACGGGTCCGTTACCGATAGCCGTATCACTCACTTGGCCTGACATACCAGGTGTGTCATAAGCAATGGCTACATCAACAGCAATCGCTAAGTCTGGTTTGATTTTATTAGCAGCAACTTTAGCACCACGCAGACCGACTTCTTCTTGTACATTGGCACCAGCTACCAAGTTGATGTCTATAGATTCATTTTTTAATCTTTGCAATACATCTACTGCAAGGGCACAACCATAGCGGTTATCGAATGCTTTAGCAGTTAAGTATTTTTGATTAGCCAATGTTTCGAATTCACTGTATGGCGTTACCATATTACCCATTTCGATACCAAATTGCTCTGCTTCTTTTTTACTTTTAACACCGATATCAATAAACATCTCTTTCATATCAATTGTTTTTTTACGTTCCTCTGGTGATAACACGTGAGGGGGTTTTGAACCGATGATACCTCTGATTTTTTTACCTTCATCTGTTGTAATCGTTACTTTTTGTGAAAGCATCACTTGATTCCACCAACCACCGATTGGAGTGAATCTTAAGAAACCGTCGTTATCAATTTTAGTAACGATAAAACCAACTTCATCTAGATGACCTGCGACCATTAATGTTTTATTCCCATTAGTAGCTGATTTTTTACCAAAAATGCCACCAAGATTGTCTTCGATAATTTCATCACTCACTGGTGTTAAATAGTCATGCATTAATGCTTTGACTGACATTTCGTGTCCGGCAATGCCATCTATATCTGTGAGTGATTTTAATAATTTTACTGAATCATTCATAATAAGTCCCCCTCAAAAAATAAAGTATGATTATATTTTACCATTTAAGTTTTAATATTATAGTTTTTTGATTAGATACGCATGATTTACAAAAGAAATGCGTGTGTCGTATCAATCCCTACTAAAATGCTAAGACTAAAAGTATGCAATATGTCATTTGTCATGTTTCAATAGTAGTATAAACAAAGTGGAGGGATTTATTATGACAGAAGTTAAGTATCTTACATTTGGTTCAGAAAATGCGCCCATAACAGTTGAGTCGTTTATTAATTTTGCGTGTCCATTCTGTAAAAATTATTTTAAAGCAGCAGATAGTGTACTTGCACCTTACATCGAGTCTGGTGACGTGCAACATGTCGTTAAACATTTCGATAAAACAAAACAAGCATTATTAAAAGGGACAGTTGCAAATATTTACTTAAATTATGATGAACCGGAGGAAACATTAGCAATCATTCGTCAATTATATGATACGCAAGATCAATGGAAAGTAAGCTTTACAGCTATTGAAGATAAAATGATAAATGAATTAAATTTAACACCTCAAAAAGATGCTGATGCGCGTTCATTAGCAATCAATGAAGAAACATTTGAACGTGGTATTAAAGGTATACCCACTGTATTTATTAATGAGGAAAAATTTGAATTTGATCCGTTAAAAGACAAACAAGATAAAATTGAGACATTATTAAATGAAGCAATATCTAAATTAAAATAGTAGATAAACTAAAAATCTCAAGCATTAAAATGATAACTTAATGTTTGAGATTTTTTAGTTAGATTGAACAAAATAATTTAAATTTTAAAAATATTGAGTTGTTAAAAATAGATGATTTATTTGACCTTTAATATACTTAATCAGTTATGTTCAATTAGTTTTAATTTATAGTCTTGAATGGATTGAATGCCGCCATCTTTATTTTTAATGATAATGTGTTCTTTTGTAATTTTTGTAGGTGAATCCACGCCTACAGCCGCAGAAATATTAAATAAGCCTTCATGTAAGCTTGTAACAAAATTAGTGACACGATATTTTTTCTCATCGATGATTAATCCTTTTTCACGTTTAGGATCTGTCGTTGCCACACCAACTGGACAAGTATTCATATGGCATTGTTGACTCATAATACATCCAACGCTAATCATCATACCCCGGGCGACATTGACTAAGTCTGCACCTAAACCTAAAGCAATAGCTATCTTATCTGGCGTAATTAATTTACCTGATGCAAACACTTTAATATGTTTTCTAATGCCATATCTTTCTAATAAGGCTGTTAAAATGGGTAACGCTGTAAATAAAGGCAATCCTACGCCATCTTCTAATTCTTGGAAGGTCGCACCAGTACCACCTTCGCCACCATCAATGGTAATGAAATCGGGATATTGCTGAGTTTCAACCATTGTGCGAACAAGATTTTCTACTTCAGATACTTTACTAATGACAATTTTAAAGCCAACAGGTTTTTGGCCTGTTTGCTGTAATTGATGTACCCAATTCAGTAAGGCTTTTGGGCTGTCGATATGATCAAAACGGTTGGGTGAATTAATTGTAACCCAAGGTTCAACTTTTCTTATAGATGCGATTTCTTCTGTGACTTTGTTACCTTGCATGTGACCGCCACGTGTTTTGGCACCTTGAGCCAATTTGATTTCAAATGCTTTTATATGGCGGTTATGGGATAAATCGACAAAGGCTTGTGGGTCAAACTTTCCTGATTTATCACGAACACCAAATAAGCCTGGCCCTATTTGAAATATAATATCAACGTCTCCAGAAAGGTGATGTTGCGATAAACCACCTTCGCCCGTGTTCATCCAAGTACCAGCTTGTCCCAGACCTTTCGAAAGGGCGGTGATAGCATGGCTACCTAAGGCACCATAACTCATACCTGATTGGCCCACTAAACGCTTCATTTTGAATGGATGTTCAAGATGAGCACCCAATATAATTTGGTCTTCATCCGATAAATAGTAAGGATCTATTTCCACTTTTGTTCTATGTTCATCACGATTAAACAAACGTTCATTATCAATTTTATAGATGAAAGAAGAAATCATAGGTGATTGATTGATATGTAACTCCGTTGTTTGTAAAGGAAACATCGTATTTTGGATATAAAAGCCATCTTCATAATCGTGTTGTGTTCCAAAGCTGGTCATTCTTGAATTATATTTACCTGCAACGACGATATTTGTAAAGTCATTTCTTGAAAATGGTTTTCCTTTGGTATCGGGCAAAAATAGATACTGACGTAATTCAGGGCCGATTTTTTCTCCAAAATACCGAATGCGTGCTAGTAGTGGATAATTACGTAGCACACTGTGCTGTTTTTGGTGTTTATCTTTAAAAAGCAATATTGCCCCTAATACAAGCACACTAAGTAAAAATAATACAATTATAATATTAACGATAAATTGCAATATAGTTAATATAGTCATAATAATCACTCCCCCTCATATTAATTATATAGTACAATAAAATGAACATTTTACAATAATATAGTGAGTTGAGTGAGTAAGTGATTTAAAATATATAATATTTTAGAAAGGAAGATGATAAAAAATTTTATAATTTGTATATACACTATAAATAGACATGATATATTTAGTGTACGGACTAAATAGGAAGGTGTCATATGACTGAGAAAAAAAGCCAATTCAAAACAAATATCCAGCAAGATAAAAATGTTTGGCATAATAAAAACATTGTAAAAAGAGATTTTTGGCTCATTCCAATTTATTTATTAGCGAATAACATCATGCCATTGTTATTATTTGCTGCTATATCGATTGTCTATTCAGTGTTTAATTTTAAAAATGAAGCTTTTATTACTGATGAAAATATTCTAATACTAGGTGGCGTGCTTGCTGAAATCGTTATATTACTTAGTTTTTATGCAATGCACTTAAAAGATCGCTTAATGCCAACGATTCATCAACGAATGGAAACACTACCCAAATATTTGTTTATAGTTGTAGCAACCTATATTATCACACTGGGATTAAATAGTTTATATGACTGGATGATGGAATATTTACCTAAAGCATTACAATATTCAGAAACTCAAAATCAAATGCTTCTAGAAAAAATGTTTGAAAATCATTGGATGTTACCATTTCTATTTATAGATATTGTAATATTTACGCCAATCATCGAAGAATTATTGTTTAGACATTTACTGATTCATGAGTTAGGCAAAAAGATAACATATACTGTTGCCACAATACTTTCAACGATATTATTTGCAGGTGTGCATGTGTTAGGTGCAACATCTCCATTTGAAATCGGCAGTTATCTCATCATTGGGGCTGGCTTAGCCTTTGTCTATATGAAGAGTGGAATGAATCTTACTGTTTCAATTTCCTTACATGCATTAAATAACCTTATATCATTTATTGCTATTGTTATTTTAAAATAAAAGGTTGTTAAACATGTTGATAAAATAATTTATTAAAACTAATAAATTAGGGAATAGTAATTTGAGAAATCAAAAAAGGTGGGCGTCTATGTTAGAACTAAAAAACATAACATATAGAATAGATAATCGGGACATTATCAATGATATAAACTTGAAAATTGAGCCAGGCGATACAATAGCGATTGTAGGACCTTCTGGAAGCGGTAAAAGTACATTGTTGCGCTTGATTAGTAATTTAATAAGCCCCACAGAAGGCGAATTATATTTGAATGATAAACCGTACGAACAAATAAACCCAGAACAATTGCGTATGGATGTGAGTTATCTACTACAAGAAAGTGACTTGTTTGATAGAACCATTGGAGAAAATTTAGCTTTTCCAGCAGAGGTTAGACAAGATAAGTTTGATCGTAAACAAGCTAAACGTTTATTGAAAACTGTAGGCTTAGGTCATTATAATTTTAATACGCGTGTTGAGCATTTATCAGGAGGAGAGCGACAACGTATTACGATAGCGCGACAACTCATGTATACACCTAAAGTATTACTTTTAGACGAAGCCACGAGTGCGTTGGATGTGCATAATAGTGAGAAAATAGAATCCCTCATCTTTAAATTGGCAGATGAAGGTGTCGCTGTTTTATGGATCACACATAGTAATGATCAAAGTAATCGGCATTTTAAAAAGAAAATTAGAATTGTTGATGGCAAAATTGATAAGGAGGAGCGTTTATCATGAGTACAACTGCATTAGCATTGACGGGTCTCCTTTTACTTTTTCCAATTATTGTTTCTTACAAAGAAAAATTACATATCATTAAAGATTTGTTAATTGCAACCGTTAGAGCAATTGTTCAATTAATTATTCTAGGCTTTCTATTGCATTTTATATTTGGTGTGAATCAAGCATGGTTATTAATCGTATTTGTACTCGTTATTATTATTAACGCATCTTGGAATACAATTAGTAGAGCATCTCCCGTAATGCATCATGTGTTTTGGATTTCGTTTGTCGCAATTTTTGTGGGTGTCGCTTTACCTCTAGTTGGCGTTGTTTTGACAGGTGCGATAGAGTTTAAACCTAATGAAGTTATAACGATTGCCGGTATGCTAGGTAGTAATGGATTAATTGCGATTAATTTGGCGTATCAAAATTTAGATAGAGAATTTGTAAAAGAAATGAGTCAAATTGAGTCTAAATTAGCATTAGGCGCAAACCCTAAATTATCATCTAAAGAAACGATTCGTAATAGTGTAAAAACGGCAATTGTACCAACGATTGATTCTGTTAAAACGTATGGTATTGTTTCTATACCGGGTATGATGACTGGACTAATTATAGGTGGTGTTGACCCGTTACAAGCTGTTAAATTTCAGTTAATGGTTGTATTTATTCATACAACTGCGACAATTATGTCAGCACTTATTGCGACGTATTTAAGTTATAAACAATTCTTCAATCATCGAGATCAATTGATTGGTAGACATTTAAAACAAGAAGACGCATAAAAATGAATAGTAAGTGAATAGATATATTAACTGCATAACCTGTTTCATCTACTCTATAAAACTTTGAGTGAGATGACGTTTAATTATGTCACTATATAAAAGAAGAATCTGAGACGTCTATGGATGCCTCAGATTCTTCTTTTATATAGATGAAATTTGATGAGAAACCCAATTCAGAAATATTCAAACGTGTTGACGTATGGTTTATAATGTAATAGTTATGTAAAAAATTACAACTTCATTTAAGGGAGGAGTGAAAAGATGTCGATTATGAGAATTGCCACCTTTATTTTGAGTATCTTTATCGTGGGTATGGTTGAAATGATGGTTGCAGGGATTATGAATTTGATGAGTAATGATTTGCAAGTTTCTGAAGCGGTTATTGGACAATTAGTGACACTTTATGCCATCACATTTGCGATTGCAGGACCAATATTAGTGAAATTAACGAATCGTTTTTCACCAAGACCTGTATTATTATATGCGCTATTGGTTTTTATTGTCGGAAATATGATCATTGCCTTTGCACCTAACTTTTCGATTTTGGTGTTTGGACGCATCATATCGTCTGCAGCAGCAGCGCTTATCGTAGTGAAAATCTTAGCGCTCACAGCTTTATTAACTGCACCGCAACATCGAGGGAAAATGATAGGGATTGTTTATTCAGGATTTAGTGGTGCGAATGTATTAGGTGTGCCAATTGGGACAATTATTGGGGACTTAGTTGGATGGAGATATACATTCTTATTTCTTGTCGCTGTGAGTGTATTAGTAGGTATACTGATGTATTTCTATGTACCACAACCTCAATATCAAACAGTAAGTACAGAGTCAGGTAGTAAGCAACGTGAAAGTAATTATTCTAAAGTACTTAGACCTGGTGAAGTAGCTAAGTTTTTAGCTATCACGTTCTTATTGCTCGTTGCAAATTCTGTAACATTTATTTATATTAATCCACTTATGTTATCAAGCGATCATGACTTATCCTTTGTGTCAATTGTCCTATTAATCAATGGTGTTGCCGGTGTAATTGGAACATCGATGGGTGGATTCCTTTCGGATAAATTGACAAGCAAGCGTTGGTTAATGATTGCAACAGGTATATTTGTCACGATGATGTTATTGCTAAATTTATTCTTGTCAGTGACAGGTGTATTATTAATGATTATCTTCATTTGGAATATCATGCAATGGAGTACAAACCCAGCAGTTCAAACAGGTATTATAGAACATGTTGAAGGTGATACAAGCCAAGTGATGAGCTGGAATATGTCTAGTTTAAATGCTGGTATCGGTGTTGGTGGTATTGTCGGTGGTTTAGTTGTAGCTAAAATAGATGTTTTAGCAACGACATATTTTACTGCAGCAATTGCATTCGTCGCTTTTATTTTAATTATTAGTTTAAAACAAATGGCTAAATATAATAGAGCTTAAGCATAAATCAATTAAATAGATCAAATGAATCGTGTTTTATATATCAAAAGTGGACTTACATTGTCATCTGAAAAGAGATAACGTAAGTCCACTTTTTTTAATTTATAATGTTGGTTTTTCTATAGTTTGGGTTGTATTAAAATGAATATCACTTAGTGCAGTTTTATTTTTCTTATTAGAAAATTGTGCAATAACAGCGGACAGTAAAATATAAATTATAGTGCCAATAATATAACCTATTTTTAAATCGGAAATTAATAAATAAGATTGACACAATAGCACAATAATCGCAACAATAGCCATCGTTACAAGTAATGGATAGGGTAATTTAAATGGTGATTGCTTATAAGCATCTGGGTATTTTCTGGGTAATTGAGTAGAAGCTAAAGCTGGAAAAGCAAAAACTATTAACGAAATCCCAGTACCTAACTGTGCTACAACATTTAATGACATACCTGTAATAATAGGTAATGCACCAATAATGTAGAAAAGTAATAAAAGCCAGTGAGGTGTACCAAAGCGTTTGTTCACACGACCTAAACGTTTGGGTAAATAACCATCATGTATGGCAACTAATAAACTTTTAGTTACCCAAGTAAACGTTGAGTTAAGTGTAGTCGCTAATGCGAACATTGCGCCACCAACCATGAAAAAGATGAATACTGGGGTAGGCAAGACCTCTTTCGCAACACTCGTTAATGGTCTGCCAGCAACTTCTGGAATAGGGAGTACACCTACAGCAATACAGGCGATAAAAGCGTATAACAAACCTACAAATATAGTTGCAAAGATAATTACTATTGGAATGTCTCTTTTTGGATTTTTCATTTCTCCACCTAATTCAGCAACAACTTGCGCGCCGCCAGTTGCAAACGAAACAAGTCCAACGGCAGTAAAGAATCCTGTGAATCCATCTGGAAGCATGTCATGCATATTAAATACACCAAAATCCACATGTGGTAGACCGAAAATGATAAAACTAGACAAAGCCATAATAAGGATGACGACCATTAAATTACCTATTATTGAAGCTGATTTAATACCAACGATATTAACAATAAATAAAATAGTAAGTAAGGCAAAAGCAACAAGTCTTACAGGAACACCTGGTAAGAGTCCTTCTAAGTATTGCGCGAATGACAGAGCGTATAAAGATAATGTAACTTGTAAAAGGATGAATAATAATAACCAAAATATCCCGATTTTAGGGGACAATAATCGGCTTGTATACTGATACATACCACCAGTAGTTGGTAATGTTGAACTTAAGATGGCTATTGGAAACATCGTTAATAATGTGATGATTGCCGATAATATAAATGCTGGTGTTATTCCACTTCCAGTCATTTGTATACCTATGCCTGTTAAAGACATCACACCAGCACCGATAATTTGTCCTATTGCAATTCCCATGACATCAGTAAAGCCTAATACTTTTTTTAAGTTTGTTTCTTGTTGCATTCAATCACCTCTAAATTATATGTAATTTTAAAAATAATAAAAAAATTATAACATAATGACTCTTTAATTCATAGTAAACTAATCGGAAAACAAAAGATATATTTTAAAAAGGCTAATTATAGATAAAGTAAAGTATTTCATAGTAGAATAAAGAAAATAAAAAATTTAAGAGGTGTCCTTTTATGACTAATGAGAAAGAGAATATTAAAGTAAATGCTTTTATTGATAGATTGAAACAATGGCAAGATGAATTTAAAATTTTGCGTGAAATCATTAATGAAACAGAATTAGTTGAAGACTATAAATGGATGCATCCGTGTTACACATTAGATAATAAAAATGTAGTTATTATACAAGATTTTAAACATTATTGTGCATTACTTTTTGAAAAAGGTGCAATTATGGAAGA
This sequence comes from Staphylococcus sp. GSSP0090, assembly GCF_013391405.1. Taxonomy (GTDB): domain Bacteria; phylum Bacillota; class Bacilli; order Staphylococcales; family Staphylococcaceae; genus Staphylococcus. Next base: position 54,253 of record NZ_JACBFD010000039.1, read on the forward strand.
TCCCTATCATTCACTCATACAACAAACTAAAAATGTACAAGCAGCCAGACAATTGCGTTTCGAAAGTTTAGATGAAGTTAATCAACGAAGAGACGAGATTAAATGGTATGTTGAAGAAGCGATTAGAATAGAAAAGTCAGGTAAACAAGTACCTATGAAAAAAACTGAAGATTATGATATGCCTGAAGAATTACAAGCAAAATTAGATGAAATGCCAGAATTAAAAGAAGCATTCAATAACTTAACACCTGGTAGACAAAGACAATATATGTATCATATTGGTCAGGCAAAGAGAGCGGCAACACGTGAAAATCGTGTAGAAAAATATATTGATTATATATTAGACGGCAAGGGCATGAATGACTAAATAATTGAAAATATTTAGTTCAGTCATGGAAGTTAGTATATGGATGGTGCATAGCACAATATAACGTTGACTGTTTATGATGCTTAAGGTTTTAATTATGATTAAAGCGCAACGTATGTTACTTCCACTTTTATAGATGCAGTTGCAACTTTATCATAAATCGTATATAGTTTGCTCGAATATAAAAATTCGATTAAATTACATGTTTTGAAGTGTATTGCTGAGAAAGAAGGTGCATGAATGCCAAGAGTTTCCAAGAGGATACAATTACTACAAGCAGCTGCAGCAATTGTAGACGAGCAAGGCAGTGAATACTTAACGTTAGATGCCGTCGCCAAAAAGGCTGGTGTCAGCAAAGGTGGACTATTGTATCACTTTAAAAATAAGTTTGCATTAATTCAAGGTCTTGTTGACCATGCAGATGAATTATATAGAGAGAATGTAAATGGCCATGTAGATGCAGATAACCAAGATCAAGGAAAATGGGCGCGAGCTTTTATAGAAGCGACGAGATCCCACCGTTCGGAAAATGGTTCAATTACATCAGGTATGCTTGCTGCACAAGGTATTAATAGCAACTTATTATTACCTTTACAGGATACTTATAAAGAATGGCAAACGAATATTGAGCATGATGGATTAGACAAAGTAGATGCTACAATTATTCGTTTGGCAGTGGATGGTTTATGGCTTTCAGAAATATTTGGTCTAGATGGACTTGATGAAAATATGAGAGAACAAGTCTTAAATCGATTAACCGAATATACACAACCGGATAAGAAGCATGAAAGAAATGGCTAAAATCACTAAATTAATAAAAAAATAATAAAATGTTTAATTCATGCAAACCACTGATAGTATAAGGATAAACAACTTTCAAAAGTTGTTTATCCTTATTTTTTATACTTATAAAACTTGAAACTAAACCGTCTGGTTGGTACACTAATCGATGTGTTAAATAACTCTGTGGAGGTTTATGATCAATGAAAAAAGTGATGCTAACAGCAGCTTTAACAGGTGCTGGAGATACTACAGCAAAAAATAAGTGTGTTCCTGTAACACCCCAAGAAATTGCTGATTCAGCAATAAAATGTGCTAAGGCAGGCGCTACAGTGGCACATATCCATGCGAGAGATCCAGAAACAGGTGGTATTAGCCACGATGTTGAATTTTTCAAAGAAGCCGTACGACTTATTAGAGCTGCGGATGAAGATATTATTATTAATATTACATCAGGTGGTGGTGGGGACTTTATTCCAAACCTTGAAAATCCATATCTGGCAGGAGAAGGATCCGATATGCAAACACCTGAAGAAAGACATGAACCAGTGGGCACTTTATTACCTGAAATGTGTACGTTAGATTGTGGCAGTGTCAACATGGGCGATACTGTTTATTTAAGTCCAACGGAATGGTTAAGAAAACAAGCTAAGCTCGTGAAAGAAGCTGGTGTTAAACCAGAATTAGAATGTTTTGATAGTGGACATATTTCATTTGCCAAGCAATTAATCAGTGAAGGATTAATCGATGGTGAACCAATGTTTCAATTTTGTTTAGGTATTCCATGGGGAGCAGAAAATGATGCTGAAACCATAGAATACTTTAAAACACGTATGCCAGAAAATGCACACTGGTCAGCATTTGGTATTGGAAGAATGCAGTTGCCAACTGTTGAAGAAGCAGCGAAACGTGGTGGGAATGTTCGTGTTGGATTAGAAGACAATTTATACTTAGCCAAGGGTGTTAAGGCGACAAATGAGCAATTAGTTGAAAAAGCTGTGGAAATATTAAAAGGGTTAGATATTGAACCTATGACAGCTGCAGAAGCTCGTGAAAAATATCAATTAAGAGATCCACAAGGAGGTACAAAATGAAGTTTGCAGTCGTAGGTACGGGTGTTATCGGTAGTGGATGGATTACTCGAATGTTAGCTCACGGGCATGAAGTGATGGCTACAGATCCGAGTGAAGGCGCATATGAAAGGATGTTAAAACAAGTAAAACAAAATTGGCCATATGCGGAGCAATTAGGTTTAGCAGAAGGTGCCTCAATCGATAATTTAACATTCACACCATATTTGGAAGAAGCGGTTAAAGATGCAGATCACATACAAGAAAATGTTCCTGAAATTGAATCTTTAAAAGATCAAGTGTTAACAGAAATTGATTTTTATGCGAAAACAGATGCAACGATTGGTTCGAGTACTTCTGGTATTATGCCATCAGAATTGCAAAAAAATTTACAACATCCAGAAAGATTGATTGTAGCGCATCCATTTCATCCAGTTTATATATTACCGCTTGTTGAAATCGTTCCTGGTAAAACAACGACAGAAGCGACAACAATAAAAGCTGAAGCAATATATGAAAGCATTGGCATGGATGTACTTCATGTTAGACATGAGATTGAAGGCCATGTTGCAGATAGATTGATGGAAGCACTTTGGAGAGAAGCCTTGCACATTGTTAATGATGGTATAGCGACAACTGAAGAAGTGGATAAAGCATTTACACATGCAGCAGGATTGCGTTATGCACAATATGGTCCATTTATGACTTTCCATTTGGCTGGCGGTGAAGGCGGTATGCGTCACATGCTGAAACAATTTGGTCCAGCTTTAAAAAAACCATGGACTAAATTAGTAGCACCAGAATTAACACAGGACTTGTATGACGAAGTGGTTAATGGTTGTGAATCATCTTCACAAGGGCAAACAATGTCAGAACTTGATCAAAAACGTAATGAATTCTTAGTTAAAGTAAAACAACTTGCTGAATCATATTGGCCAGAAGATACACCATCTATGAAAAAGAAAACACAACAATCGGTGAAATAACATGACACATAAATTATATGAATATCATACGCAAGTTAATGAAGCTTGGGTTGACCATAACGAACATATGAACGATGCAGAATATAATCGTGTGTTTAGTGATGCAACGGATGCATGGCTGGCATTTTTAGGATTAGATGTACAAACAATCGATAGGATTGGCTACACTGTCTTTACCTTAGAAAATCATGTCATGTATTTAAAAGAAATTAAAGTAAATGAGCAGATTACTGTTTCGGTCGAATTATTTGATTACGATGCTAAGAGATTACATGTGTTTATGACATTGAGTAATGAAGCGCATGATAAGTGTGCAACTTATGAAGTGATGTTAATGGGAATGGATACAGAAGTGAATAAGCCTGATGCATTTCCTAATGATATACAAAAAGCAATTGATAATTATGCACAACATGCTTCTATTAAAATACAGCCCAAAGAACTAGGTCATCTGATAGGCATAAAACGTAAATAAATTTTGTATATGAATTTGAAACGATTGAATAAAAAGTTGTTAATAAGACTTTATATAACCAAATATTTAGTTATAAATTGTTTAATTTTATTTATTGATGTATCTTGTTATATATAGAGTAATAAAATCAAAGTCAAATTAGTTATGCTGTCTTGATTGTTTACACACGAATAAAGTAGGGCTATATGTGCTCATGTTTTTACTTATTTTTTGTATTTGTATAACATCCACAAATAGCCCTATATTTTTGATGAAATATTTAAAAGTGAATATGTACATAGAAAGGAATTGACTCATGTTAAGTATTAAAAACTTATCTAAAGTCTATGGTGGAGGAAAGAAAGCTGTAGATAATATTTCACTTGAGATTGAAGCGGGTGAATTTATTGCATTTATAGGTACAAGTGGTAGTGGTAAAACGACTGCTTTAAGAATGATAAATAGAATGATTGAAGCAACTGAAGGACAAATTGCTATAAATGGTAAAGATGTTCGCAAAATGAATCCTGTAGAGTTACGTAGAAAAATTGGTTATGTGATACAACAAATTGGTTTAATGCCACACATGACGATCAGAGAAAATATCGTATTAGTACCAAAACTTTTAAAATGGTCTCAAGAAAAGAAAGAGAAAAAGGCAAAGGAATTAATCAAATTAGTAGATTTACCAGAAGAATATTTAGATAGATATCCATCGCAACTTTCTGGGGGACAACAACAACGTATAGGTGTTGTACGTGCATTGGCAGCAGAACAAGATATCATTTTAATGGATGAGCCTTTTGGTGCACTGGATCCAATTACGAGAGATACGTTACAAGATTTAGTTAAAGAGTTACAACAAAAGTTAGGTAAAACCTTTATTTTCGTTACACATGATATGGATGAAGCAATTAAACTGGCAGATAAAATTTGCATCATGTCTGAAGGACGTGTTGTACAATTTGATACACCAGACAATATTTTAAGACATCCTGAAAACGATTTCGTACGAGACTTTATAGGACAAAATAGATTGATACAAGATAGACCTAATATGCGTACAGTTAAAGATGCGATGATTAAACCAGTAACCGTTCATGCAGATAGTTCATTAAATGAAGCGGTTAAAATTATGAGAGATCGTCGTGT
>NZ_JACBFD010000004.1 GCF_013391405.1 Staphylococcus sp. GSSP0090
TCGTCGTGTAGATACGATATTTGTTGTAGGTAACAATCGTAGGTTACTTGGATATCTGGATATAGAAGATATTAATCAAGGATTACGTGGAAATAAAGAACTGATTGATACGATGCAACGTGACATCTATCGCGTAAGAGTCGATAGTAAATTACAAGATTCAGTACGTACAATATTGAAAAGAAATGTAAGAAACGTGCCTGTAGTGGATAGTGATGAAGAGACACTCATTGGATTGGTTACGAGAGCGAACTTAGTAGATATCGTGTATGACAGTATCTGGGGAGAAATCGAGGAAGACGATGATGCTACACAAGACGCAATTGTTGAGCCCGACAATGTAGGAGCTGATAAGTAATGAAACAATTCATAGAGCAATATGGTGGACAACTGATTTCTAAAACAGTCGAACACTTTTATATCTCAATGATTGCGTTGTTAATTGCAATCGTCGTCGCAGTACCCTTAGGTATTATACTATCCAAAATGAAGAGAACTTCAAATATTGTTCTCACAATTGCTGGTGTATTACAAACGATACCCACATTAGCAGTATTAGCTGTCATGATACCAATCTTTGGTGTCGGAAAATTACCAGCCATTGTAGCATTATTTATCTATGTACTATTACCAATATTAAATAACACGGTATTGGGTGTTAAAAATATTGATAGTAATTTAAAAGAAGCGGCAATCAGTATGGGGATGACACGTTTTCAGTTAATGAAAGACGTTGAATTACCATTAGCTTTACCATTAATCTTAGGTGGTATTCGATTATCATCTGTTTATGTCATTAGTTGGGCGACACTGGCAAGTTATGTAGGTGCTGGTGGTCTAGGTGACTTTGTATTTAATGGATTAAATTTATATGACCCATTAATGATTGTAAGTGCAGCTGTCTTAGTCACGGCATTAGCGCTAATTGTAGACGTATTACTATCATTAGTCGAAAAATGGGCAGTACCGAAAGGATTAAAAGTATCCAGATAATTTAAGGAGGACATTATGAAAAAGCTTAAACAGTATTGTATCGTGCTCGTACTGTGTCTGACTGTGTTATCTGGATGTAGTTTACCTGGTTTAGGTGGAAATAGCTCAGACAACGAGGTCAAAATCACAGCACTTGCAACGAGCGAGTCACAAATTATGTCTCACATGTTGAGACTATTAATAGAACATGATACAGATGGGAAAATAAAGCCATCATTAATTAATAACTTAGGTTCTAGTACTATTCAACATAATGCACTTGTGAATGGGGATGCGAATTTATCAGGTGCCCGTTATAATGGTACGGATTTAACAGGTGCATTAAATGAAGATCCAATTAAGGATCCAAAAAAAGCAATGAAAGCGACACAAGACGGTTTCCAAAAGCAATTTGATCAAACATTCTTTGATTCATATGGTTTTGCAAACACGTATGCATTTATGGTAACTAAAGAAACTGCTAAAAAATATAATCTAGAAACTGTATCTGATTTAAAAGCACATAGCGATAAATTGAAACTTGGCGTCGATAGTTCATGGCTAAACCGTGAAGGAGACGGCTACCCAGGTTTTACAAAAGCGTATGGTTTTGATTTTAATACTGTAAGACCAATGCAAATCGGTTTAGTATATGATGCACTGAATTCGAATAATTTAGATGTAGCAGTCGGTTATTCCACGGATGGTCGTATTGCTGCATATGATTTGAAGGTATTAAAAGATGAAAAACATTTCTTCCCGCCATATGATGCGAGTACAGTGGCAACAAATGATTTATTAAGAAAACACCCTGAATTAAAACCAACAATAGAAAAATTACACAATAAAATTTCAACGAGTGAAATGCAGAAACTCAATTATCAAGCTGATGGTGAAGGTCAAGAACCTGCAGTCGTAGCTGAAAAATTCTTAAAAGCACATAACTATTTTGAAAACGATAAGAAAGGTGGTCAATAAGCATGGAAGGCAATTTATTTCAACAATTAATTGAATATTATTCAGTGAACTATGGCTACCTTTGGGATTTATTTATCAAGCATTTACTTATGTCTGTTTATGGTGTACTCTTTGCAGCTATTGTAGGTATTCCGATTGGTATTATGATTGCACGATACAAAAAATTGTCTTGGACAATCATCACTATAGCAAACATCATTCAAACTGTGCCGGTCATTGCGATGTTGGCTATATTAATGTTAGTGATGGGACTGGGCCCTACAACTGTTGTTGTAACGGTATTCTTATATGCGCTATTACCAATCATCAAAAATACATTTACAGGTATCGTCGGTGTTGATGAAAATATCAAGGATGCTGGTAAAGGTATGGGTATGACACGTAATCAAGTCTTGCGTATGATTGAGTTACCATTATCTTTATCTGTAATTCTTGGGGGATTGAGAATTGCACTTGTTGTAGCTATCGGCGTTGTAGCCGTTGGTTCATTTATAGGTGCGCCAACGTTAGGTGACATTGTAATTCGTGGTACAAATGCAACAGATGGAACGACTTTTATTTTAGCAGGTGCCATCCCGATTGCTTTAATTGCTATTTTAATTGATATATTTTTAAGATTTTTAGAAAAACGATTAGATCCATCTAATAAAGCGAGTAAGAAGAAAAAACACGAACCACAAAGTATTAATTAATAAAGGTTGTGAATGATATTGGCAATATTAACAATAAATTATAATTCGACAACGATTGGTATGCATCATTCATTTTTAGTCATATTACCTGAAGATGCTACTTATTTTGATGCAGATGTACAACCGAAACCTTTGAAAACGTTATTACTCTTGCATGGGCTCTCAAGTGATGAAACATCGTACATGCGTTACACGAGTATTGAACGTTACGCAAATGCGCATCAATTGGCAGTAATCATGCCGAATGCGGATCATAGTGGTTATAGCAATATGGTATATGGTCATAAATATTTTGATTATGTACTTGAAGTATGGGATTATGCACATCAAATATTACCACTATCGAAAAATAGAGAAGATAATTTTATTGCAGGACACTCAATGGGCGGCTATGGCACAATCAAATATGCACTTATAGAAGGACATCGTTTTGCAAAAGCATGTCCGTTATCGGCTGCGTTTAATGCACAAGGATTAATTGATTATGATTGGTATGATTATTCTGGTTCTGCAATTGCTGGTGCGGACGCACAAGTCAAAGGTACAAATTTAGATCCATATCACTTAGTGGATGAAGCGATTAAGCAACAAAAAGTAATTCCCGAGTTACTTATTATGTGTGGTACAGAAGATGATTTATATCAAGACAATCAACAATTTGTACAATATTTAAATGAACGCCAAATACCGAATACGTTTGAAGATACATCTGGTGAACATGATTATGCTTACTGGGATAAAGCGATACAACGAGCAATCAAGTGGTTCGTAGAAGGCGTATAGTAATTCAAATAAACGGCTTATATAAAAATATATAAGTAAGAAAAAAGCATCCCCATAGGAGGGATGCTTCAGACTGTCGACAAAGCCTCCGACTTTGTTGGCAGTTTTTTTATGCACGCTTTCCGCGGGCACTGCCTTAGCCTGTAGTCTTCGGCTAGTGTTATTCCCGCAGGAGTCGGCATAAATCACTGCCAATATGACACAACTCAAACCAATGATTGAATAATTAAAGGAAAGACAAAAATGGCCTTTTACATTAACAATTGATTCAGGATAACAAGCACCCTTTAATGCATACTTTTTACATGAAAAAGCAATTGAACTAGCAACACTATATATGAGACTTAAAGAAGCACCTGTTTTTTAGAACAAACGATTTTACCATGAAGATGATGATACATCATTACATAAAAGAACAATGCCTCCAAGACACAGATGTTATGTATCACCTACCGCAATAAGTTGACACTATATGCTATTAAGTAATTGGATCAATACTGGTCTGAAAGAGTACTACTATTTTAAAAAATTGTAAATTAAAAATAGACAAAGTCTTCGCTTTATTTGAAGGCTTTGTCTATTTTTGATTTTGTAACTATATTATTTAGGTAACACATTTTTAAGTCTATTATATAACAATATGAATATAACAGAGATGACAATCCCTTTGATGATATTAAATGGAATTACACCAGATACTATGACGATTTTAACATTTTCGACAACATCTGATAGATTCATTATCATGCCATAAAGTGGTAGCAAAACAAAATAGTTAAGTATGCTTAACACAATTGTCATAACGATTGTCGCGATACTAAGACCAACCATTTGTGATTTAATTTTATCTTTGTGTTTCGTTGCGAAATAGGCTGTTAATAAAAAGCTAGACGCCGCTAAGAAATTTGCAATGGGTCCAACTGGATCACCTATATTAAATAAAAAGTTCAGTAAATTTTTTATAAATTCTACGATAAGACCTGCCACAGGGCCTAAAATAAATGTTGCTAGTAAAGCGGGAATGTCACCAAAATCCAATGTTAAATAAGGCGGTAAAAAAGGTATTGGAAATTTTATGAACATTAAAATAAATGCCACCGCACTCAACATACTTATAGTAATGAGTCTTTTGGTTTGTTGATGCATATTTAATTGTCTCCTTCCATTCATCTTACATAGAATAGGAGGAATCAATTACACAACAAATCGCATCCTCCATCTTCTCCCATCCAGACTTTACTGTCGGCTCTAGATTTTCACTAGATCAGCCATTTTATCAAACATAAATAAAATGGGTCGCAGGCTTTATTTACTGCCGGTTGGGAATTGCACCCTACCCCGAAGATGAATTTCTTAAATTTTATAAATTTATCATAGCTTATTACTCAGATAAAAACAATAGAATTGCTTAAAATAGCTCATTACACTGCTCTGTGTATAACGAAATTGATAAAATGATTCAAATAAAGAATCTGGGACAAAAATAGATGTCTCAGATTCTTTCCTACGATTAGTCAGGGCGTTTTCGGTTTTGGTAGTGTAATAATAAATGTTGTTCCTTTACCCAGTGAACTCTTAACATCGATACTACCACCATGTTCATCTATAATCATACGACATATGAACAATCCTAATCCTGTACCTTGTTTACCTCTTTTACGAGCAGTATCTACTTTGTAGAATCGGTCAAAGACTTGTTGTAAATGTTCAGGTGCGATACCTGATCCAGTATCACTAATGTAAAGGATGTTCTCTGTTTGCGTTTCTCCAAATTCAATCTTAATTTCGTCACCTGGTTCAGTATATCTTGAAGCATTGTCTATCAGATTTGTTAATACTTGTTCTATTCTATCAGCATCATAAAACCACATTTGATTATGTGTATTTGGACTTAAATTCATATTTAAACCTAAATCTTTAGCTTGTTTTTGATATTTTTGTTGTACTTTATCAAGTAAACGATCAATAGGTTGAACGACTTTTTCAACGGTCAATCCTTCAGCATCCATACGAGCAACATTTAACAGCTCGTTGACTAATCTATTTAAGCGTTTTGTTTCATCTAACACAATTGAGAGTGACTCATGGATTTCTTCAGGTTCAGTAACGATGCCATCAACAATAGATTCTGTATAGCCCTGTAGCAAGGATATTGGTGTACGTAATTCATGTGATACATTCGCAATAAAATCTTTTTTCATTTGATCCATATTATGTTCATTTGTCATATCACGTATGATTGCTACAATACCGCTTCGACCATCAGGTTGAATTTGCTCGATATAACTTGTAATTATTACGAAGTAGCGTGTGTTAATTTCATAAACTTCAAATTGAGTTTCTTTATTTTTAAATGTAAGTTCATTTTGTTCATCCAGTTTTTCTAAAGCAACATGATCTAACATTTGTAATGTTGTATTTGCCATTTTATTTGAAATGATAATTTCTTTTTTATCATTAAAACCTAATACGCCTTCTACCATTGAATTGATTAGACTATCACGGATATTTTTAGATGAAGATAAAGCATCGATGTGTTGCTGTATTTCTGAACTCATTGTATTAAATGCACGCGATAATTCACCTATTTCATCTCGTGAATTTACAGGGACCACTTGTGCATAGTCTCCTTTAGACACCTTTAAGGCTTGTGTTCTTAAGTTTCTTAAAGGTTTTGTAATTCTTGAGGATAAGAAGAAAGCAAAGATAGTTGTAATCGCTAAAAAGATAATTGCAATAATTAAAATAATAACGGTAATCACATTGTTAGTGTCTTCAATCGTCTTTAGGTCTTGATAGATAAATACACCGCTAAATTTATTTGATTGATCATTCGTTGATGAAATTGCTTTTGTAGGATAACCGATTAATACATAAGTTCGTTGGTGACCATTAATATCTAAGGTGACATGCTCTGAAACTTGCTTACCATTGTTAAATACATGATTGTAATCATTGTTTTTTTTAATTTCTTTGACCATTTTGTTTTTCGTTTTATCTTTATCTTGTCTATCAATATGCTTATCATTCATGATGATAAGTCCAACTGGTCCTTCGATTAATTTTCTACTATGTTGTATTGCAGTTTCTCTATTATCGGCACTTTCTAAAAGTTGACTAATTCGTTTTGCGTCTTTTAATAATGAATCTTCAGTTTCTTGCGTAAAATAAGATTGTATAAACGTTATAAGCGCTGCACTTAATAAAATTAAAACTGTAGTCACTATAAAAATTATAGTTAACCACAGTTTTATGACAACGCTATTGAGTTGATTCATTATTTGATTTGATTTCAAATTTATAACCAACACCCCAAACAGTTTGTATCATATGAGCAGCGTTCTCTGATACACGATTTAGTTTTTCTCTCAAGCGTTTAACATGCGTATCTACAGTCCGCAAGTCACCATAGAACTCATAATGCCAAACTTCTTTTAATAGTTGTTCTCTATCAAATACTTTATTAGGTGTTTTGGCAAGGAAGATTAATAGCTCATATTCTTTTGGTGTTAAATTCACTTGGCTACCATCAGCTAATACTCTGTGTGCATCATTATCAATGACTAAGTGATCAAATTCTATTAAATCACGTGCATGTGGTTCACTTTGCTCTGTAGTTGCTACTTGTGTCCGTCTTAATAATGCTTTAACGCGTAAGACCACTTCTCTTGGAGAAAATGGCTTAACGATATAGTCGTCTGCACCAGATTCAAATCCTTCTACACGATTTGTTTCTTCACCTTTAGCAGTTAACATAATAATAGGCGTTTCTTTATGCTCTCTTAATTTAGACGCGACCGTAATACCATCCATTTCAGGTAGCATTAAATCTAATAAAATACAAGCATAGTCATGTTCCATTGCCATTCTATATGCTTCGCTACCATCATTTGCTTCATGAATTTCAAAAGATTCTCTTTCAAGATATAACTTCAATAATCTTCTAATACGGTCTTCATCGTCTACGATTAGTATTTCGTTTGACATACGTATATACCTCCCACACTACTAACTTTCTAATTCAACCATATTATATCATAGCTTTAAGATGAAAAGTGATGATGAAGCGAAAGTTTGTGAAATAATTATCATAATAAATTTTTTCGATTTAGATTAATTACCGTGTTCTGCAATCTGACGTATCACTTTAACTTCGTGTGGCGTGAGCACTCTACCCTCGCCAGCATTTAAACCTTTCAAGTTAAGTGGACCAAATTCAATGCGTTGCAATTTGCTTACTTGATGACCAAAATGTTCAAACATACGACGTACTTGTCGGTTACGACCTTCTGTAATCGTGATTTCAACTAATGTGGTATTTTTATCTTTATCTTGATTTTTTACTTTTACTGAAGCTGGTTGAGTAACGCCATCTTCTAATTGGATACCTTGTTCAAGTGCTTTTACTTCTTCACGCATGAGATAGCCTTTTAATTTAACTACATATTTTTTCTTGATTTTATAACGAGGATGCGTCATAAGATTAGTGAATTCGCCATCATTTGTCAGTAACAATAAACCAGATGTATCATAATCTAAACGTCCGACCGGATAAATTCTTGTCTTAATTTGTTTGAAATAATCAGTTACAACTTTGCGTCCTTTGTCATCTGAAACACTAGTGATTACTTGGGCAGGTTTATAAAATAGTATATATAATTTGTCTTCTTGCTCTAATTTAATGCCTTCTACTTCGATACTATCAGAAGGTTTCACTTTTGTGCCTAATTCTGTTTCTACTGTGCCATTAACCTTGACTTTACCTTCAGTAATTAAGGTTTCTGCTTTTCTACGTGAAGTATAGCCACTATTAGCGATACGTTTTTGTAATCTTTCTGTTTCTTTATTCATGATTATCTCCTTTTTGATTAACTAAGTTACTAAAGAAAGCTTCAATTTCTTCATCTTCTTCATCTGTAGTAGGTAAATCATCTAAGTGTTCTATACCAAAGACGTTTAAAAAAAGTTCGGTTGTATAAAGTTGATGACTTCTAGAATCAGCTTCCTCTTTTGCTTCTACTAGGCCTCGTGCGATTAAAGTTTTAACAGCACCATCTGAATTAATACCTCTAATTAATTCAATATCACTGCGTGATAAGGGCTGATTATATGCAATAATAGATAAAGATTCCATTGCAGCTTGTGATAGTTTCATTTTTGATTTTTGTTCTATTAGCTGTTCTATATAATCAGATGCGTCTTTCTTGGTAGTTAATACATAAGTATTTCCATAGTGTTGAATTGTTAAACCGGGAGAATCATAAGCTTCAATTAAATGTGTTAATTCAGCTGGCTCAATGTCTAAAATTTCTAGTAATTGTTTTTGATCTAATCCTTCGTCTCCGGCTGTATATAGTAGTGCTTCTAATATGCCTTTATCTTGCAACGCCATAGTTTACTCCTCTTAAAATATTAATATCATCAAAACTTTTAACTTGCTCAATATTAACTATACCGGATTTAGACATTTCAAGTATAGCTAAGAAATGTGTCACGACCATTTCTATGGGTTCTGTAAAATTAAACAGACTAAAGAAGTTAAAGGACTCATGCTGTTTTAATTTATCAGTAACTTGTGTAGTTGCTTGTTGAATTGTAAATGTCTCCTTACGTATGTCAACGGTTTTAGGTGTATGGAATTCAACTCTGTTTTTCACTTTTTGATAAGCAATGATGAGTTCGGTTAAATCAATTGTATTATCAGGATGCCATGTTTCATTGGATTCTAAATGCGATAAATCTGTTGGGTGTTTAGAAAAATATAATGCGCGTTCGTCTTTACGTTCATTTAAAAACTCAGTATAGGCTTTATAATTTTGATATTCAATTAACCGTCCTACTAATTCGTCTCGTGGGTCATCATCTAAATCTTCTACTTCATTTGTTTGAGGTAAAAGCATTTTACTTTTTATCATCAGCAATTCTGAAGCCATGACTAAGTATTCACTAGCAATATTAATTTCTAATTGATTCATCGTATGTATATATTGCATATACTGCTCAGTTAATGCTTTCATAGGAATGTCATAAATATCAATTTCAATTTTTTGTATAAGATGCAATAATAAATCTAATGGACCATTAAAGGCATCTAATTTTACTTCGTACATTTTATCTACCTCATATCGCAAGTTAAGTGCGTAATTCACTAAAGTATTATAGCATGTTTAATGAAAACATTTAAATTTGGAGCGGTTTTTTTATGGAAAATGCATTAACAGAATTTTATTTTCAATTTCATACGAATCAACATTACTTTTTATGTCACGACATTTTAGAGGAAGCTTGGAAAGAAAATGAAGCGTTTAGCAAGGATGACGCTGTCGTCAGTTTAATATTATTTGCAACGGGATGTTATCACTTTCGTAGAAAAAATGACAAAGGTGCGATCAAATCTTTTAGAAAAGCATTAAAAGTCATCGAACCTTATGAAGAAGAAATCAATTTAGGTATTGATCTCAAAGCATACCAAAAAGTCATTACTGAATTAATCGTTGCGATTGAAAATGGCCAGCAGTTTGTACCAGTGCAATTACCAATCACTTCACAAATGGAACAAAATATTTTAAAAACGTATCCAAATTTTGTAATGACGGAATATGTTGTTAAAGATAGTTACATCGTTAACCATCATTTAGAAAGAGATAGAACAGAAGTTAATGAAGCACGTTTAAATGCGCTATATCAAAAGCAGCAAAAAAGAAATTGCTCCAACTATTAATGGTAGTGTAATTGTTTGCATATAAAAACACAGGCGAGTTATTCAAAGAATCAACTTGTCTGTGTCTATGCCCGTGGGTGAAATTCATTATACATTTTTCTAATTTGCGACTTGGATACATGTGTATAAAGTTGTGTGGTTGAAATGTCAGAGTGACCCAACATTTCTTGAACAGCACGTAAGTCCGCCCCATTTTCTAGCAAATGCGTAGCAAATGAATGTCTTAATGTATGTGGTGTTAATGATTTTGTGATATTAGCTTTGATTGCATTTTGTTTAATCATTTTCCAAATAGCTTGTCTGGACAAAGGCTTTCCGTGCATATTCAAAAATAAGGTATTCGTTACCGTTTTCTTTAATAATTGTGGACGAGTAGTTTCTATGTATGTCTTTAAGTATGAGATTACAGTTTCACCTAAAGGGACAATACGTTCCTTATTCCCTTTACCGAACACTTTAACAAATCCCATGATTAAATTAACATCCTCCAATTCAATTTGGATGAGTTCAGAAACACGCATGCCTGTCGCATATAATAACTCTAGCATTGTACGATCTCGGTAGCCATTGATTTTAGATAAATTGGGCGTTTCTAAAAGTGCTAATACTTCATTTATTTCTAATACATCAGGTAGTTTGCGATCATATTTGGGTGTTTCAATCAGCACAGTTGGGTCTTTTGCAGCGTACTTCTCTCTTAACGCAAATTGATGAAAACTTCTAATTGTTGAAATAAAACGAGCTAATGATTTAGCAGAAGCCCCATTATCGTGTAAGTATCCCAAACATTGTTGAATGGATGCTCTATCAATAAAATCAATATGACTAACTTTTTGTAATTCTAAAAATTCATTATATTTTTTTAAATCTCTACGATAAGCTCCTATGGTATTTGAGCTTAACCCTTTTTCTAATTGAATGAATTTCAAATATTCTTCAATAATTGTATCCAAGGTTCCACCTCTATCTTTAAAATGGTGTACAATACCGATTTATTTACCCTGTGCTTGGCAATCTGAACATACACCATGGAATGTCAAACGATGATCAGAAATTCTAAAATTAAAGTCATTTTCGACACGTTCTTCAACTTGCGGCAATAAATCTTCTTCAATTTCTTCTACTTTGCCACATTCCATACAAACAAGATGATGATGAAAATGCTTTGCGCCTTCTTTACGTAAATCAAAACGAGCGACGCCGTCTCCAAAATTGATTTTATCAACGACTTTCAATTCTGATAATAGCTCTAACGTACGATATACTGTTGCTAGACCTATTTCAGGTGCTTTGTCTTTTACTTTTAAATAAACATCTTCAGCACTTAAATGATCTTTTTCATTTTCAATTAGAACACGTAACGTAGCTTCACGTTGAGGTGTCAATTTATATGAAGATTGTTGTAATTGTTGCTTCACGCGATTCAAACGTTCTTCCACGGAAGCCTCACTCCCCTACTAATAATTATAATCATTTTAATTTACATAATGATTTATATATATAAAATACCAGTAATTGATAAAATACGCAAGTTAACTTGTTCCTTATTTATAATCATTATAATTAAGGATTAAATGCTGTAGTGCAATAATCGTTTTAGCATCTTCAAAATGATTGTTGTTCAACATATGTTTAATTTCATCTAAATCATAATATGCTAATTCAATAAATTCATCGTCATCAAGATGCATTTCGCCAGTTTTTAAATTATTTGCCATGTAAATTGATATTTTCTCATTTGAAAAACCTGGAGAGCCATACATTTCTGTTATAAGTTCCAAATCTTCTGCTATATATCCAGTTTCTTCTTCTAGTTCACGTTTAGCTGCTGTAATACGCGATTCATCTTTTTCTAATTTGCCTGCAGGAATTTCTAATAATGGTTTTTCAGCTGGTTTACGAAACTGTTTTACTAATATGACTTTGTTATCAGGCGTAACTGGACAAACTGCAACAGCGCCATTGTGAAAAACCAATTCACGTTTAGATATGTTGCCATCGGGTAATTCAACATCGTGAACTTCTAAATCAATAATGGCCCCTTTATAAATGGATTCTTTATGTATTGTTTTCTCGTATAAATTCATTATAATCACGTTCCTTTAATTTGATTTAAGTTACTGTTAAGATAAATACGTTAGTATATAGGGAGCAATTAAAATAGACATTTCATAGTACATTTCAATCGCTGTGATTAAATTTTATTTTATGCCCTATGAATTGAGTGTATCGAAAGGAGAAACGACATGCAAAAAAATGTTTTAAAAAGTGGTATAGAACTCTCAGAATTAGGTTTAGGTTGTATGAGTTTAGGCACAGATATGAAGCAAGCTGAACCAATTATAGAACGTGCATTAGAACATGGTATTACTTATTTTGATACAGCAGATATATATGATAAAGGTGTAAATGAAGACATTGTAGGTAAAACACTTAAAAAATATCAAGATAGAAACGATATTGTTATCGGTACTAAAGTAGGAAATCATTTGGCTGATGATGGTTCTACGTTTTGGGATCCTTCAAAAGCTTATATTAAAGAAGCTGTTAAGGGTTCTTTAAAACGATTGGGCCTAGAACATTTAGATTTGTATCAATTACATGGCGGAACGATCGATGATCCATTAGATGAAACGATTGCTGCATTCGATGAATTGAAACAAGAAGGCATTATACGAGCATATGGTATTTCTTCAATTAGACCCAATGTAATCGATTATTATTTAAAGCATAGTGAAATTGAAACGCTGATGTCTCAATTTAATTTAATAGATAATAGACCAGAAGCACTATTAGATGATGTGCATGCTAAAAAAGTAAAAGTTTTAGCACGTGGTCCAGTTTTCAAAGGATTATTAACTTCTAACAGTAATCAAGCGTTAGATCATAAATTTTCAGATGGTATATTTGATTACACATATTCTGAATTAGGCGAAACAATTGCTTCAATTAAAGAAATTGAAAACAATCTTTCGAGTTTAACTTTTAACTACTTAACATCACATGATGCATTAGGTTCTATCATTGTTGGTGCAAGTAATGTAAGTCAACTTGATGAAAATGTTGAAAATTATAAACTGTCTAAAGATATCAGCTTAGAAAAATTGAAAGCAGCACGTGATCGTGTTAAAAATTTAGAATATACACAGCATTTAAAATAAAATAGACAAGTAAAGCGTATACGTCATTTATACTGGATGGTTAATCGAACCTTATCCCATTGCTAAATATGACGTATACGCTTTTATTATATGAAGTCGCTTATACTAATTAAGATTTGTTATTAAATAGAAAAGTAAAATGTTTCTCTAAAAATCTTGGTGCTAATTGATAAATCCGCAATAAATAATGCATCCAACGAGGTGCGTTAATTTCGTCTTTTTGAGTGATTATACCTTTAATAATACGTTGTGCTAATTTGTCGGAATTTAACATGATTTTTTTATATTTGTTCGCATAAGTTAATGATGGATCGGCTTTTTCATGAAATGGTGTTGCTATTGGCCCTGTATTGACGGTTAATACATGATAATTAGGTTTTTCAATACGCAGTGCATTTAAAATTTGATTAAATGCAGCTTTACTTGCACCATAATGCGCTGCAGAAGCTTGTGTCAAAAAGGCTGACTGGCTTCCAATGCCGACAATTGTAGGCATACGATTTAAATATGGTGTTAATGTGGTTAATAATGTATTGAAGCTAATTACATTTAGCATATAAGTTTCGTGCATTTCTTCAATTGTGTGTTGATCGATAGATTTAAAGTAACCTAAACCGGAGCTATAAATAATGCCGTCTATGGTTTGTCCTTTGAAATGATTGGTAAGTTCGGTGATCTGTGTTGTGGATTGTAAATCACATTGTATTAAAGTTAAATGTGATGATCCATATTTTAATTGAAGCGGCTTTAGTTTATTAACATCGCGCACAAGTGCAGTCACATAGACTTGCTTTTGTAATAGTATGTCCAATATAGATTTACCTAAACCACTTGAACCACCTGTTACCACATAATGTCTACCTATCATATGTATCCCTACCCTTTTTTATTATATGGATAGTATAAATGAAGTCATCATGTTATGTCATTTATTATAGAAATATTAGTCATATGATGAAACTATGTTACTATAAATACATAAATGAAACATAAAAACTTAGAGGAAGTGAAATGTTCACATGAAACTAGTATTTTATGGTGCTGGTAATATGGCACATGCAATTTTTACAGGTATCGTTAATTCTAAAGTGATAGATTCTAACGATATTTATTTAACAAATCGTTCTAATGAAGTTGCGCTTAAAGAATATGCAGAAAAATTAGGTGTTAATTATAGTTATGATGATGAAGCGTTATTAAAAGGAGCAGATTACGTATTTTTAGGAACTAAACCTTATGATTTTGAAGCATTAGCTGAAAGAATTAAACCATTCATAACTGATAAAAATAAATTCATCTCTATAATGGCTGGTTTACCCATTAGTTATATACGAGAGAAATTAGAGGCCGACAATCCAATTGCCCGTATTATGCCTAATACGAATGCACATGTAGGCCATTCAGTCACTGGAATAAGTTTTTCTAGTAATTTTGGTCCGAATTCTAAAGATGAAGTTGATGAATTAATCAATGCCTTTGGTTCTGCCATAGAGGTTCCTGAGGATAATCTACATCAAGTGACTGCAATTACAGGAAGCGGTCCAGCATTTTTATACCATGTGTTCGAACAATATGTTACTGCTGGTACACGTTTAGGTTTGGAAAAAGCACAAGTAGAAGAATCGATTCGTAACTTAATTATTGGAACAAGTAAAATGATTGAACGTTCTGAATTAAGTATGGAACAACTCAGAAAAAATATTACATCCAAAGGTGGTACAACTCAGGCAGGGTTAAATGCACTTTCTCAACATGATTTGGAAAGTGTTTTTGAGGATTGTTTGAGAGCTGCAGTGAATCGTAGCGTTGAACTTTCAAGTCAAGATGAAGATTAATAAATAATATTTTGTAACATTACTCAAAGAAAGACTGATATATCAAAGTATAAACCCCATTAAAGTACTCACTTTAATGGGGTTTTTTAATGTATGCTAAGCTATTTCAATTTCAATATTGAAAAATATTTTAAAACGACCATGAATCAAAATCTTTTACAAATTTAAATGGAGGTGTTGTGGGAAGTGATTTCAGCGATTGGCTAATCATTTCAACTTCTTCTATTGTATAGCGATTACTCATATGTGTAATCAAGCTATAATCTACGTGTGCATTTTCTATTAATGAAAATACATCTTCAATGTGGCTATGATGATAATTGTTTGCTAATGATTTATCACCTTCTATATAAGTACTTTCATGAACCATAACATTAGCATGATCAGCTATGATTTCCTCATTTTCACATGGCATTGTATCACCAAATATAGCAATAACTGGCCCTTTTACAGCATCCCCTTTAAAATCATTCGAATTATAAATAATGCCATTATACTCAAATGTTTCATTATTTTTTACGTCTTGATATTTAGGCCCAGGTTCTAAACCAATTTCTTTAAGTGCGGAAACATCAATTTTCCCTGATGTATAGGGTGCTTCAATACGATATCCAAAAGAAGGTATACCGTGATTTAGCATACGTGCTTCTACATTAAAACCATTATTTTGATAAGATAGTTGATTTTCAATTTCTATATATGTAATTGGATAATTTAATTTAGACTCAGATAAACTTAAAGTGGTTTCTACATATGCTTTAATACCTTTAGGCCCAATGACTGTCAGCGGCTTACCTTCACCGCCCTGAAACGATCTACTCGTTAATAATCCTGGTAATCCAAAAATATGGTCGCCATGCATATGCGTTATAAATATGTGATCTACCTTACCTAATTTAATAGAATGATGCAATATTTGATGTTGCGTACCTTCACCGACATCAAAAAGCCAGATATTATTAGAATATGGCTCCAAGTTTAATGCGATAGCTTGTGTATTTCTTTCTTTTGTTGGTAGACCAGCACTCGTACCAAAAAATGTGATTTCCATGCATATGCCTCCTCTTCTTGTTCACATTTTATCACAGAAAAGAATAAAAAATATATTAAAATTTTCTTCACTCAAGCAAAAAGGTATGAACAATACAGATTATTGTTTTATAATGTAAAGAGATTTATAAAAAGAATTGAGGTTTTGATCTTGAATACTAAAAATAAAGACATTCCATGCTTAATAACAATTTTTGGAGCAACGGGTGATTTAAGTCACAGAAAATTATTTCCATCATTGTTTCATCTATATCAACAAGAAAATTTAAATGAACAGGTTGCTATAATTGGTATTGGTAGAAGAGAGTTAACAAATGATGATTTCCGTAGCCAAGTGAAGTCATCTATTCAAGAACATGTTAAAGATACCAAACATCTTGATAAATTTATGGAACATGTATTTTATCATAAACACGATGTAAGTGACGAAGCAAGCTACCAATCATTACTAGAAGTTAGTAATAAGCTAGACACTGAATTCAATTTAAATGGTAATAGATTATTCTATTTAGCTATGGCACCAAAATTCTTTGGTGTAATTTCTGACTATTTAAAATCATCTGGATTAACAGATACTACTGGTTTCAAACGATTAGTCATTGAAAAACCATTTGGCTCTGATTTAGAATCTGCTGAAGATTTAAATGAGCAATTACGTCGTTCTTTTAAAGAAGAAGAAATTTATCGTATTGATCATTACTTAGGTAAAGATATGGTACAAAATATTGAAGTGTTACGTTTTGCGAATGCAATGTTCGAACCACTGTGGAATAACAAATATATTTCAAACATCCAAGTAACATCGTCTGAAGTATTAGGTGTAGAAGATAGAGGTGGCTATTATGAATCAAGCGGTGCATTAAAAGATATGGTACAAAACCATATGTTGCAAATGGTTGCCCTACTCGCTATGGAAGCACCTATCAGTTTACACAGTGAAGACATTAGAGCAGAAAAAGTAAAAGCACTTAAATCATTAAGAAAATTAGAACCTGAAGAAGTTAGACAAAACTTCGTCCGTGGTCAATATGATGAAGGTGTCATCGAAGGCCAAAAAGTACCAAAATATAGAGATGAAGATCGTGTTGCTGAAGATTCAACTACACCTACTTTTGTAGCAGGTAAATTAACGATTGATAACTTTAGATGGGCAGGCGTGCCATTCTATATTAGAACTGGTAAGCGTATGAAGAGTAAAACGATACAAGTTGTTGTTGAATTTAAAGAAGTACCGATGAACTTGTATTATGAAACTGAAAAAAAATTAGACTCTAACTTACTTGTTATCAACATTCAACCTAATGAAGGCGTATCACTACACTTAAATGCTAAGAAAAATGTACAAGGTATTGAGACAGAGCCTGTTCAATTATCATATGCAATGAGTGCACAGGACAAGATGAATACTGTCGATGCATATGAAAACTTATTGTTTGATTGTTTAAATGGTGATGCTACAAACTTTACACATTGGGAAGAATTAAAATCTACTTGGAAATTTGTAGATGCAATTCAAGAAGAATGGAATCAAAATGAACCAGAGTTCCCTAACTATGAATCAGGATCCAATGGTCCACTTGATAGTGATTTATTATTAAGTAGAGATGGTTTCAAATGGTGGGACGATATTCATTAAATAATATAGCTAATCATATGAGCATCAACATTTGTTTTATAACAATGTTGATGCTTTTTTGTTCTCTATTTTTTATGTTATTATTTAAGCTATTGAGTTAAAAAAGTGAATTTCCAATAAGTTATTTACATTTTACCCTATTTAATATTTTTAAGATGTAAGTGCAATGAAAATGATGTAGAATATACTTAATCAGTAAAAAACGATTTATGTCATGTAATGATTTAATTATAAGTCTTGTAAAACCACGATTGCTTTATTTATTTGATGTACCATCAGATGAATATCATTAATTACTTTAATGAAACAGTGGTTATAAATATTTTGGGTTTGTGCCCTATCAATAGTTGACGGTTTGTTAATTAAACGGAAAATCTAGTTTAGGAGTGAAAGTTTTGGACGTTATCAAGCAAATACAACAGGCAATTGTTTATATAGAAGATCATTTATTAGTGCCTTTTCATTTGCAAGCACTCAGCGATTACGTTGGTCTTTCACCATATCATCTCGATCAATCGTTTAAAATGATTGTTGGTCAATCTCCGACAGAGTATGCTAGGTCTCGTAGAATGACTTTAGCCGCGAAAGAAATTATAAGTGGATCTAGTCGATTAATGGATATTGCTAAAAAATATCATTACAATGATACAAATGCTTTTGCAAATGACTTCAGTGATTTTCACGGTGTTTCACCTATTCAAGTCAACACAAAACGTGATGAGCTAAAGATACAACCACGTCTATATATTAAATTAACGACAACAGAAAAACCACCCAATGCATATCGTTTAGAAGATACAGAAGGTATATCTTTGGTTGGTTATGCACAGTTTATAGATTCAGCGCATCTAGAAAATCCTTTTAAAGTCCCCGATTTTCTCGAGGACTTAATGGAAGATGGTAAAATTAAGGAGTTACAACGATATAATGATATAAGTCCACATGAACTTTTTGTAGTCAATTGTCCACTAGATGAAGGTATGGAAATATTTGTTGGTGTACCTAGTGAACGTTATCCTGCGCATTTAGAAAGTAGATACCTACCAGAAAGACAATATGCAAAATTCAACCTCCAAGGTGAATTAGACTATGTTGTTAATGAGGCGTGGTATTATATTGAAACAAGCTTACAAATGACTTTACCTTATGAACATAATAGTCTATATGTTGAGGTATATCCTTTTGATATATCATTTGATGATCCATTTAGTAAAATTCAATTATGGATGCCTGTAGACCAAGAACAGTACTTAGATTATGATGAAACGAATTATTAAAAATTTAATAATTTTAAAATTTTCACGTTATTTATATACTATTTGTGGGACGATTAAAGCCGAGACATCTTCATGTCTCGGCTTGTTTTAATGACTTTTTATTTCAACTACAAATGCTTCAAAAGGACGTAATGCATGCATGTCGATAGGTTGATCCTTATAGTTATGAATTAAAACTTCATCGCTGTTGTAAGAGAAATAAGCAGGTATATTTAAAGATGACACTTGATTAGTCAGATTACCTACTATTAAGACTTGCTTATCATCTAAAGTTCTTGTATATGCGAATACTTGCTCGTTATCTGCATCTATAAGATCAAATGTGCCATATGTATAGACATCATCAGATTTTTTCAATTGAATCATTGTTTTATAAAAATTGAGTATTGAATTGGGATTATCTTGTTGTTCAGCAACATTAATTTGTTGATAATTAGGATTTACTGGGAACCAAGGTTCATGATCTGAAAAACCACCATTTTTATTCTGGTTCCATTGCATAGGTGTTCTTGAATTATCTCTATTCTCCATTTTATGTTTTTCTAATAGTGCAGCTGTATCACCATTTTGTGCTTTCACTATATTATATTCATTAACAACTGCCACATCATTAAAAGTTTCAATACTTTCAAATGGATAATTTGTCATACCTATTTCCTGTCCTTGATAAATAAATGGTGTACCTTGTTGCAAGAAATAAACAATTGCATGGCTTGTTGCGGATTCATACCAATACGTTTTGTCATCTCCCCATGTTGAAACACGTCTAGGTTGATCGTGATTTTCTATAAATAATGCATTCCAACCTACATTTTCTAATTTCTTTTGCCATCGATTTAATATATCTTTGTATGATTTTACATCAAATTTTACGTCGCCCGTGTTCCATAATCCTAGATGCTCAAACTGGAAGATCATATTGAATTTACCTTTATGTTCTCCCACCCATTCCTCTGCATTATCTGGGTTAACGCCATTGGCCTCACCTACTGTCATAATATTATATTGACTCAGCGACTTATCTTTCATTTCTTGCAACCATGTTTGTATACCAGGTTGATTCATATCAACATCAAATGCTGGTGCATATGTTTTACCTTCTGGAACAGGTAAATCTCCAGCTTCAAATGATTTTTTAATATGAGTGATGGCATCTACTCTAAAACCATCAATCCCTTTTTCGAACCACCAATTCATCATAGCAAATATTTCATCACGCACAGCTGGATTGTCCCAGTTTAAATCAGGTTGCTTTTTACTGAATAAATGAAAATAATACTCTTGCGTTTGCGCATCATATTCCCATGTTGAACCATTAAATATACTTTCCCAATTATTTGGTTCCGAACCATCAGCTTTTGGCTTTTGCCATATATACCAATCGCGTTTGGGATTGTCTTTACTTGATTTTGATTCTATAAACCAAGGATGTTCATCAGAAGTATGATTTACGACAAGATCCAAGATTAATTTCATGCCACGTTCATGTACCCCTTCAAGTAATTGATTAAAATCATCCATCGTTCCAAATTCATCCATAATATCTTTATAATCACTAATATCATATCCATTATCATCATTTGGTGATTTATACATTGGACTTAACCATATAACATCGATACCTAAATCTTTTAAATAATCCAACTTCTCTATAACACCTGGTAAGTCTCCAATACCATCATGATTTGAGTCATTAAAGCTTCTTGGATAAACTTGATATGCTACGGCTTCTTTCCACCATTGTCTATTCATTATTGTGCCTCCTTAAAGTTTTTGTGTTGAGCGACGATTAACAATATGCGTTGGTATAATGATATTCAAATCGTCAATGTGGTTACCACTTACTAGTGCCATTATGCTTTCTCCTGCAGCTCTGCCTAATAATTGAGGTTGAATATCTACAGCAGTCTGTGGCGGTGCTGCATTTGCAGATATATATGAGTCATTAAAAGTTGCAGTTTGTATTTCCTCTGGTATAGCAATTTTCAATTCATATAATGCGCTCAATACAAGTTGGTTAAGCATCGTATCAGAAGTAATTACGATTGTTGGCAAAGTATTTTCATTGATAAGTGTTTTAAAGTGACTTATTATTTGTTGCCGATTCATTTCTATAAAAACCGTATTTGGTTTCAAATGTGCTTCTTTTAATGCGCGTTTGTAACCTGTTATTCGATCTTTTACGACTTCATAATCACCTAACTCCGCTAAAAATTGAAATGATGTATGACCCAAAGTGATTAAATAACGCGTCAATAGCTGTGCTGCCAATATATTGTCATTATCTATATGTACTATTTTTTCATGATTGATTGGTTTACCAATAACCACATAAGGAACAGACTGTTGTTTAAGCAAATTAGCAATCGCATCGTTTTCCTTTGAATATAATAAAATAAAACCTTCAACTGCATGAGACTGAATCATCTGTTGAACTTCAGTTAGAATTTCATTAATTTGTTCTCCTGTTGTAGAAATAGTTGCATAGTCATGGCGCTTACATTCAGTATAAATTCCAGATAATACTTCTATAATAAACGGATTTTGCCTTGTTACTTTATCACCTTGCTTTTGAATAATACCAATTGTTTTCGATTTCTTTGTTATGAGGGTTCGCGCAGCATGGTTAGGTTGATAATTTAAATCAGCCATGATTTGTTTAACTCTTTCACGCGTGGTTATACTTATGCGGCGATTTCCACTAAGTACACGGGAAACGGTAGAAGGAGAAACATTTGCTGCGTTTGCAATATCTCTTATCGTTACCAATACAATGACATCCTTCATTAAATAATAAAGCGCTTTCTCTTGCTTAAATAAAGGATAAAGAAAATACAGAGGAAAGTCAAAAGATTTGTGCAAACGTTTGCGCAAAAACTAGAACTTATTATAAAACATAAGGTATAAAAAAAGCCCGAACATGATTATTTTAGCAATCATGTTTCGGACTTTGATATAAATGAATATTTTCGAATGTTTAAGTTCGAGTTATTCTTCTATCCATTGTGTATGGAACACACCTTCACGGTCTTTACGTTCATAAGTATGCGCACCAAAATAATCACGTTGTGCTTGAATTAAGTTAGCTGGTAAGTTTTCTGAACGGTAACTATCGTAATAGTTAATACTAGCAGAGAAACCAGGCGTTGGAACACCATTTTGTACACCAGTTGCGACAACGTCACGTAATGCATCTTGATAGTTTGTTACAATATCTTTGAAGTATGGATCTAATAATAAATTTTGTAACTCTGTATCATTATCATAAGCTTCTTTAATTTTTTGTAAGAATTGTGCACGAATGATACAACCTTCACGCCAAATCATAGCTAATTCGCCTAATTTAAGGTTCCATTCGTTATCTTCACTTGCTTTTCTCATTTGAGCAAAACCTTGTGCATAAGAACAAATTTTACTCATATAAAGTGCTTTACGTATTTTTTCTAAGAATTCATCTTTATTGCCTTCGAATTTAGCATTTGGTCCATTTAATTGTTTTGAAGCATTCACACGTTCTTCTTTGATTGATGAAATGAAACGTGCAAACACTGATTCAGTAATAATTGTTAATGGAATACCTAATTCTAAAGCATTAATTGAAGTCCATTTACCAGTACCTTTTTGACCAGCAGTATCTAGTATTTTTTCTACTAAAGCATCATCAGCGTTATCATCTAATTTAGTGAAGATATCTCCAGTAATTTCAATGAGGTAACTTGATAATTCGCCTGCATTCCAATCTTTGAATGTTTTTGAAATTTCTTCATGAGACATGCCAAGTAAGTCTTTCATCATTGCATAACTTTCAGCAATTAATTGCATATCTGCATATTCAATACCATTGTGTACCATTTTAACATAGTGCCCAGCACCATTAGGTCCAATGTAAGCTACGCATGCAGCGCCATCGTCAGCTTTAGCAGAAATAGATTCTAATATATCACTTACTTTATCAAATGCAGCTTCTTGACCACCAGGCATTAATGAAGGACCAGTTAACGCGCCAACTTCTCCGCCTGATACACCCATTCCGATAAAGTTTACGCCACTTTCAGCAAGTGCTTTATTACGTCTGATAGTATCTTGATAGTTTGTGTTACCGCCATCAATTAGGATATCATCATTGTCTAATAATGGTAATAAGCTATCGATTGTTGCATCTGTTGCAGGACCAGCTTTAACCATTAATAAAATTTTACGGGGTTTTTCTAGAGAATTAACAAATTCTTCTATAGAGTAAGTTGGATGTATGTTTTTTCCTTCAGATTCTTTAACCATTTCATCAGTTTTTTCTGAAGAACGGTTAAATACTGAAACACTATATCCACGAGATTCAATATTCCAAGCAAGGTTTTTACCCATTACGGCTAAACCTACTACACCAATTTGTTGTGTCATTATAACTAACCTCTCTTATTAAAGTTTTCTAGTACATTGTATCACAAAGCGATAATAATAATCACTTAATCAGTTTGCAGATTGTTGAGTAATTTTTTCTACAATTTTAAGCAATTGTTTAGATAATAAATTTAAAGCATTTATTGGCATGCGTTCTTCTGTTGTATGAATGTTTTCATAACCTACACCTAAAATCACAGTAGGTATTCCTAATTGGTTAATGATATTACCGTCAGATCCACCACCTGCCATTACAGTATTAGGTTTTAATCCTAAAGCAGTTGCACTTGCTTTCGCTACTTTAGTAACAATAGCTTCATCATGAATTTTAAAACCTGGGTAACTTTTAATAATTTCAACTTCAGATGTACAACCATATTTTTCCGCAGTATCTTCAAATACTGATTTCATATGTTGAACTTGAGATGCTATACTTTCATCTGAATGTGAACGTGCTTCTGCTTTAAGTGTTACTTTATCAGCGACAATGTTGGTAGCTGAACCACCTTCAAATCGTCCGATATTTGCAGTTGTATAGTCATCTATTTGCCCTAATTTCATTTCACTGACTGCTTTTGCAGCTATATTAATCGCACTTATCCCTTTACTTGGTGTACTTGCATGTGCGGTCTTTCCATAAATTGTAGCATTCACTTTCATTTGTGTAGGTGCATGTGTGACAGTCGTACCAACATCCACACTAGCATCAATCGCATAACCATATTCTGCATCTAGCAAATTAGGATCTAACGCTTTAGCACCTTCAAGTCCAGATTCTTCGCCAACAGTAATAACAAATTGGATTTGACCATGAGGTATATTTTGATCAGTTAATACATGAATACATTCCAAAATAGCTGCTAAACCAGCTTTGTCATCAGCACCGAGAATTGTAGTCCCATCAGAGTAAATATAGCCATCATCTTTAATTTGAGGTTTAATATTTAATCCAGGCACAACAGTATCCATATGACTGGTAAAATATATTTTATCTATGTCAGTTGAATTTGATGTAGCAGGTAAAGTACAAATCAAGTTATTAGCACCGAGATTTTTGTTTATGCTTGCATTATCTTCTTTTACAATTAAGCCTAATGATTCAAATTGTGATTTGAGATGTGATTGAATCGTTTGTTCTTGACCACTTTCAGAATTGATTTGAACTAATTCCAAGAATGTGTCTAAAAGTCGTTGTTCATTAATCATTTAAAATGCCCCAATCTACTATTTTTATGTCTTATTAGTTAGTTTAACGAATTATATAAAGCAGTAAAACTAATATGATTCAACGTAAGTGGATTGCATATGATATAATATGTATATAAATATATAAATTATGCGTGTATAATTATGGATATAAAACAGATGAAATTATATAAGTTGGAGGAATCATTTTGAATAATAATAAAGTTTTAAGAGTTATTATAGTAATTATGTTAATAGCTGTCGTGCTTGCATTGATCTTGACGAGCGTAGTGCCATTAGTCAATTAATTTCGAATGCATTGATAGCTTTTCAGTGAAAGATGATTTAGCATGCGACATTTATCGTATGAAATAGTAGGTTAATGTACTGTTACATCTTATTTGAATTACTATCACATAGGCGTTTAGCTATAGAAATTTCATATTTGAGCATATAGTTAACCAAGTTGACTATAACTCAATATCACGAAACAGGGAGTGGGACAGAAATCCAATTTTCTAATAGAGATTTCGTAGTCCCACCCCGGCAAGGATGACTAGGATTGAAATGTTTACCTGAGCTGAAGCTTATGCATAAGTCTCACTAAAATTTTTCTGTGGTATACATAAGCTTTAACTTATGTATAAGAACTACTATTTTTCATAAAATGAAAAAGTAGTTCTTTAAATCAGTGAGACTTTACATTTTCAATTCAGTCATCTACTGCCTAAATGAGAAAGAGTCTGAGACATCTATTTTTGTCTCAGACTCTATTTCTTTTACTTATTAAATAGCAGCTTTTTGCTCGCTGTGTAATCTTAATGAACCAAATTGTGATTTAACAGCTAAATATGATTCTAATTCAGTTAATAATTGTAGCAGACTTGCACGTGTTCTGAACGACTCGTGTGTTGTTGGCAATTCTGCCTCATTAAGTTCTAATCTTATTTCGTATAAAGAATGCAATCGTAATGCAGTATAGTCATTGCTATTTACATTCGTAGCGACCTCGGCAAACAAATTAGAAATCTTAGTTAACATACAGTCTTTAGTTTCAATGTTTTCTATAATTAAAGCCATGCGGCGTAATAATTCTAATTGTTCTTCTCTCATATCAAAATAATGATAATAAGAATTCTCGTTTCTAACAAAATGATTTTTAACATCTCTAAAAGCAATAGATTTTGCTTTACGAATTGTAAATTTTAATTGTTTGAAAGAAATGTCGTTTGTAGTATTTGGTTTTTGACATGTTTCACTAAATGTTTCAAAAATTGTCGTGAACTGTTGTTCAATTTGTTGTTTATAATGTTTTAAATTACTATCTAAACTAGGCATAATACTATTCATTAAAAATGCAATGCCTAGTCCAACCACTAATAGTAGTATTTCATTTATAAATAAATGTAAATCAATTGTAGCTGCATTAAATACGTGTAGCAAAATAACGCAACTTGTTACAACGCCCTCTTGAACTTTAAATACGACAGTGAGTGGTATAAAAAATAATACAATAATACCTAAGACAATCGCATGTTGTCCTAAAAGACTGAATGCGAGGGAACCGAATATTAATATCATGAAACAAGACACAAAGCGAGATACAATAGCTTGTAGTGAATGAACTTTCGTATGTTTAATGCATAAAACAACTAAAATAGCGCTTGAAGCAAAATTATCTAGGCCAATTAATTTGGCAATAATGATTCCAAGCGCCATTCCAACAGCAGTCTTAATTGTTCTAAATCCTATTCTATAGGGATTTAAACTAGTCATTTGTTACGCCTCTATTTTTCGACACAATAATGATCGAATAAATTTTGTAATTGCGTGATAACATTCATCACATCATGACCTTCAATTTGATGTCTTTCTATCATTTCAGTTATTTTACCATCTTTAATCAATGCGAACGAAGGACTTGATGGTGCATAACCCTCAAAATAATCTCTAGCTTGTTGTGTTGCTTCCTTATCTTGACCAGCAAAAACTGTTACTAAGCGATCAGGTAATTTATCATAATGTAGCGCATGTGTTGCTGCTGGTCTAGCAATACCACCTGCACAACCACATACAGAATTGACCATTACTAAAGTCGTTCCTTCTTGCTTCAACACATGATCCACTTCATCTGCACTCGTTAATTGTTCATAACCAGCTTCTTCAATTTCGTTTCTAGCTTGATTAACAACGTCTGTCATATATAAATCAAAATTTAAGTCCATAATCAACTTCACCCTTCATTTCTGTATTAATACTTTTATTCTACTAATATATAGCGCATAGTTCAACTTGTGTGTGTTATGTTATATCATTTCCTGATATTTAATTAATTATTTTTCAATTGTACTTGGTCATTCAATATAATGATATAAAAAATACAATCATATGATACATAACATGTAGTTTCATATGATTGTACGCTTTGTTATCGTTCAACAGTCATTTAAGATATTAATAAATACTTGTATGCTCGATAGAATATTGTTCTATACGTGTTTTAACGAAATTCATAAATCTACCTGCTTGTAATCCGTCTAAGATACGATGATCAATGGAAATACATAAGTTGACCATATTACGAATCGCAATCA
Source organism: Staphylococcus sp. GSSP0090 (assembly GCF_013391405.1). GTDB lineage: Bacteria > Bacillota > Bacilli > Staphylococcales > Staphylococcaceae > Staphylococcus. Next base: position 27,283 of record NZ_JACBFD010000004.1, read on the forward strand.
TATCATCAATAACGACAGGTTTTTTAATTACGGATTCAATTTGTAATATTGCAGCTTGTGGATGGTTAATAATTCCCATAGATGAGACTGAACCAAATGTTCCAGTGTTATTTACAGTAAATGTACCACCTTGCATATCTTCAGAACGTAATTTTTTGTTTCTAGCTTTTTGTGCTAATTCATTTATTTCTCTAGCAATACCTTTAATAGATTTTTCATCAGCATTTTTAATCACAGGTACATATAATTTATCTTCATCTGCCACAGCTATAGAAATATTTACATCTTTGTGCATAACGATCTCTGAATCTTGCCAACTACTATTAAGTAATGGATAGGCTTTTAATCCTTCAGCCACAGCTTTTACGAAAAATGCGAAGAATGTTAAATTATATCCTTCACTTTCTTTAAAACTTTGTTTATGATAATTGCGTGTTTTAACTAAGTTCGTCGCATCTGCTTCCACCATCATCCATGCATGTGGTATTTCATTTACACTATTAACCATATTTTGTGCGATTTGTTTACGAACCCCATTAACAGGTATAGATGAACCTGGCGATGGTTCATTGTATACTGCTTGTTTCGTAACTTTTGGTGAATCTTTTGGTGAAATGATTTGAGATGTCGTTTTACTTGTACCTTCTTTGATTGCTTTTTCAATATCTTTTTTCGTTACACGACCTTCGAAGCCAGTACCAAGAACTTGAGATAAATCAATATCATTTTCAGCAGCTAATTTAAATACTACTGGAGAATAACGGCCATTATTTTTAGCTTCATTATTATGTTCAGTAGTTGTTTGATTTGTTAACACTTCATTGACGTTATTTGTGTCATTTACATCATTTGTTGTATTGTCTCGCGCTTCTGTTTGAGATACCATTGCTTCATCTGATTCAAGTGTTTGGTCATCTGCATCTAAAATACATATCACTTCATCAACAGCAACAGTAGTGCCCTCATTTACGATAATTTCTCGAATCGTGCCTGCGTATGAAGAAGGAACCTCTGCAGTTACCTTATCCGTAATGACTTCACATAGAGGATCATATTCTTCAACTTTATCGCCTACTGAAACTAACCACTGTTCTATAGTGCCTTCATGCACACTTTCACCGAGTTTAGGCATTTTTATTTCCATTATAGTGCCTCCTTAAAATTCTGCGAGTTCACGCATTTTAATTTTTATCTTATCTGGATTTATCATAAACTCATCTTCGAGTGGTGGTGAAAAAGGCATTGAAGGAACATCAGGTCCAGCAAGTCTCATAACGGGTGCATCTAAATCAAACAAACAATTTTCTGCGATAATCGCCGCAACTTCAGATATAACGCTACCTTCAAGATTATCTTCTGTAACTAATAACACTTTGCCTGTTAATTTGGCTCTCTCAATAATTGTTTCTTTGTCTAAAGGATACACGGTACGTAAATCAACGACTTCAACATTTATACCATCTTCAGCAAGCATGTCAGCTGCTTGAATACAATAATTCACACAAAGTCCATAAGTGAATACGGTTATATCATCGCCTTCACGTTTCACATCTGCTTTACCAATTGGCACCGTATAATATGATTCAGGGACTTCTTCTTTTAATAAACGATAGGCTTTTTTATGTTCGAAATATAAAACTGGATCATTAGATTCGATGGATGATAATAATAGCCCTTTTGCATCGTAAGGATTTGAAGGAATAACAATCGTTAGTCCTGGTGTATTTGCAAAAATAGATTCGACACTTTGTGAATGGTAAAGGGCACCGTGTATACCACCACCAAATGGAGAACGAATTGTTATCGGACAATGCCAATCATTATTTGAACGGTATCTCATTTTTGCAGCTTCACTCATAATTTGATTAGTTGCTGGTAAAATATATTCAGCGAATTGAATCTCAGCTACCGGTCGTTTACCTAACATTGCTGCCCCAATACTTGTACCAACAATATTAGATTCGGCAAGAGGTGTGTCTAAAACACGTGCTTCACCGTATTTTTGCTGTAAACCTAACGTAACACCAAATACACCGCCTTTTTTACCAACATCTTCACCTAATACGAATACGTCATCATCTTTAGCCATTGCTTGATCTAATCCTTGTTGAATGGCTTCTAAATAGCTTAATTTAGGCATTGATAGAGCTCCCTTCTTCGTAAACATGCGTGTAAGTTTCTTCTGGAGATGGATAAGGTGCCTTTTCAGCCTCTTTTGTTGCTTGGTTTACGATTTCTTTATTTTCAGTTTCAACTTTATCTAACCATGCTTCATCAATGATTCCTTCTTCAAGAAGAAATGTTTTAAATTTAAGATTACAGTCTAACGATTTTAAAGCATCGCGTTCTTCTTGAGTACGATACTTATCATCATCATCTGATGAGTGCGCAGTCATTCTAGTACACATAGCTTCAATAAGTGTTGAACCTTCACCATTCAATGCACGCTCACGTGCTTCTTTCATTACTTTATACATTGCAATTGGATCATTGCCATCGACATGTTCACCATGCATGCCATAACCTATAGCACGATCAGATAGTTTCTCAGCACCATATTGTAAAGTATCTGGAACTGAAATAGCATATTTGTTATTTTCTATCACGCAAATAAAAGGTAGATTATGGACACCTGCAAAGTTAAGTCCTTCATGAAAATCTCCTTGGTTCGAACTACCTTCACCAACAGTTGCCATCGCAATATTTGGTTTTTTATCCATTTTTAAAGCTAAAGCTGCACCTACGGCATGTACGATTTGTGTCCCAACGGGTGAACTTTGTGATAATATACCTTTTTCTCTTTTCCCAAAATGAGAAGGCATCTGTTTACCACCAGAGTTGATATCATCACGTTTACCAAACGCGGCTAACATGGAGTCTAATGCGGTCATACCCATATAAGTTACGAATGCTAAGTCTCTATAATAAGGTGAAGATATATCGCCTTCACGCATCGCATATGCCATTCCAATTTGAGTAGCTTCTTGTCCTTGGCAACTAATGACAAATGGAATCTTACCCGCACGATTTAATAGCCACATACGTTCATCTATTTTGCGACCTAAATCCATCCATTTATACATAGTTTGTAAGTCGGACGCTTCAAGTCCAACCGATTTATAATCAAACATCTTATTTCCTCCTTAATTAAACGTGAATCGATCTGTTTTCAACTTTTAGACCTAGTTCCATTAACACTTCTGAAAGTGATGGATGTGCATGCGTTGTTAATCCAAGCTCTAAAGTGGATCCATTCATAAATTGCATTAATGATACTTCGTTTATTAATTCTGTCACGTGAGGACCAATCATATTTAGCCCTAGTACAGTATCATTATCTTGATCGATTACAATTTCACAAAATCCATTTTGATTTGTAACATTTTCAATAACCGCCTTACCAATCGCTTTAAACGGCACTTTAAAAGCTTTTGCATTAATATTATCCGCTTTGGCTTGTTCAAGGTTTTGACCAATACTAGCTACTTCTGGATACGTGTATACACATTTTGGCATCTTATTATAATCTAAAGGTAATGGTGATTTATCAAACATATGCTCAATGGCTGTAATGCCTTCTTTAGACCCTACATGTGCAAGTTGTAACTTTCCAATACAATCACCGACCGCATATATATGTTTGTCCTCTGTTTGTTGAAATTCATTGACGATAATATGGTTGCTATTTGATAGTTTAATTTTTGTATTATTTAATCCAATATCATCAGTATTTGGTTTCCGTCCAATTGCAACTAACGCTTTATCAAAATGAGTTGCTTCGCCACCTAATTTAATATCAATGCCTGTTGCTTTGACTGCTATTTGAGATTCATCAAGTTGTGTATTTTCATGAAAATTAACACCACGTTGTACTAACTCTTTTTTCAGTGTATTCGCAACAGATTTGCTTTCAGTTGGTAAAATGCGTTCGCCGGCCTCTATGACTGATATGTCTACACCTAAATCAATCATTAAAGATGCAAATTCTAAACCTATAACGCCTCCGCCAATGATAGCTAATGATTGTGGTAGCGCTTCTAGTTTTAAGATATCATCACTAGATAAGACGATATTATGATCAAAAGGTAAAAATGGTAAAGCCATTGGTTGTGATCCAGTAGCAATAAGTACATTATTATTAGGTATAAGTTCTGATTCGCCATTTTCAAATTCTACAGATACTGTTCCGCTTTGAGGTGAAAATATCGATGGTCCTAAAATACGTCCAGTTCCATTAAAGACGTCAATTTTATTATGTTCCATTAAATGCGTTACGCCATTGAACATTCGATTTACGATATCATTTTTTCTTGATTGCATTTGCGAAAAGTTAATTTTGAAATTATCTACATCAACACCAAAGTCGTCAGCATTCGATATAGTTCTCATAACTTCTGCCGATTTTAATAATGCTTTTGTTGGTATACACCCTTTATGTAAACACGTGCCACCTAAAAGAGATTGCTCAACAAGTGCCACTTTTTTCCCTAACTGCGACGCTCTAATTGCAGATACATAACCTGCTGTGCCACCACCTAGTATGACTAAATCATATTTTTCCTCTGACATTTTTTTGCTCCTAACTATTAGCCTCAGCTATGTCGGCTATTGCTAATACTGAAAATAATTTTAGTACCATCGTTTTTAATGCATTTAAAACCGGATATATTGGTATCATTGCAATTTAAAAACATAGGCTTGTTTTCTATAAATAGCATTTTTAAATTTTATGTAACTTATAAATATTTTGCTCATTTCGTCTTGAAAATAGCGATATGTGTCTTGTAACGCGTTTTCAATTTTAATTTACTCTAATATCAAAAATTAATTTATCATTAGAATGAGTTATCAATTAACCTGATTACACGATTCAATCAGCTGTTTTGAACATACTAATGAAACCACCTTCTTTTTAAAAAGTGATCTATCTCCTTTGGTGTGATATTGTAAGATGTCTTTAATTAAATAATTGAGTATTGAGCATTAACCAATTATTTAATTAAAGAATTATTAGTAATTTAAAAAGCATCGAAATCAATTGTGCATTGTCTCATATTACTCTCAAAACTAGATGAAGATAATTCATGTTCATCTAAATCCATAACCAATCATACCACTCAGTTTCGATATGTGTATACCATATTTAAAAAATTGAGTAACTCACTGGCTACGTCCAAAATCAATACTTGAGTCATCCTTGTCTAAAATTTAATAACATAACTGAAGTTTCATCTTTATTGATTTATGAAGAAACACGATACTTTCAGAATGAAATTATTGAGCAATGCCCCTATAAATTAAAGTTGATTTTTATATGACTAAATTATATTAGCCAATTTATGATATCCATTTATATTTTACATCAATTTAAGTGATTATAAAATTAATAACCTATCTCGGAAATTATAATATGAAACGACAATGGAAAAATTACGTTAGTTTAACATTTTTAGCGCTAAAAGTAATGAATCTAATTTATTTTGTTTAGAATCTGAACGTGATGTTAAAACAATTGGGAATTTTGCACCTAATACTAAACTAGCAACACGTGCTTCTCCAAAATAAGTGAATGAATTAAATAAAGCATTTCCAACATCAATATGTGAAACGAGCAAAGCATCAGCATCACCTGCAACCGATGATTTAATATTTTTCTTAATCACATTTTGCATACTAATTGCATTATCAAGCGCTAAAGGTCCATCGACGAATAAAAATTCCGATTCATTCCGACTATAAATTTGCTTTAATTTCTCAGAATCCATTGAAGATTGTATTTTTTTAATTGGCTTGTCAACAGATGAGAGCAAACCAATTTTAAATTTTTCATAACCCAGTAACATAGCAAATTTTGATAAATTATTAATTATGTGCTTCTTTTCTTCAATTGTAGGACTAATATTAAAAGCTATATCGCTTAACATCAATGTTTTGTGATAATTTGGGATATCAAAACATGCAACATGATTTAAAAAGCCGTTATAATCGATAAAATGTTTATTGCTCATTACAAATGATAATACAGTAGAAGACGTCACATTACCCTTCATTAGTAAAGTGACTTTACCAGTTGATAAATCACGTGAACACTGTTGAAATAATTTATGTTCGTTCTCAAATGTTAGAATATGAATTCTATTCAAGCGCTGTACTTCAATATCAAATGAACGGATAATTTCGGTAGGGTCTTGTGTATCATAGAGATAAACATCAATATCTGTTAACGATAATGCTTCCACAACAACAGATAACATTTTTTCATCGTTTGCAAATAAAATGGCTACATTACCTTTCAACACTTTTTTTGGTTCAATTAAATGTTGATATTGCATGAAAATCAACCCCATTCTTATTTTATAAACAATTAAGAAACTATGCTTGGCCTATTCACGAATGCGTTGGTTTTGTTCAATCATTTCTTTTGCATTTTGTCGTGTGAGATCAGTAACACTCGCACCTGAAATCATTCTAGCAATTTCTGTTACACGTTCTTCACCAGATAATTCTTGTACATGTGTAGTTGTACGATCATCCGACGTATCTTTACTAATATATAAATGATGATCACTCATCGTAGCTACTTGTGGTAAATGTGAGATACATATAACTTGAATATAAGTAGCTAGGTCTTTCATTTTTTCAGCCATCTTTTGCGCAGCTTGACCAGAAACACCAGAATCCACTTCATCAAATAATATTGCTGTTTGTCCTCTTGTTTTAACGAAAATTGTTTTAAGCGCCAACATAATTCTGGATAATTCTCCACCAGATGCGATTTTATTTAGGCTTTTAAGTGGCTCTCCTTTATTAGGACTGATTAAAAACTCCACAAATTCAATACCTTCACGATTAGGTACATCTAATGGTTTGAATGAAATTTCTAAGTTAGCATCTTTCATTTGTAAGTTTTGAATTTCTTCAACGATATGATTTCTAAGTGATTGTGCAACAATACGACGCTCT
>NZ_JACBFD010000040.1 GCF_013391405.1 Staphylococcus sp. GSSP0090
TAGGGAAAGATGGCAGTTTAACTGGCTACGGTGGAGGCATAGATACTAAAATCGCATTGTTAAAATTGGAAAGATTAGATATGGATGCTTTTTATAGACCTAAGCATAGTACGAAACCGTGAGGCTTAGCAGTAATACAATCGAAACCATAGTGAGCGCACAACTTTCTGTTTAGTTAATGTAAATTTTTTCTGAATAGAGTTGATTAATTAGCTCAGTATGATATCGTGTTAACCGTCTTTATATTAATTATTTAGGGATGGTGAGTATTCTGTTAAGGGAAAAAAAGGGATTTTCAAGCGTATTTTTATATTCTACAGCAGTCATTGGCTTGCTTGTGATTGTGGGTGCAGTATTTCCGAAACAATTCGGTACCGTTAGTGGCAATATATCCACTTGGGTATCACAGACATTTGGTTGGTACTATATGCTACTTTATACTGTGATATTAGGTTTTTGTGTGTTCTTATTATTTAGTCCAATAGGAAAGTTGAAGTTAGGAAAGCCACAGGATAAACCAGAATTTAAAACAGTTTCTTGGCTGGCTATGTTATTTAGTGCTGGTATGGGCATTGGATTAGTGTTTTATGGCGCTTCTGAACCCATATCTCATTATATGGCGCCACCAACGGCGGATCCAGAAACAAAAGCGGCTATGGCTGAAGCTTTTAAGTCGTCATTTATTGATTATGGATTTCATCCATGGGCGGTATACGGCATTGTTGCTTTAGGTCTTGCTTATTCTCAGTTTCGTAAAGGTGAAAATGGTCTAATCTCAAGAACATTAAGACCTATATTAGGTAATAAGGTTGATGGGCCTATCGGTAACATTGTTGATATACTTGCTGTATTTGCAACAGTGATTGGTGTGGCTGTTTCTTTAGGTGTCGGTGCGATTCAAATTAATGGTGGTTTGCATTATTTATTTGGTGTACCAAGTAATTCTGTAGTGCAAGGAATTATTATCGCCATCGTTACTGTATTGTTTTTATATAGCGCATGGAGTGGATTAAGTAAGGGGATTCAATACTTAAGCAATTTAAATATGGTTCTAGCGGCGATATTATTACTTGTTATATTTGTTGTTGGACCAACGTTACTCATCCTCAATATGATGACTAGTGGCACAGGTGATTATTTAAATTCACTTATATTTAATAGTTTAGATGTAGCACCATTAAACGAACAGAAAAATGAATGGCTCCAATCTTGGACAATTTACTACTGGGGTTGGTGGATGAGTTGGAGTCCGTTTGTAGGCACATTCATTGCTAGAATTTCTAAAGGAAGAAGTATAAGAGAATTCATCATTGCAGTCTTGGGCGTACCAGTAGTGATCAGTATTATTTGGTTTAGTGCTTTTGGTGCTACGGGTATTACAGTTGGCCAATCACATGCCAATATTTTAAAAATGCCCCCAGAAACGCAATTGTTTGGCATCTTTAATGAACTACCATTTGGGTTTATATTATCAATTGTAGCATTAGGATTGATTGCTTCATTCTTTATTACGTCTGCAGATTCTGCGACATATGTATTAGGTATGCAAACGGCTTATGGTACATTAAATCCTTCTGGTTTCATAAAAATTGTCTGGGGCTTAGCATTGGCAGCCATTGCATATGTTCTATTGTTAGCAGGTGGAGATACTGGTTTAAATGCTTTACAATCAGCAGCTATTATTTCAGCACTGCCATTTAGCATTGTTGTTTTCTTGATGATGATCTCATTATACAAAGATGCTAATCGTGAGCGGAAAGCCTTAGGATTAACATTGAATATAGATGAAAAACGCAATGAAGTATATACAAAAATGATTCAAGAAGATAATAGTAAGCAACACGAATAAATTTAAGTTTATATTTATAATGACTAAACTTTTATCCCCTCACAGCATGTTTAAATGCTGTGAGGGGATTTTTAAATGAATAAAAAACGCTTCCCATTACATCAGTTAGGCTGAAGAATGGAAGCGTTCATAGTTAATAAAGTGATGCTGAATTTACAATCATAACGAACAATGGACATTTGATTAAAATGAATATAATAAATAAGACAATTTAAAAGATGTCACTTGTGTATGATAGGATTTAGTGATTTAAAATCTAATTTAAGGTATTATAATTACGGATATGATCATTGATACTTTCAAGATAGAAGATATTATTTTTTTCATTTTCTAACTCAGTTTCATGATCAAATTCTAAATTGTCGAAACGGTTAAAGAATGATTCATAAGTTTCAACTGAAATTTCTTCACGGTGATTCAATAAATCTTTATGCCCTTGAATATCAAGTGCATCTTGGAAACCTTCAACTATTGTACCACTGAAGAATTCACCAACAGATCCAGAACCGTAACTAAATAGGCCAATTGTATCGTTTGCAGATAAATCATGTGTTTCAAGTAAAGAAATCAAACTCAAGTAAAGTGAGCCAGTATAAATATTACCAACGTAACGATTATAATAAGTGGCTGCATCGTAACCTGAAGTTAAACGTTCTTTTGTTTCAGCATCAATATCATCTGTTAAAATAGAATCAAGTGCTTTTTTACCCATTTTAGTAAATGGTACATGGAAACATAAAGATTTGAAATCAGCTAATGATTTGTTATGACGACGTGCATATTCTTTCCAGCTTTCTTGGAATGAATGAATATAAGCATCTTTAGATAAAGCGCCATCTACGAGTGGATAAGATTGACCACTTGGACGCCAAAAATCATAGACATCTTCTGTAAATGCAACAGCATCATCATTAAGTTCAAGAATGCGTGGATTTTGTGAAATAATCATAGCAACTGCACCAGCACCTTGTGTTGGTTCGCCACCAGAATGTAAGCCATAACGAGCAGTATCACTCGCAATAACAAGCACTTTCTCATCCGGGCGTTGTGCTAAATAATCTTTAGCTAATTGAATGGCAGGTGTGGCTGCATAGCAGGCTTCTTTCATTTCAATACAACGAGCAAATGGTTGAATACCTAGCAAATTATGTATTTGCACTGCAGATGCTTTAGCTGAATCAATAGCAGATTCAGTTGCAACAATAACCATACTAATTTGTTTTTTATCTTCATCTGTAACAATCGCTTTGGCAGCATTAGCTCCCATTGAGACGATGTCTTGGCTCATTGGACTCACTGACATTTCAGTTTGGCCAATGCCTAATAAATATTTGTTTGGATCTACTTGACGTGATTCGGCAAGTTTAGCCATATCTACATAAAATCTTGGAACATAAAAATTAATTTGATCAATACCAACTGTCATAAAGCGTATCGACACCTTTCTATATATAAATAAGCAATTGTATCATACCAAATCACGACAATAAAATACAATGATTTGAAAAAGAGACATAAAGGAGAATGAACATGAATAAAATCGCAATTGTAAGTGCTAAACGAACACCAATAGGGAGATTTAAAGGGAAGTTAAGCCAGTATTCAGCAGTAGAACTTGGCACTAAAACTTTGGAAGCAGCCATCAAAGCTATTAATTTAGATCCAAAAAATATTGAACAAGTCATTTACGGAAATGTATTACAAGCAGGTAATGGACAGAATCCAGCGCGTCAAATTGGTATTCATGCTGGCGTACCTAATACAACACCTGCAATGACTATCAATGAAGTCTGTGGTTCAGGATTGAAGTCTATTATTTTAGGAAAACAACTCATACAATTAGGTGAAGCGAAAGTCGTAGCAGTCGGTGGTGTTGAAAGTATGACGAATGCACCGCAACTCGTATTAAATGATAGTGAAACACCTGTGGATAGCTTTATGCACGATGGTCTTACGGATGCATTCATGAATGTACCTATGGGCATCACTGCAGAAAAAATTGCTGAAAAATATAATGTGTCACGTGAAGCGCAAGATGCGTTTGCTAATGCATCACAAATGAAGGCGCATCAAGCAACAGAAGCTAAGAAATTTGAAAATGAAATTGTACCTTTAGAAGATGTAAATGGAGAATGGATGACTACCGATGAAGGTATTCGTGGAAATAGTAGTGTTGAAAAATTAAGTACACTAAAAACAATTTTTAAAGAAGATGGTACTGTAACAGGTGGGAACGCTTCAAGTATTAATGATGGTGCTTCAACAATCATTTTAATGGATGAAGTTTATGCTAAGGAAAATGGTTATGAAATATTAGGATATGTTGGTGCACATGCAGAAATAGGTTGTGATCCAGAATTAATGGGTTATGCACCATATCACGCAGTTACAAAATTATTAAACCAATCTCATAAAGTGATAGGCGATTTTGATGTGGTCGAAATGACAGAAGCATTTGCGGCACAAAGTATACCAGTAAGCAAAAATCTAGGAATCACTGAAGATCAACTCAATTTATACGGTGGCGCGATTGCTCTGGGGCATCCGATAGGTGCAAGTGGTACACGTTTAGTTACAACACTTGTAAATATTTTAGCACAAGAAAATAAACAAACAGGCATCGCTACTGCGTGTATCGGCGGCGGTTTAGGTATTGCTATTGCTATAGAAAGAGAGGTTTAATCATGGAAAGACTGGATAAATCATTTCGTCATTTATCAAGAGAAGATAAGTTAAACGAGCTCGTTCAAAAGGGTTGGTTAAATGAAGAAAACAAGCAGACCTTGTTAAATCATCCTTTAATTCCTGAAGAGATTGCGAATAGTTTAATTGAAAATGTCATTGGACAAGGCACATTACCTGTTGGTTTATTGCCAGAAATTATAGTAGATGATAAATCTTACGTGGTACCGATGATGGTTGAAGAACCATCTGTAGTAGCTGCGGCAAGTTACGGTGCAAAACTTGTCAATCAGACAGGTGGATTTAAAGTCGTTTCTAGTGAACGTCTAATGATTGGTCAAATCGTTTTTGACGGTGTATCTAATACCGAGAAACTATCGCAACAGATCTATAACCTTGAAACACAAATTAAACAAATTGCTGATGAAGCTTATCCTTCTATTATAGAAAGAGGTGGCGGCTATCGTAGTATAGAGATCGATACTTTTCCAAGTGAAGGTTTATTATCATTAAAAGTAACTGTAGACACTAAAGATGCGATGGGTGCTAATATGTTAAATACGATATTAGAAGGCATTACAGCATATCTTAAAAATCAATTAAATGATGTTGATATATTAATGAGCATCTTGTCAAACCATGCCACTGCTTCTGTAGTAAAAGTACAAGGTGAAATTACAGTTGATGCACTGTCTAAAGGTGATCGTGATGGCGAAGCGGTTGCTAAGCGAATGGAACGTGCATCTGTGTTAGCGCAAGTTGATATCCATCGTGCAGCTACGCATAATAAAGGTGTCATGAACGGCATACATGCAGTTGTACTCGCAACAGGTAACGATACAAGAGGTGCAGAAGCTACGGCGCATGCTTATGCGAGTAAAGATGGTCAATATCGTGGTCTAGCCACATGGAAATATGATGAAGAAAGACAAACTTTAGTCGGAACAATCGAAGTACCTATGACGCTTGCAACAGTGGGTGGAGGTACAAAAGTGTTACCGATTGCGAAAGCATCTCTAGATTTAATGAAAGTAGAGTCCGCTCAAGAACTCGGTCATGTTGTTGCGGCAGTTGGATTAGCACAAAACTTTGCTGCTTGTCGTGCACTTGTATCTGAAGGTATTCAGCAAGGGCATATGAGTTTACAATATAAATCATTAGCCATTGTTGTAGGTGCTCAAGGTGAGGAAATTGCACAAATTGCTGATATGTTAAAAACACAACCAAGAGCGAATACTGCGGTTGCACAACAATTATTAGACGAGTTGAGATTACAAAAACAATAAGTACATTGCGTATGAATGCAATTTAGTCAATTGGTATAGTTTAAATCCCATTAATGAAAAAATTTTAATTTATCGTTAATGGGGTATTTTTTTAATTATTTTTTAAAGAACCAGTAAACACGTATGGTTAAGGAAATCAATTTATTTTATGAAATGCTTTGCATATAATAAAGAAGATAAGTTATTAAAAAAGGGGTGGAACTTTATGAATTCAAATGAATTACCAGTATTAACATATAAAGATGGAGAGAATAGTGTCGTACCAATACCAGCACATGAACAACAATTACCTACAGTCGTTGCTGAACCTTGGCTAGAAATATCTAAACAAGGCTTACAATTAGAAGGTTTGTGCTTTGATAGAGAAGGTAACTTACTGCTTTGTGAAGTGTTTGGAGGTACCATTTTTCATGTAGCTTTACCAGATAAAAAAGTTACCGAACAATTTAAATCACATAAACAAAATCCTGCAGCCGTCAAAATCCATAAAGATGGTCGACTGTTTATTTGTTATTTAGGAGATTTTGAAAGTACTGGAGGTATCTTTATGGTAGATGCTGATGGGAATAATGCTGAAGATGTTGTTTCGGATATTGAATCTGAATATTGTATTGATGATCTGGTTTTTGATAGTAAGGGAGGCTTTTATTTTACTGATTTCCGAGGTTATTCTACCAATCCTAAAGGCGGCGTTTACTATGTATCTCCAGATTTTAAATCAGTTACGCCAGTCATACAGAATCTTGCAGTTGCAAATGGCGTGGCTTTAAGCACAGATGAAAAAACGTTATGGGTAACAGAAACAAATGCAAATCGTTTACATCGCATAGATTTATTAGATGATGGTGTAACCATTGCGCCATTTGGTGCTTCTATTCCGTATTATTTCACTGGTCATGAAGGTCCGGACTCATGTTGTATTGATAGCGACGATAATTTGTACGTTGCTATGTATGGTCAAGGCAAAGTGCTTGTATTTAACAAAAAGGGTTCACCTATTGGTCAGATATTAATGCCAGGGCGTGACCAAGGACACATGTTAAGATCAACGCATCCAGCATTTATTCCCGGAACAGACCAACTCATTATATGTGCAAATGATATTGAAAATAATGGCGGTTCTTGGATTTATACCGTGAAAGGATTTGCTAAAGGTCATCGAAGTTACCAATTTCATTAATATATAAAATAAACGTTTAAGACATGAATAGATGTCTCAAACGCTTATTTTTGGCAGCCGACAGTGTCTCCGAATTTTGTTGGCTGTTTTTTATGCATGATTTCCGCGCTTATTGCCTTAACCTATAGCCTTCGGTTAGTACTGTACCCATAGGGCGTCGGTCTAAATCACTGCCATGATGTTAGTATTTAAAATAGTGATGTATCACATATGGTTTGAAGGTATTTAGTTTTAATGGAAACTAATAGATGTAATTGTATTTCGCTGCAGAGGATTTACTTAGGATTCTCGTTCCATATGCTAAAGGGCGGTTATAATTATATTCTGAGACTTTAATACTGCCGTTATTATAAACGGTCTCCACATATGCTACATGACCGTATGCGCCACTCGTTGATTGCATGACAGCACGTTTTGCCGGTTTTTTTCCTACGCGATACCCAGCTTTTTTTGCTTTGCTGTACCAATATTTGGCATTACCCCAACCGTTTGGTACAGGTTTGCCAACACTTGCACGTTTTTTAAACGCATACCAAGTACATTGGTGTTTATAATAATAGTTAACAGCAGCCTCTGTAGTTTGAGATTCGTTCATAGATTGAAAAGTGACTGTACCCGTCATGAATAGCGTCGTGGCAAGCAATACATTTACTAATTTCTTTTTAATATTCATACATATCTCCAAACGTTTTTAAAATTATATTTTTATAATAAGGTTGAGAAGTGAAAAGTACAATAATATAAACAATTATTACAAATAACTTTAACAGTAAAGAAATATATGCCACACAACTGTAATATGACTTTTAAATAAGGGGGACTTTAAAAGTCATCATCATAAATAAGCATTATTAATTGTCCTTTTGTAATTATAAAAATAAAATTAAAATATATAATTAAATAATATGCAAACTATTGTAAGCGCTTCCGCTTTCGAGTATGATTTTATTAACAAAGGAGGTGGCTATTATGTTTGGTAGAAAAACAAACAATAATAGTAGTAGACGCAAATCAAAAAAGACATTAGGCTTTAGTGCAGCACTATTTACTTTAATAACCATGATTGTAGCGATGCTTATTACCGTTGCGGTTCTTGAAAAAGAACCCCACATCCCATTATTAATTGGCACAGCAGTAGCTATTCTAGTGATTTTGATGCATGGTTATGAATTCAGTGAAGTTGAAGAAATGATGTATAAGGGGATACGTCACGCTTTACCAGCAATCGTTATCATTATCTTAGTAGGGTTAGTCATCGGATCATGGATTGGTAGTGGTGTGGTTGCAACGATGATTTATTATGGATTGCAATTAATAGATCCAAGCTATTTTTTAGTTGTAGTCATTATATTGTGTGGTATTGTTGCATTAGCGATTGGCAGTAGTTGGTCAACAATGGCAACGGTAGGCGTAGCATCCATGGGTATTGGTATCAGCATGGGGATTTCAGCTGGTATGGTTGCTGGTGCTGTGATTTGTGGTGCGTATTTTGGTGATAAAATGAGTCCACTTTCTGATACAACGAACTTAGCTTCTGGGCTAACAGGCGTCGATTTATTTGAGCACATTAAACACATGTTCTATACAACGATACCTGCATTAATTATTTCACTAGTAGCATTCTTTATTATTGGTCAACGATTTGGAACAAAAAACTTTGATACAAAAAATATTAATAATATTCTAGATACGATGCAAAACCACTTTTTAATTACACCGTGGCTATTATTAATACCATTATTAGTTATTATTTTAGTTATCTTCAAAGTACCTGCGATACCAGCCATTTGTGTGGGGATTGTTCTTGGCTTTTTTGCACAAATATTTGTGCAAGGTGGCACAATTACAGAAGCATTAACTGCACTACAAACTGGATATACGATAGAGTCGGGTAATAAACTCGTAGATGAATTGTTTAACCGTGGTGGATTAGAATCTATGTTCTATACGATATCCTTAACACTCGTAGCAATGACATTTGGAGGTGTGTTAGAGTATTCAGGTATGCTCAAGGCTTTAATTACACAAATACTTAGAATTGCCAAGTCTACGGGCACATTAATCGCATCCGTTATCGTATCATGTATCGGCACAAATATTACTTGCTCAGAACAATACATATCGATTATCGTTCCTTCCCGTATGTATGTTAATACTTTTAAGGAGAAAAAACTACACCCTAAAAATCTATCGAGAGCCTTAGAAGATGGTGGTACATTAAGCTCTGTATTTGTTCCTTGGAATACGTGTGGTGTATTTATTGCATCGACTTTAGGTGTTTCAGTGATAGAGTATGCACCATTTGCGATATTAAATTATACAGTACCTATCATTTCGATAATATTTGGTTATATTGGATTTAAGATTGTTAAATTGAGTGATCAGGATGATGAAATCAATCATCAACTCAATAAGACAACATAAATAGATAAAACGTATCACACTTGAAAACATCCATCGGTTATAAAGCAGAAATATGCAATTTTGATGTCGAAAGATCATTTTAATCTTTACATGTTATAATTGTCTGTAAATTGGATAATATCTAGGTTCTGTATTCATTTTTGTTGAAAAGTCTAAAGAATGATGATGGCTTAAGCGTCATTTTGATTTCAGTCCTATAACGTGATTGAATTATTCAAATTTCAACGTATACTGAATGGTAATAATTAAACATATGCAAAGGAGTGAATACATGGACATTAAACATATGAAATATTTTGTTGAAGTCGTTGACCAAAAAGGTATGACGAATGCTTCAAAACATTTATTTATTGCTCAACCGACAATCAGTAAAGCGATTAAAGATTTAGAACAAGAATTAGCTATGCCATTGTTTGATCGTAGTAAACGACAACTTGTCTTAACAGATGCGGGTTCGATCTTTTATAAAAAATGTAAGGAAATCTTAACGCTATATAATGACGTGCCGAAAGAAATCAATAGCTTGTTGGGATTAGAAACAGGGCATATCAGTATAGGTTTATCTGCAGTAATGAATATGAACAAATTCATTCATATTTTAGGTGAATTTCATCAAAAATATCCTAATGTTACCTATAGTCTCGTCGAAAATGGTGGGAAAATGATAGAAACACAATTAATTAATGATGAAATTGATATAGGGATTACAACATTGCCAGTTGATCAGTCCATCTTTCATTCAGTGACATTATATCAAGAAGATTTAAAATTAGTTTTAAATAAAGAACATCATTTAGCAAATGAGTCGCATGTGGACATGCGTATGTTGAAAGATGAAGATTTTATACTATTTAATGAAGATTTTTATTTGAACGATAAAATTATTGAGGTCGCAAAAAATGCTGGATTCATTCCTAACATGATTTCTAAAATTTCGCAGTGGAATTTTATTGAAAATTTATTGAACGCTCATTTAGGTGTCAGTATATTGCCTGAAAATATTGTTCATTTATTAGATAGTAGTTTTATTAATAAAACATTAGAAGATCCTGGTATGCGATGGGAATTAGGTGTAATCTGGAAAAAAGATAAATACCTAAGTCACGCGACGAAACAATGGATTGATTTTATGAAAGAAAGATTATAAAGATAATACCGTATACACATAATAAAAGCTAAGCAGACATCTCACTTTGTAATAGATGTCTGCTTAGCTTTTATTTATAGTTTGTTTGAACATCATTAGATGTAGAAGAGTCATTATTAAAAATTATCAATCAAACCGCTTTCATTCATAAACGTAATAGGTTATATAAAAAATCAATATTTTTATTATAAGCATAATCGTCCTATACTAGAAATTGTAATCAGGAAAGCAAGTAGAAAATGCAATTAAGGGATGATGCTATTGCAACTTTTAAAAAAGATAATGACAATATTAATTCAAGCATTAGTAATTATGGGAATTACTTATTTAGGTAGTATGATTCAACGATATCTGCATATACCAATTGCAGGCAGTATCGTAGGGTTATTCTTATTTTTCCTATTATTACAAATAAAAGTAATACCAGCAAAATGGGTAAGTGAAGGGTCCAATTTTTTCCTAACAACCATGGTATTTTTCTTTGTACCTTCAGTTGTAGGTATTATGGATGTTGTACCAATGATTAATTTGAATTTTATTTTATTCTTCTCAATGATTTTATTAGGTACATGTTGTGTTGCTTTAATTTCAGGGTTTATAGCTGAAAAAATGGTTAAAAACAAGCGATACGGGAATGGAGTTAATTAGATGTTGATTTTAGAAGCGATTATAATGGTTATTTTGACAATAGCAATGTATATCGGTGCAAAAAAGCTACAACAAAAAATCCAAACACCATTTTTGAACCCAGCACTTATAGCTTCTATTGGTATCATTATTGTATTACTATTATTTAGAGTAGATTACAAAACTTACATGCTTGGTGGTAAATGGATTAATTATTTATTGAATTGTACGGTGGTATGCTTAGCTTTTCCACTTTATCAAAACCGTCATAAAATTTTGCAATATGCCCGTATCATTTTCAGCAGTGTGTTCATGGCGGTCATGTTAAACTTTATGTTTGTATATTGCATATTGAAATTATTTGGCTATTCAAAAGAAACCATCGTCACAATGTTGCCAAGATCAATGACTGCAGCAGTTGGTATGGAAGTGTCACATCAATTAGGCGGCATTGATACAATTACTGTTATGTTTATTATAACGACAGGCTTGATTGGTAGTATACTAGGCGCTTATTTATTAAGAGTCGGAAGATTTCAAACTTCAATTGCAAAAGGGATGACATATGGTAATGCATCACATGCATTTGGTACTGCGCAAGCACTCGATATTGATTCAGAAACTGGTGCTTTTAGTTCTATAGGTATGATTTTAACAGCAGTACTAAGTTCAATCATTTTACCAATACTCATCTTATTTTTATACTAATATAGGTAGTGGGCTACAATAAATAGGTAGCATAAAAAGCAATCATTTGGTGGTAGTTAGATTTAGGATATACTTTTATAAATATTTTAAAACGACAGTATGATTTGAAAAGATACGAGCAATTTTCAGTTGACTACCCCACAACTATTAGAATTTAGCTTTAAGCAAAAAATTATGTTTGATTTGAAAAATGAAGGGAGTTTTTAATAATGGGCAAGATTAAAGCGAATGAAGCATTAGTAAAAGCATTACAAGCATGGGATATTGATCATATTTATGGTATTCCAGGTGACTCAATAGATGCAGTTGTTGATAGTTTAAGAACGGAAAGAGATAATATTGAGTTTGTACATGTGCGCCATGAAGAAGTAGGTAGTTTAGCTGCTGCAAGTTATACTAAATTAACTGGTAAAATTGGTGTCGCACTTAGTATTGGTGGTCCAGGTGTTGTACATTTACTTAATGGTATGTATGACGCAAAAATGGATAACGTACCGCAACTGATTTTAGCAGGACAAACAGATAGTACTGCATTAGGTACAAAAGCTTTCCAAGAAACGGATATTAGTCATATGGTGGATGACGTAGCCGTATATAAACATCAAATTTCTGAAAATGATAAAGATATCTTTGGTATCGTGAATGAAGCGATACGCACAGCTTATGAGAAAAAAGGTGTGGCTGTATTAATTCTTCCAAACAATTTATTAAATAATAAAGTAAAAGATACTACAAGCAAAGGTGTAGATACTGCACCTCCAGCAAGAGTTGCACCAAAACCACGTAGTATTAAAAAAGCAACTAAATTAATCAATAAAAGTAAACGTCCAGTGATGTTACTTGGTACAGGTGCGAAACATGCGAAAGATGAAGTACGTGAGTTCATTGAAGCATTTAAAATTCCAACAATCATTACGTTACCTGCAAAAGGTATTCTAGCAGACGATCATCCTTATAACTTAGGTAATTTAGGTAAGATTGGTACCAAAGTATCTTATCAAACGATTCAAGATGCAGACTTACTCATTATGGTAGGTACGAACTATCCTTATGTAGATTATTTACCTAAGAAAAACATTAAGGCAATCCAAGTTGATACAAACCCTGAAAATATTGGACACCGTTTCGACGTAAATGCTGGCATCATTGGAGATAGTAAACTCGCATTACAACAACTAACAGATGCAGCAAAACATGTTAAAAACCGTGATTTCTTAAATAAAACACTTGAAAGAAAAGCAACTTGGGATTCATGGATGGCAAAAGATATGGCAGACAGCAGTTCTCCTATACGTCCTGAACGTTTAATGGATGCCATTAACCAAGTTAGAACAGATGATGCCATCTTCTCTATTGATGTAGGTACTTCAACAGTATGGTCTACACGTTATTTAAACCTAACTGTAAATAACAAATTTATCGTTTCTAGTTGGTTAGGTACAATGGGCTGTGCACTACCAGGTGCCATTGCAGCAAAACGTGCTTACCCAAATCGCCAAGTTGTCGGTATTGCTGGTGACGGCGCTTTCGAAATGGTAATGCAAGATTTTGCAACTGCGGTTCAATATGATTTACCAATGACAATTTTTGTATTAAACAACCAAGAATTATCATTCATTAAATATGAACAACAAGCTGCAGGCGAATTAGAATATGCAATTAATTTCACTGACATAGATTTAGCACAATTTGCCGAAAGTTGCGGTGGTGTAGGTTACACATTGAAAGATCCAAATAGAATTGATGAAGTAGTGGAAGAAGCGATGTCTCAAGATAAACCAACCATCGTAAATGTTTATGTTGATCCAAATGCTGCACCATTACCAGGTAAAATTGTTAAAGATGAAGCGATTAATTATGGTAAATGGGCATATAGATCTATTACAGAAGATAAAAAATTAGATTTAGATGAAATCCCTCCTATGTCAACAGCCGTTAAACGTTTCTTCTAAATTTAAGAATGAGCATATATTTATTAATATAAAATAATGATGTAAGGTGGATAACTAGGTATTCAATAGCTGAATCATCTAGTTATTGCCTTTTTATATGAATAATCAAAAATGGATTTAAGAAGTGGAAAGTGCTTCTTAAATCCATTTTTTTTGCTATATTCCTTTTCTAAATATAATTTTATTAAAACTTGTTGTGGTTTACATATTTTATTTTTTTATGTAAATATAGTTATGATAGTAAAATTATGTTCAGAGGTGTGACTACATATGAGAGGAAATGTTAAATGGAAAGGCTATGAAATCGTATTTGGTATCATATCAGTGATATTTCTAATTTTAGCAAGCATCAATTTAATTGGGATAACTCATTTTAGTCAAAGTATAGAATCTATGTTCTACGCGCTATTTTTAAGTTCAATGTTTATAGTGTATGTGAGAAAATCATGCTTGATATCACTTTTATTTTTAATTGCTGCCATTTTATACTTTATGAGTATTTTCTGAAAAATAATAGTACCTATGTCATAATTTGATGAAACAGCTATATTTATCATCGTTGATTACGCTTTTATTCACTTAAGTATTGATTAAAATGAAGAATATGGAATAATAGAGTAAGCGCAATATTCTGATAATTATATATGTAAATAACATCATATAACAATGAAACTTATTCAAATTTTAAATAAATGAACATGTTATCGTGTGCTTATAGTTGGGAGAGAAGTTTAAATATGAGAAAACATCGTTTTTGGCATATGCGTATAAAAACACCACATACATATGCACTATTACTCATAATCATCATTATTTCTAGCATATTAACCTATTTAATTCCTGCTGGAGAATATGAAAGGGAGAAAAAAGCAGGTCAAACAATTGTCGTGCCTGGATCTTATGAAGAAGTGCAACAACATGGTGTTGCGTTTTTTGATATTTTTCGTGCAATTCCAGAAGGTTTGATGAGTGGTGGAGAAATCGTATTTTATATCTTTTTAGTAGGTGGTGCATTTGGCATTGTTCACAAAACTGGCGCTTTTGAAAATGGTGTGAATAAGGCGATGCAATCGTTAGGAAGATATAAAATACTTATGATTCCATTAACAATGACTATTTTTTCGGTATTAGGTTTTTCGATTGGTTTAGCCGAAGAAACGATTATTTTTGTACCCATTGGGATTATCATTGCACGTACTTTAGGCTATGATGCACTCACCGGTGCTGCGATGGTTATATTAGGTGCAGCGAGTGGTTTTATAGGAGGTATGTTAAATCCATTTACTGTGGGTGTTGCTCAAACTGTAGCAGAATTACCTATGTTTTCCGGTTGGGGACTACGTTCTATCATTTATATATTTATCTTAATTGCTGCCATCACAACGGTGATGTTATATGGGTACAAAGTTAAACAAGATAAGTCGAAAAGCTATGTTTATGAATTAGAGCTGTCTGAAGGACAAGTTGATACGACTATGGAGATATCTCGTTTTACAAAGCGACAGGCAATGGGATTAGGTTTAATCGTTTTAGCCATTATCTTAAATGTTTATGGTATTTTTTCTTATGGTTGGTCATTCAATGAAATGAGTGCGAATTTTATATTGGCAGGCTTACTCGCTGGATTTATTGGCGGACTCGGCTTAAATGGTACATTTGATGCGATGATTGATGGTATGAAAGATATTTTGTTTGGCGCAATGATTGTAGGTTTTGCTAAAGGCATTATTGTAATATTAGAAAATGGTCAAGTCATAGACAGTATTGTCTATGGTATGACGACGTTATTAAATGGTGTTCCGTCAGCATTAGTTATTATTGCAATGTTTATATTACAATTTATGCTAAATTTCTTTATTCCATCTGGGTCAGGACAAGCATTAACGACGATGCCCCTTATGGTACCTATATCAGATTTATTAGATATTAATCGTCAAATTACAGTGCTAGCATTCCAGTATGGTGATGCTATTAGTAATGTGTTATTCCCTACATCTGCCATTTTAATGGGAGCTTTAGCAGTAGGTAAGATCACTTATACACAATGGTTGAAGTTTGCTTGGAAGATTATTTTAACCTGGGTACTTATCTGTTGTATTGGTATGTCGATTGCATTAATTGTAGGTTACTAAGCGTAAGGAGATTTTATGCTGAATTTTAAAAAAGAGAAAATAAATGTTAAATTTGATATTGTATCTTTAATGAAAGCGTTATATAATATAAAAAAATAATCGTCAAATTGCGTGTTACTGGTTAGGCAGGCATGAGCAAACACAATGACTATCTGAGATAGTCTGTTTGTTCATGCCTTTTTTGTGTGCTTTTTGATGGTTTTGATGAAAATTCAAATTTTTGAAGGGATGTTTTTATATGTTTAAAAAGCTATTTGGACAGCTTCAGCGTATTGGTAAAGCTTTAATGTTACCCGTCGCTATTTTACCTGCTGCCGGTTTATTATTAGCAATTGGTACAGCAATTCAAGGTGAAGAACTCCAACATTATCTGCCATTTATTCAAAATAGTGGTGTGCAAAGTGTTGCTGAAATGATGGCGGGTGCCGGAAGTAGTATTTTTGATAATTTACCTATGATTTTTGCTTTGGGTGTCGCGATTGGTTTAGCTGGTGGAGATGGTGTTGCAGCGATTGCAGCATTTGTCGGCTACGTTATTATGAACAAAACGATGGGCGCTTTTTTACATGTTACACCAGATAATGTCAATGATGCGGCAAGTGGATATGCAAGTGTGTTAGGTATCCCAACACTGCAAACAGGCGTATTTGGCGGTATTATTATTGGTGCACTTGCAGCGTGGTGTTATAACAAATTCTATAATATATCATTACCGTCTTACTTAGGTTTCTTTGCGGGTAAACGATTTGTGCCTATCATGATGGCAACAACTTCATTTATACTCGCATTTCCAATGGCATTAATATGGCCGAGTATTCAAACAGGTTTGAATGCTTTTAGTGAAGGTTTATTAGATTCAAATACAGGTGTCGCAGTGTTCTTATTCGGATTTATTAAACGATTATTGATACCGTTTGGATTACATCATATCTTCCACGCACCATTCTGGTTTGAATTTGGAGCTTGGAAAAATGCAGCCGGGGAAATTATTCATGGGGATCAACGAATCTTTATTGAACAAATCAAAGAAGGTAGCAAATTAACTGCCGGTAAATTTATGCAAGGTGAATTCCCTGTTATGATGTTTGGTCTTCCTGCAGCAGCCTTAGCGATTTATCATACGGCAAAGCCTGAAAATAAAAAAGTCGTAGCTGGTTTAATGGGATCGGCAGCTTTAACTTCTTTCTTAACAGGTATTACAGAGCCGTTAGAATTTTCATTCTTATTTGTAGCGCCAGTATTATTCTTTGTGCATGCAATATTGGATGGTTTATCATTCTTAATTTTATATTTATTAAATGTGCATTTAGGCTATACTTTCTCTGGAGGATTTATAGACTACGTCCTACTAGGTGTCTTACCTAACAAGACACAATGGTGGTTAGTGATTCCTGTAGGTATTGTGTATGCATTCATTTATTACTTTGTTTTCCGATTCTTAATTTTAAAATTCAAATATAAAACACCAGGACGCGAAGATAAACAAGCAGAATTTACGCATTCGTCAGCAAGTGAACTTCCATTCAATGTATTAAAAGCAATGGGTGGAGAAGAAAATATTAAACATTTAGATGCGTGTATTACAAGATTGCGTGTCGAAGTGAAAGAGAAAGACAAAGTTGATGTGGCAGGGTTAAAAGCATTAGGTGCATCCGGTGTGCTTGAAGTAGGTAACAATATGCAAGCTATTTTTGGCCCTAAATCAGATCAAATTAAACATGATATGTCGTTAATTATGAAAGGTGAAATTACAAATCCTCAAGAGACGACAGTTACAGAAGAAGATAGTGAAGAAGTTGTTCATATTGAACGTGCGTCTGAAATAAATGTCTATGCACCAGGTAAGGGTGAGCTTATACCATTATCTGAAGTACCAGACCAAGTCTTTGCACAAAAAATGATGGGTGATGGTGTTGGCTTTATTCCAACAGACGGTAAAATTGTTGCACCATTCGATGGTACAGTGAAAACTATTTTCCCTACAAAGCATGCCATTGGACTAGAATCAGATCAAGGTCTTGAGTTATTGATACACATTGGTATAGATACAGTTAAGTTAAATGGTGAAGGTTTTGAAAGTTTTGTGGAAACAGATGATAAAATCAGTAAAGGGCAAGTGTTGATGCAAGTTGATTTAGATTATATTGCAGCCAATGCGCCAAGTACTGTAACGCCATTAGTGATTACTAATTTAGAGGATAGACAACTTTCAATAGAAGATGTCAAAACGGTATCATCAGAACAATTAATCATGAAAGTGATAGATGAACAATAGTTAATATAACTTAAGATAAAACACTTGAGTTCACCAAACGTGTATAGGAGGAAGTTTGAAGTCTTATATAGATTTCGGATTTCTTCCTATTTAATTTTGTCTAAAGTATTGAAATATTCTGAAAATATAAATATCATGAGAGATAACAAATAAATGATCGCAGGTGAATGTATGAATTATAGACCAGCACTGAATGTCATGCCAAAAGTGTCGCTAATCCCACCAGAGTTGAACATGGCGGAAACATTATATGATTTAATTAAAAATAACTTTTCACATTTATCTCCATTTTTAGATTTTATCAAAGAAGATGTCACAATAGAAGATGAAAAAGCCTATTTGAAAATGATGATACAACAGCATGCAGAGAATAAGGCTAGGTTATTTATGATTTATTATGAAGACACAATGATTGGTACCATAGATTTACATCATATTGATCAAGCGAATTATAAGGCAGAGATTGGCTATTGGATTGCAGAAGGATACGCCGGGAAGCAGATTATTACAAAATGTGTTAAACAATTATGTTATTATGCTTTCGAAACGTTAGCGCTAAATAAATTAACCATTATAGCTGATGTCAATAATATAGCGAGTAATAAAGTAGCTGAAAAAGCAGGGTTTACATTTGTTGCAACAGATTATGAAGATGTGTTTAATGGTACACACTTTAGAGATATGAATCGTTATGTATTGCTGAAAAGGAACTTTTAAACAAATGTGCCAGTGGCTTTTTAAAAATGCTTCATAGTCGTTAAAGATAATTGCTTAAGGGAACTATATTACTGAACCGTAACTAAAAAAGATAAAAAGTATTTCCCAGAAAATAAGTTGCGAGTGAATATACATTTATATAAGGAGACTAACAGATGTTACATAATAAATTAAATATTGCCAATTTAAATACACCAATTCAAAAATTAGAGCAATTAAGTGAGACATTAGGTAAAAATATTTATATTAAGCGAGATGATTATACTGGCTCAGAAATATCGGGTAATAAAGTACGTAAACTCGAGTATACCATTCAATATGTGTTAGATCATGGATATGACACAGTTATAACCACTGGAGCGATTACATCTAACCATGCGCGTGCCACTGCTGCTTTATGTGCTAAGTATAATGTAGCATGTCATCTTGTTCTAAGAGGTGACATGGCAGAATATGAAGGGAATCTATTTTTAGATGCCATGTTAGGTGCGCATATACATATTATTGAACCAACAAGTTCAAGAGAAGATGCGATGGATAAATTGTATAAGACGCTAGAAGGACAAGGCAAAACACCATTTTTAATTCCGGTAGGTGCATCGGATTGGATAGGCACACACGGTTATGTTAATGCTTATAATGAAATCATGAAGCAACAAGATGAGATGAAAATACACTTTGATTCAATCAATGTTGCTGTTGGTTCTGGAGGTACTTATGCCGGCCTTTGGTATGGCCACATGGTCAACAGGACAGCTACACAAATTATAGGTTATGCAGTAGACCAAAGTGCGAATGCATTTAAAAATAAAGTGATAGCGATCATTCAGAACTTAGATGAAACGATTCAGTCATACGATACAATCAATATCAACGACGCTTATATTGGTCTGGGTTATGGTAAAGCAACGGATGAAGAATTAGCATTCTATATCGATATTGCACAAAAAGAAGGCATCATACTAGACCCGACATATACTGGAAAAGCTTTTAAAGGCTTAGTTCATGAAATTAAATCTGGCGCATATGATAATCAAGAAAATATTTTATTCGTACATACAGGTGGGCTACAAGGTTACACCCAAGCAACACGATTACGTTTGAAAAATATGTTGCATCAAATTGATCATACATTAACAGATTAATGTCATGTTATTTAAATGCTGAATATTAAACGGAAACATATGCAATTTCCTCAGTAAATACTTATAATGTATTTGATAGATAAATTATATGAGCTTGAGGAGCGAAACATTTATGACTGAAAGAAAATTAGTAGCTGAAAGAAATATTGAAGTGAATGGTTATGATATCGATGCAATGGGCATCGTGAGTAATATCGTATATATAAGATGGTTTGAAGATTTACGAACAGATTTTATTAATCAATATATGCCTTACTCGGATATGATGAATCAGCAAATTTCACCTATTCTAATGCATACGGAAGCAGAATACAAAACACCCATTACAATACATGATCACCCAGTAGGGCGTTGTTATCTAGTAAAAGCAAGTAAATTACGTTGGGAATTTGAGTTTGAAATTGAGTCTAAGGATGCTATTCATTGTCTAGGTAAACAAAGTGGTACATTTTTTGATTTACAGAAGAAAAAAGTAACAAGATTACCGGAAGTATTTCAAACGATTTTAAGTGAAGCATAATTGTGAAAATTGTAAGTACAATGCGACAATGAGCAAAATCATTGATTGACCTAAGTAATACAGTACATAATAGGGTTCAATTTATGTTGTAGAGGTGGTGTTCAAAATGCCAAAAACATTAACATCGATAGAAGCGTTTCACGAGTTTATTTCAGAGCATAGTCTTGTGGTCATTCATATCATGAGAGACAATTGTAGTGTATGCCATGCCGTATTACCTCAAATTTCAGGCATAGTGAATGAGTTTCCTGAAGTGCCATTAGGTATAATTAATCAAAGTGAAGTAGAAGAGATAGCAGGAGAATTATCTATATTTACTGTACCTGTAGATTTAATATACTTTAATGGGAAAGAAATGCATCGTCAAGGTCGTTTTATTGATATGCAACAATTTGAACATCAATTGACTTTGATGTATGAAAGTATGAGCTAGTAGTAATATTTATAATAAGAACTAAAAAATGGGCACAATTCTATTGTTGATACAACAAAGCATGCGCTTTACCAATATGGTATAGGGTATGCTTTTAATTTTAATCAAAAGAATTGTGTTAAATTGAAAAGAGAGAAATTATATAAAATATTTCGCGAATGTAAAAAGTAATGTATGATAAAGATAATTTACAGCATTAAAGGGGGATGTTTATGCGTATAGAAAGAATCTGTCCAAATGAAGCACAAGCACTTTATAATTGTATGAAAAAGATAGATCAAGAAACGCAATATATGCTTTACTTACCTGATGAAAGAAGTTTTGATAAAGATAAGCTGAGTGAAGATATCAAAAGAAATTTTTACATAGGTGTTAAAACAGATGACAATCAAATATTAGGATATCTATCAGTGCATATTAGTACATTAGCTAAAGTGAGACATATCGGTTATATTGTGACGGGATTAATCAATGAATTTCATCAACAAGGCTTAGCAACGAAAATGTTTAATGAAACAATTAAATGGGCAAAACGCAAAGGGTTAAGAAGATTAGAATTAACTGTTATTACTTCAAATAAACCAGCAGTAAGCTTTTACGAAAAGTTAGGTTTTAAAATTGAGGGCATTAAGCATGAATCTGTTTTTATGGAGAATCATTATTTTGATGAATTATATATGGCAATGATGCTACATCAGGATTTAAACAATAATTCGGAAAATATATGGTAATCACACATCGGAGTAATATATAAGATGAAGATATGAATAAATAATATACACACAATAAAGATAAGATAATACCTTTTATTAAAACGATTGTTCAATTTGTTATAAAATATATTTATAAGAAAGAACAAGGAGGATATCAACATGATTAGAAAATTGGCTACTATTGTTGGTATAGGTGTTGCTACATCATACATATATGCAAAAGTTAAAGAAAAACGAAGTTATAAAAGCTTTTTAGAGGAAATCATCCTAAGAGCAACAAAAATGAAAAGTACGTTTGAAAATGTCGAAAATGCGCAACAAGCGTTAGACATGATAAAAGATGAAACGAAAGGCATATATAAAGGAACGGATTATTATTTCAAAAATAATGTTCAGACAACCACAATCGAAGGGTCTACAGTATATGTTGTCAATGATCACAATGATAGACAACAACCAGTCATTTTGTATATTCATGGTGGTGCTTGGTTCCAAAATCCATTGAAATATCATTTTGATTTTATAGATTCACTGGCTGAAGTGTTAGATGCAAAAGTAATTATGCCAATTTATCCTAAAGTACCACATGCAACATATAAAGAAACTTTATCTCTATTACAAACACTCTATGCGCAACTACTTAAGGAAGTAGAAAATGCACATCAAATCACAATAATGGGTGACTCAGCAGGTGGTCAAATCGCTTTATCATTTGCACAATACATTAAAACATTAAACTTAGTACAACCGAGTAACATTGTACTGTTATCTCCCGTACTTGACGCAACATTTTCAAACCCGGAAGCGAAGATTTATGAAAAAATTGATCCAATGCTTGCAATCGAAGGTAGTAAATATTTTATAAAATTGTGGGCAAATGAGCTTGATTTGACAGATTGGCGTGTATCCCCTATATTTGGCGATCTTGAAGGGCTTGGACATATCACCATTTCAATAGGAACGAAAGAAACCTTGTATCCAGACGCAGTGAAATTATCCAATATGCTGAATGCTCAACATATTCAACATGATTTCATACCAGGTTATAATTTATTCCACATACACCCTATTTTTCCAATACCAGAAAAAGATCAATTTATCGAGACAATTAACAAAATTATCAAGAAGCATTAAATTGATTAGCTAAATATTTAGCAATGATGCGCGCATCGAAAAAGAACTCGTCCGTATATTGTGGACGAGTTCTTTTTAATGACGATGACTTTTGGCATGCCAGTGCTTTGATGCTTATTTCCAAAGGTATTTTAACTTTCTTTATCTTTTTTTAATGAAAGGACTAATATTAAAATAATAATAAGTACAATACCTAATAGTTGGAATGGTAAAAAGACAACCTTTAACCAGAGTGCACTTGCAACAATAGCCATTACCGGTTCTATTGTCCCAAAAAGGGTGGTTTCTTTGGCAGACAAATAATTTAAACTTTTAATAAAGAAGAAAAATGCCATTGTCGTACCTAAAATAATACCGAACGCCAAATATATGAGCACTTGTACATCCATATTAGAAACAGTGAATTGCCAAATAGGCGCTTTAAAATTCATTAAGATACCGGATATGAGCATCGCCCAACCAACGACTAAGATTGCTGGGAATTTGGATAATAGCTTATTAGCATAAATAGTATAGAAGGCTAAGGATAAACCAGAGATAATTCCCCAAATGATACTTGAGCTTGAAACCATCAGATTGTCGATTGAACCATTAGTTAATAATAAGAAGGTTCCTGTAAGTGTTAACAATATTGCGATAAAATCGAATAATTTAAAGGTTTCTTTTTTACGTATGATAAACCACAAAATAATATAAACAGGTGCAATGTATTGTAGTAAGGTTGCAACGGCAGCATTACCATAATTAATGGATGCCATGTAAGCATATTGGACAAGTAACATACCTAAAGTTGAAAATATAAGTAACTGTATTGTGCTGGTTATATGACGAAATACAATAAATATGGACTGTCTTGGATTAAGTATTTTAAATATAATTAATAGTAGGCAACCACTTATTAAGAGGCGAGCAGTAACATACCAGTTAATATCGATGTCTTGATATTTAAATAAATAATCAGAAACTGTACCACCTAATCCCCAAAAAGATGCCCCTAATATCGCTAATATGATGCCGAGATAACGAGATTGTTGTTTCATTTTATCACCTTTAATTTATTAATATATTAAAATATAACGTACTTATAGTTGATATAATACAAATAAATGCTTTAAAATTATCAATATATTGAGGTGATGACTTATGTATAAAGGCATTGTTATTGAAGATAATGGAGAAGAGCGCATTCGATACCCAGATGAATATTGGCAACATATTGTATTAAAAACAAAATTAGATCACACGTTTATGGAACAGATACCTATACATTGGCATAGTGCATTGCAATTTGTATTTGTACTACATGGTACATTGAATATTCGCATTAGCGACAAAAATATTGTATTAAATACAGGTGAGGGTATCTTCATTAATTCGAATATTGTACATGAGATACAAGGACTTGAAAATATAAGTGAATTTTATTGCTGGAACATTGAAATACCAGATATTGCTAGTTATCTGGAATATAAATATATAAGTTATGTATCTCAGCAAGCTGAAATGATACCTTACATACATTTATCTCATAAAAATGTGAGGCAACGTGAATTACTCGCAGATATAGAAAGTGTTGGAAATATTTATCAAAAACAAGCGATGCATTTTAAACTGGATATCATGCTTTATTTTTATAAGATACTGAAATGGCTTGTACAATATATGGAACAGCAGCCAGCTGAATTAACATACTATTTTGATGATAGAGTCAAGCAAATGATGTCTTATATACATAAACATTTTCAAGATAAAATCACTTTGTGTCATCTAAGTCAAAGTGTGTATTTAAGCGAAGCGGAAGCGATAAGGTTATTTAAAAAATATGTAAAACAAACGCCATTTGAATATCTTCTCCGATATAGATTAGAGCAAAGCAAATATGTGCTCGATAAAGATAAACGATCTACTATTACAGAAATAGCGATGGCTTGTGGATTCTCAACTACGAGTTACTTTATCAAAGTATTTAAAGTACGTTATGGTATGACACCAAAGCAATATCAAAAATATCAGCATATAAATGAACTTCATCGTAAATAGTTAAATAAGAAATCTATACGAGAAAAAATATACGCGTTACAAAATAGACACGAGTAAAGTGAAAATTTGTAGCGCGTATATTGCTGCTGTGACTTATAAATATACGTGGTTTTATTTGAGCGATCTAGTAAAACTAAGCAATTTGGATATTACTTACTAAATTATTTCAGGTTTTTCAAATAAGTAGGGAAAAATTCTGTATACAAATCTATAAATGTAAGGTAAACGTCTTTTTCAACATATTCATCAACTTGGTGTGCCTGATGTATTAATCCCGGACCGTACATAATGAATGAAAAGTCTTCATCCTTATCGACTAGTAAATCGGATGCATCCGTTACACCAGGTGACGCTTCAAGCGGTAAATCTGAATTTAAATATTTTTCACCTAATTCATGTGCTAATGAAGCCAATTTATTTTCACCTGTGGTATATACGGGTGGTCTTGACATATAAGTGTCAATTTCAATATCTGTTTTATCATTTTCAACTTGTTTCAAAATTTCATTAAAATAAGTGATGAATTGATCGTTATCATGCTCTGGAATCGTGCGGATATTGAATTCGGATTCTGCATGTTCTGGAATAGAATTGACTTGATTTCCGCCATTGAAAATAGTTGCATTCATTAACGCATTACCTAATAAATCGTTACGTTGGTCAAAGTTTTTAAAGCCTTCATCTGCTTTGTAAACAAATTTTACAAGTGGTGAAATTGCATTGAAACCAAGGTGTGGCATTGAACTATGGGACGCTTTACCTCTTGAAATAACGCGAATGTCCATAGAACCTTTATGCGCATATATGATTCGATCTTGTGAAGGTTCAGCGATGACAAGTGCTGATACATCAGTCATATAACCTTGATCTTGAAACGCTTTGGCACCTTCACCAACAATCTCTTCACCTGCGGTCGCAAGTAAACGAATTCTACCATATTCTAATAAGCCTTGATTATGTATATCAATTAAGCTTAATACTAAAGCTGCTAAACCTGATTTCATATCTGCAGCACCACGACCATGTAGTTTGCCATCAACTTCAGTTAATTTGAATGGGTTAAATCTCCATTTTTTAATATCGCCGGCTGAAACGACATCCATATGTCCTGAAATACCTAGGACTGGCCCCGATTCACCAATTTCAGCGACTAGATTTGCACGTGTATCGTTGATTTTAACAATCTTAGCATCAATACCATGTTGCGAGAGTAAGTCTTTTAAATAATTACAAACTTCTATTTCATTGTCATTAACTGATTTAATCGCAACTAAATCCTCTAGAATTTGAACTTTTTCAGCTTCTGTAAATTTACTCATAACTAAAAACCCCTTTTCAATAAATAAACAAATTCTGTAAATCATCTTAATTATACCGAATATTTTGAATTTATTATAATTTTTAGGTTTTAACTGAATAATGAAGTTGGTATCAGATACGTTCAGAAGCACTTGTCATCCTTTGGAGGTGATTCAATACAAATATTCAAAAGCATTACTAATTTATTTAAAAGTAGGTTTTCAATCCATGTGTTATATAACGAAAAAAATCATACATGGTTTTTAGATATTGAGTTATCTAAAGACCATGTATGAAGGTGAGCGTCTTGCATAGAAGACAGTTTATTTGAAATTGTTTCAATACTTGATTGTGAGTTTTTTGGAATATTATCTGAAGTTGATGTATTGGATTCTGATGATTTTGAAGTGTTGTTAATATAATCTACATTTTCAATGTTTTTTGAGTTGTCCGTATCTAGCACAGAACCTCTCATATCATTCCCTTGAAAACTACCAACTAAAATCATAATTAGATAGCTACAACAAATAATGGCAACTACTGCAAGATAAATTGAAACTACTAATTTTACTGACTTACTCATAAACTGCCTCCTAAACATTTATTAGTATATGTCTTAATACATACAAGATAACATTTGATTTTTAATATCATGTAAAGTTGTCGTAAATATTATATTTTTGTTTTCTGAAAAATGTTTCGATTGAGTAAAAATATTTTTGAAAAATAACCAAAAAAATATTTACTTTTAAAAAAACTAAAACATTGTTATGATAGCATTCGTTGATTGAAATCAATATATTTTACATGCAATGTAAATGTGAATTTACATTTAATTAACACTTAATTCAAACAGTTTATATTAAATCAATAACTGCGTGATAGGATGGCTTTATTGAATGGTGAAGCGTGGGAATGGGACAGACATCTATTTTTGTCCTAGACTCTTATAACTCATATGTTTTGCCTTTAAATATATACATAAAATTTAATAGTCTGAAGTGAAAAGAGGGACAAAATTTGCTACTAATCGTTATTTGTGTAGGTTTGATTCTATGGTTAGGAATTGTTGAGAAAAGACAGCATGCTGACAGATTAGAAAAAATTCCTATTCGTATCAATATAAATGGTATTAGAGGTAAATCAACTATTACAAGATTGATTTATAGTATTTTACGTGAAGATCAGTATCGTGTTATAGGCAAGACAACAGGTACAGACGCTCGGATGATGTATTGGTTTACACCTAGAGAATATCCAGTTTACAGAAAACCTCAAGGCGCTAACATTGGTGAACAGCGTGACATTATAAAGAAGGTTGTTAAACAAAAGGCAAATGCCCTCGTAAATGAGTGTATGGCAGTAAATCCTGATTACCAGATAACCTTCCAAAAAGAATTGGTAAAGGCCAACATTGGCGTTATCGTTAATGTTATGGAGGATCACATGGATGTCTTAGGGCCTACGTTAGACGAGGTAGCTGAAGCATTTACAGCGACGATTCCTTATAAAGGTCATCTTATTGTTATGAAAGATGATTACACAGACTTTTTCGCTAAAGTAGCCAAAAGGCGTAAGACGAAATTGATCGTTGTTAATAAGGAAGAAGTACCTGAATCATTCTTAAGGAAATTCGGTTACATTGTTTTTCCAGACAATGTTGCAATCGCAATGGGTGTAGCTGAGGCACTTGGCATCAACAGAGAAGTTGCCTTACAAGGTATGTTGAATGCACCACCAGATGTCGGCGCGGTTGAAGTGAAATACTATAATGCGAATCATTCAACAAATGTTTATGTCAATGCATTTGCAGCCAATGAACCGCAGTCTACAAAAGCAATTTTAAACAAAGTTGAAACTTATAATTATCCTTACAACAAAATTGTTCTTATATTAAATTGTCGTTCAGACAGAATTGATAGAACAAGACAGTTCTGTGAAGACTTTATTACAGATGTTGAATTCGATACTTTGATTTGTACAGGAAAGAGTACGCAGATGGTAACGGACGTAATGAAAGGATTGCCTGATAAAAAATATTTGAACTTTGAAGGCAAGGATATTAAAGAGGTTGAACGCGCAGTTTATGAAGAATCTCAAAATGCCTTGATGTTCTGTGTAGGTAATATTCACGGACCAGGTAAACAAATAGCAGAGTATATAGAAGGGATCAAATAATATGATAGGTTCAGAGTTATATTTTTCATTATTTGTAGGCATCGTATTAAGTTTAATATTTGCCGAAAAATTTGGTATCAGTCCTGCTGGTTTAGTAGTACCAGGATATTTAGCTTTAATATTTGATCAGCCGATCATGTTATTATCCGTACTGATTATTAGTTGTATTACATACTTCATCGTGAACCATGGTATTAGTCGTATCGTGATTCTGTACGGACGTAGAAAATTTGCCGCGATGATACTAACAGGTATGGTATTGAAATTTGTGTTTGATTTAATTTATCCGCTAAGTCCATTTCAAATGGTAGAGATGTCAGGTATTGGTGTTGTAATACCAGGTATCATAGCTAATACGATTCAAAAACAAGGTGTCATTATTACATTGTCAACTTGTATGTTACTCACATGTATTACTTACGTCATCTTATTCTTTTACAGCTTTATCAACTAGTAAGGAGCTTGGATTATGAAGAACTCTAAAAAATTTTCAATGGAAGAACGCATACTAAAGTGGACGAAGCGGCATAAAAAAAGGAATTCAATATACACCGGTATTATCTTTGTTATAGCGTTGGTACTTTTAGTATTTGCCATGGCTTCACAAAAAATTGAACCAGTAAAAGCAATAGGAAAAGCCCCCAATGAGATCAGTATGACATACCTAGGAAACATTGAATTAAATAATCATATAAGAAAAAATAATCTTGATGATGCTTTTGCTTCAATTAAAGATATTTTAAAAGGAAGTGATTATTCTACTGCGAGTTTAGAAATGACAAAGTTTTCAGATGATAGGAAAACGAACATAGCCAAAAACTTGGAAAATGTATTGTTCTTGAAAGGACTCAATATAAAAAGTTTAAATGTGATCAATCAAGTCACTGATAATATTACGGCACGTGATTTTATGAAATCAGTAGAAGCTCAAACTGGATATAATTATCTTACTGGAAATGGTTCAAATCCGATCAATAGTAAGACGGTACAACAAACGATAAAAGGTAAGAAGATTGCTAATGTTTCATTTACGGATGTTGAATCAAATTATACGGATACACTGAAAAATACAACATCCGTCAGCTTAGAACCCAATATTTATATACCATTAATTAAAAAACTTAAAGAGAATAACGATTTTGTAGTTGTGAATGTTGATTGGGGTATCACCGATGAACGTTCAGTGACGACTAGGCAAAGAGAATACGCACATTCATTATCTGATGCTGGTGCTGATGTGATTATTGGTCATAACTCGGTTGTTCAAGAAATTGAAAAATATAAAGATACAGATATTTTTTATAGTCTAGGCAATGCAACATCTGAAGATTTCTTATCAAAAAACAAACAAGGTCTAGCAGTACAACAAACTTGGAATGGTAAACAATCTAAATTTATGGTTACACCAATTAAATCACAGGGTGGTAAAGTGACAAAGTCATCACCAAATGTAGTAGAAGAAAGAAAGTTATTGAATAATATAGAAGGTAAAAACTTGAATCTTAAAAAAGAAAACGGAGGCTACGTTTATGAACATTAAACAACATTGGGTAAGTATTACAATCATTTCAATTGTATTAGTAATTTTTCTTTTAATTGTGTTTGCTAGAGCAAATGAAGGTCTTGATCAATATGAAAAAAATGAGCTGGAGACTTCTCACCACCAATATTTGTCTAAAGGAGCTTAAGTATGAGTATTTACAATAAGAAATCGCTCATCGTAATATTACTCCTAACAATCATTATTTCATTTTTCTTTTTTATGATTACGAAAAAAGATAATTATGATAAAGATGATTTATATGAGAATAAAATCGCTGATCATAGTCAAGATAAATCAGACAAAAATTACGGTGTCGCTTCAAACAACCCAATTGCTACGCGCGTTGGTGAAAAAATCTTAAAAGATGGTGGTAACGCCGTAGACGCATCCATGGGCGTTTCTTATGCTTTAGCTGTAACTGAACCACATTCATCTGGTTTAGGTGGCGGTGGTGCTATGCTATCTTATGATGGTCAAGAGAATGTAGCACCTAAACAATGGCAATATAAAGATATTTCGTCATTTGATTTTAAACAAAAGGATGAAATCGGTACGCCTGGTTTTGTTCGAGGATTACATGATGCACATAAAGAAGCAGGGAAAATGGATGAAAAGAAAATCCTGAATTACGTTATTCCTTTAGCTGAAGATGGTTTTGAAGTAGATTCAGAACTCGAACGAAGTCTCAAATTATACGGTTCAGACATCGATAGAAATTCACCTTTCTTTGATGGCAAACAAACGAAAAGAGAAGGCGATGTTGTTAAACAACCAGCTTTAGCTTCTACAATCAAAGGCATTAGAGACAATGGGCCTGATTATTTCTATGATAAGATTGGTAAAAGCGTTTCTAAACAATTAGATGATGAAATTAATGAAAAAGATTTTGAAAGTTATAAAACAGAGAAGAAAGAACCTGTAGGTACAGATTACTTAAATAATAAAGTTTACTCTGCGTCTAACCCACTTGGTGGTACGTTAATGCTTCAAGGTTTGGAAATTGATGAAGCTACGGATAACCAAGCGGCACCAGATAATCGTCTAGATTACATAACAGGTATTTTAAAATCTAGAGCACTGATGTATAGAAATAGAGATATCATTAACGGGCAAGATGAAGATTATGACGAGTATTTATCTCAAGATTACTTGCTCGGTAGATTAAACGAGGTTAACTTTAACAGTAACTTTAATACGAACAATGTTGATAATACGAGTACAACGCACTTTGTGGTCATAGATAAAGATGGGAAATTAACAAGTACAACCAATACACTAGCGAGTTTCTTTGGTTCTGGTAAATTTATGAAAGAGGGATTCTATATGAATAACTCATTAAATAACTTCTCTTCAAATCCCGCTAGCCCTAACTATGGTGGTAAACACAAAGAACCAAGATCATTCACTGCACCAAGTATTGTTGTAGGTCCTGATTATTATATGGGCATAGGCACACCTGGTGGTAATAAAATTCCAACAACGCTGAATGAAGTACTTGTAGATTATTTAAGAGGCGATGGTACGCTTCAAAAGTCAATCGATAAACCACGTTTTTACAATGATGGTGGGAAAATATTCTATGAAAATGCAACCAGTAAACAAGATGTAGATATATTCAAGAGTTTAGGATTCGAAATTGAAGAAAAACGCAATGATCCAAACTTTGGTAGTGTCCAAGCTGCACTTTACAATAAAAATGATAAAACAGTAGAAATAGGACAAGATGTTGGTAATAGATAATTCGCACATCGTCATACAAAGGGGTATGCATTATAATAAATAACTAAAAAACAAGTCTGGGACATATATTAGTGTCCCAGACTTGTTTCTCAATTGAGCAGGTTATATAAAGTCTAATGTCCAAATGTTACTTAAACGCATCAACATTGACAATGCCTATGTCGATGAGATGGTTACCAACCTTGACCTGCAGTATCATAGTTAGCTAATTTACCGGACTCAAAATCTGATATCGCAGCTTCTAAAACGTTTAGCGCAGTATCCAGCTGTTCATAGGTGATTACAAGTGGGGGTTGAAAGCGTAGTACGTTGCCTGCCACTGCAATAATGACAACACCGTTATCAAAGCAACGATTACAAATTTTTAGTGCAGCTTCTGAAGCGCGTGTTTTATTAATTTTATCGGAAACGATATCAATACCAATGGATAAACCTTTTCCTCTGACGTCACCAACAATGTTGAATTGCTCTGTCCATGCATCGATACGTTTGCGCACATAGTTACCTTTATCTGTACTTGCTTGTAATAAATTTTGATCTTCAATCATGGCAATGGTTGCTAATGCTGCTTCACAACTTACTGGATTAGCTCCTGTGGTAAAGAGATGCGCAG
The DNA here is from genome assembly GCF_013391405.1 of Staphylococcus sp. GSSP0090. Classification (GTDB taxonomy): domain Bacteria; phylum Bacillota; class Bacilli; order Staphylococcales; family Staphylococcaceae; genus Staphylococcus. Next base: position 32,338 of record NZ_JACBFD010000040.1, read on the forward strand.
GTGCTTCTAAATAATCCATGATTTCTGAACGTCCTACGATGGCTGACATAGGTAAACCACCTGCCAATGATTTACCGAATGTAATTAAATCAGGTTCGATATGATAATGTGATACAGAACTCCAGCTACCAGTGCGCCCTAATCCTTGTTGAATATCATCAACAGCAAGCAAGATACCATGTGCTTTACACAAGTCTTGTAAAGCTTCAAAGTAACCGTCTACGGGTTCAAGTAAACCACCATCACCTTGTATTGTCTCGATCATGATACATGCAACTTCATCTGCTGGCACATACTTTTCAAACATTTCTTTAAGTGGCGCTAAGTATTCGGCAACGGTATTAGGTTGATTACTACCAAACATGCCACGGTAATTGTCTGGAAATGGAATATGATAAAAACCAGGCAACATTGGGCCATAATGTTTACGCATATTTAAACTAATCGCAGACATTGAAAGTGAGCCATAGGTTGAACCATGATATGCATTTACAAAGCTAATGATATAAGGTCGGCCAGTATAAGCACGTGCTAGCTTGATAATACCGTCATTAGCATCTGAGCCAGATAGACCAAATAGTACTCGTTTTTCATATTGACCTGGTGAAATTTCACATAATTTTTTTGCTAATTTAACTAAGGGTTCATGATACATGTAAGCAGGGGTATAGTGAATGAATTGGTCTACTTGCGCTTTGATTGCTTCAGTGACTTGTTCAGGTGCATGTCCAACATTCTGCGAACTTGCACTTGATAATAGATCAATATAGGTATTGCCTTCGACGTCAACGAGTGTTGCACCATATCCATGAGAAATTGCCAAAGGATAATATTTGATGCGTCCTGGTTTTGCGAAGTATTGACTGTCCTCATTTATAAGTTGCTCTGATTTGTTCATAACTTGTGCCTCCCAATGATTGAAAATAATATATTGCGAATGTTGGATACAGATTTGGATTGAAAATAATGATTGGCACTTTATTTATTACGAGTGCATTTTTAAGTGTGAATGATTACTTATTGCCATAGCGCATGCGTTATGACGTCTCCTAAATAATCGTTGATACGTATGAATATACTAAGAAAATTTAGAATTGTAAATATATTCTGAAAAATTAAAATTGAATAACGCACATTATGTGTAATTTGACACAAATATCCTGTTAATGGGAGAGATTGTAAAGTCTTGTTAAAAAAATAGTATCGATTTGGGCACAGTCGAACACTGTGAACATGTAATCAGTAGAAAAAGTAAGTGATAATTGGTAATATTGTTCTTATAATATAATATTTTTATCTATAACAAAAATCAGAGTATATATATGGCGTTAATTAAACATAAAAATAAATCGTGAAAATATTTGAAAACAATACAATTTAGCATTTTAATGGAGGAATGTATATGATTTATGCGGGAATACTAGCGGGTGGCATCGGCTCAAGAATGGGTAATGTGCCCTTACCAAAACAATTTTTAGATTTAGATGGGAAACCTATCTTAGTACATACAGTTGAGAAGTTTTTATTAACAAGTGAATTCGATAAGATATTTATCGCTACACCTCAAAAATGGATTTCTCACACTAAAGATACACTACGTAAGCATCATATAACTGATGACAGAATCGAAGTAGTTCAAGGTGGTTCAGATCGAAATGAAACCATTATGAATATTATAAGTGCAGCAGAAAAAGAAAATGGTATTTCTGATGAGGATGTTATTATTACGCATGATGCGGTACGACCATTTTTAACGCGTAGAATCATTAAAGAAAACATTGAAAGTGTTCTAAAATATGGTGCAGTAGATACTGTGATTACTGCGACGGATACGATTATCACATCTGCAGATGGGGATTCTATTCAATCGATACCTGTAAGAAGTGAGATGTATCAAGGACAAACACCTCAATCTTTCAACGTAAATTTATTGAGAAACAGCTACAATGATTTGTCTGATGCGGATAAACAAATCATGACAGATGCATGTAAGATTCTAGTCGTAGCAGATAAACAAGTGAAATTGGTAATGGGAGAATTATATAACATTAAAATAACGACACCTTATGATCTTAAAGTGGCAAACTCAATCATAAAAGGTGGGATGTTGAGTGATTAATCAAGTTTATCAACTCGTTGCGCCGAGACAATTTGAAGTAACATATAATAACGAAGATATTAAAAGTAACAAAGTTATCGTGAGACCGCTATATTTATCTATATGTGCTGCTGATCAAAGATATTATACAGGTAGTAGAAATGAAAAAGTTTTGAAAAAGAAATTACCTATGTCACTAATTCACGAAGGCGTAGGAGAAGTGGTTTATGACAGTAAAGGTGAATATAAAATTGGTACAAGGGTCATCATGGTTCCTAATACACCAGTGGAAAAAGATGATGTCATTGCAGAAAATTATTTACCGAGTAGTAAATTTAGATCTAGTGGCTTCGATGGTTTTATGCAAGATTATGTATTTATGGATCATGATCGTGTCGTTGAAATAGATGACAGTATTGAAGATTTAAGTACAATTGCTTATTCAGAGTTAGTTAGTGTCAGTTGGCACGCATTACAGAGATTTGAACGTAAATCCATTGCCAATAAAAATAGTTTTGGTGTATGGGGAGATGGTAACTTAGGATATATAACAGCGATTTTATTAAGTAAGCTGTATCCTGAAGCTAAGATATATGTTTTTGGTAAAACAGATTATAAATTAAGTCATTTTTCGTTTGTGGAACAGATTCATCATATCGACGAAGTACCTGAAGATGTAACGATTGATCATGCCTTTGAGTGTGTAGGCGGAAAAGGTAGCCAATCTGCAGTGAATCAAATTATTGATTTGGTATCACCTGAAGGAACGATTAGCCTACTAGGTGTGAGTGAATATCCAATTGAAGTTAATACACGCCTAGTACTTGAAAAAGGACTCACGATGTTTGGTAGTAGTCGAAGTGGTGCACAAGATTTTAGAGAAATTGCCGAATTTTATAAAAATAATCCAGATGTTGTAGAAAAGCTCGCACTTCTTAAAGGAAATGAGTTTGATGTTAAAACGATTAACGATGCTGTCAATGCCTTTGAAACCGATTTATCGACATCATGGGGTAAAACAGTTATTAAATGGACAATGTAAATTTGTAAGCTTTTTAGCCTTTTAATTAGTAATAAAAAAGCTTTCAACTTAGATGAAGAGAGGATTTTTTAAAATTGAGTAAATCTAAAATAATAATTGATAATATTTATTGGGAAAGAATTCAATTATTTATTGAAGGTCATGTTGAAGATATAAAGCTAAATAAGAAAAACTTTGTACTGAGAAACTTGACTGAAACGAAAGAACTAAAAGCTAACGATGTGAAAATAGAAGGCAATCAATTTAAGGCACGTTTTAATGTTGCCATATTAGATGATGGTAATTATCTACCATCAGGTGAGTACTTAATCGTGTATAAGAGTGACCTTGATTACATTGCCAATATCAATGAAACATTGTTAGACCCCAATAATTATGAATTAGAAGAAGTAATACTCGAACAATATAGCGATGAAACAACGCAAAATGGCAAAAACAATTTATTATTAGAACACTTTGCATTTACCTTTAAAAAAGGAGGTAATTCATCTAAAACAGAGTACACAGTTAAACCAATGATTTCGAGTGAAGTTAACGAATTTGTATTAAATATCATATTTAAGGCACCTATGCCTAAAATGAATCCAATTAAGCAAAAGATTACCAATCTTAAATTAAAATATAATAAATATTCGTTTAATGTACGTAACTTCATCTTTCAATCTATATTTAAGATTACGAAGTTTTTCCATTTGAAAAAAGGTAACACAGTGCTGTTTACTTCTGATTCTAGAGCGGAAATGTCAGGTAATTTTGAATATGTTTACAATGAAATGTTACGTCAAAATTTAGATAAAAAGTATAAAATACATGCATTGTTTAAATCTAATATATCTGCGCGACGTAATTTTATTGATAAATTTAAATTTCCGTATTTATTAGGTAAAGCAGACTACATTTTTGTAGATGACTTCCATCCATTACTTTATACCGTGAAATTTAGAAAGAGTCAGGAAATCATCCAAGTTTGGCATGCAGTAGGTGCATTTAAAACAGTAGGCTATAGTCGTACTGGTAAAAAAGGTGGACCGTTCTTTAATTCTGTTAACCACAGAAATTATACGAAAGCATTTGTATCATCAGAAACGGATATTCCATTTTATGGTGAGGCGTTTGGGATTAAAGAACAAAATATTATTCCAACGGGTGTTCCAAGAACAGATATACTATTTGATCAAGACTATGAAAAAGCAATTGTTGCAGATATGGAAGAAGCATTGCCAATCGTTAAAGGAAAGCAAGTGATATTATTTGCGCCGACGTTTAGAGGTAGTGGACATCATACAGCACATTATCCTTTTTTCAAAATTGATTTTGCAAGATTTGCACGCTACTGTCGTGAAAATAATGCCGTTGTGTTATTCAAGATGCATCCATTTGTTAAAAATAAATTAAACATTCCTAGAGCGTATCAAGAATATTTTGTAGATGTTTCTGATTTTAGAGAAGTAAATGATATTTTATTTATTACGGATATTTTAATTAGTGATTATTCATCACTCGTATATGAATTTGCTGTATTTAAACGACCGATGCTATTTTATGCATTTGATTTAGAAGATTACATTACATCACGTGATTTTTATGAACCATATGAAACGTTTGTACCTGGTAAAATCGTTGAATCGTTTAACGATTTAATTGTAGCATTGGACCAAAAAGACTTTGAAGTTGAAAAGGTTGAGCCATTTTTAGATAAACATTTTAAATATCAAGATGGACGTTCAAGTGAACGTTTAGTAAGAAATGTTTTTGGCAGTTAATTTAAGTAAATAAGCATACTAATTAAAACATAATGAGTTAATTACAAAAATATATCATCAGCTTAGTTATAGCATGGAACCGTGTATTTGCGTTTGCCGAACGACTGATATTGATTTGTACTTAACTCATTTTTACAAGGTGGAGTATAATGAAATTCTCAATTATAGTACCGAGTTATAATTCGGAAAAATATATAGCAGAGCTGTTAAACAGTCTAGACAATCAAAGTTATGATAAAAAAGATTTTGAAGTTATTTTAGTAGATGATTGTTCATCAGACGATACTTTAAAAGTAGTAGAGCCTTATAAAAAGAAATTAAATTTGACGGTCAAACAACTTGAATCAAACTCAGGTGGACCAGGTAAACCTAGAAATACGGCATTACAATTGGCACAAGGTGAATATGTGTTTTTTGTAGATTCAGATGATTATATTAATAAAGAGACATTGAAAGATGTGGCGGCATTTGTTGATCAAAATCATGCAGATGTTGTCTTAGTGAAAATGGAAGGCGTTAATGGTCGTGGTGTTCCCAAATCGATGTTTAAAGAAACGAGCGATACAGTCACATTAGCTAATTCTAGAATCATTTATACACTTAGTCCAACTAAATTTTATAGAACCTCATTATTGCGTGATCACGCAATTGAATTTCCAGAGGATTTAAGAAGTGCAGAAGATCAATTATTTACAATGAAGGCATATGTGAATGCTAAACGCATCGCTGTACTTGCTGATAAACCTTACTATTATGCAACTAAACGTGAGGGAGAACATATGAGTTCTGCATATGTCTCACCCGAAGATTTTTATAAAGTGATGTCATTAATTACTGAAGAAATATTAAATAGTCCATTAGAAAATAAAAATGAAGTACTAGGCTACTTTATAGATAGACATTTTTCATTTTCAAGGACAAATAATTTTTCTCTTAAAATAGCAGATGACAAAAAAGCAGCATGGATGGATGCGTTAGGTGATTTTATTCAAAAAGTACCTACTGCAGTGGATGAATTAGTAAATGATTCATTCAAACCGTTGTTACATTATGCTCGCTTAAAAGACATGAAGCATTACCAAATGGTTGAAGAAAGTTATAAAAATGGGAAGTTTCATAGTTACAGTGCTCAAGAAGGTGCGTTGAAAATACAATTTGATGAAGGCGAACCTTATTTTGTCTTCAATAAATTAGTAAAACCAGATATTAGAATGTCACATTTCGAATTTAACGATCAAGGATTTGAGTTAGAATTGGAATTTATTAGTTCCATTATCAATCCCAATCATGTGGCTTCAATGATTCAACTTAAATTATTATCACGTAATAAAAAAGAATTCATTTATATACCATTAACAATGAATGATCAGACGAGATTTAAGTTTAAAGCAGCGTTGCAAGATTTGATGCCTTATTTAATAAAAGAAAAAGTCTGGGATGCACACCTAGAGATGCGCGTGGATAATATGACTATTGAAAAACGTATTGGAAATAAACGTGTTAAGTACCCATATGATAAGGAAACGAGCACAATTTCCCAATATAATAATCAATATTATCGATTTACACCATATTTTACGAAAGACTTTGATAATCTATCATTTTATATAACGAACAACAAATTAAATGAAATGTTAGCGATTGAAAGTAAAGATAAACAGACGATACAATTACGTAGTTTGGAATTTAATTATATTTTATCTGAAGGGCTGACTGCGTTAGTCTTACCTAATATGTTTACGTATGGTTATTTAACATCTGTAACAACGAAAGATACACTCACTTATAACCTATCCGTTGTAGAAAAAGTGAAGGATAAAGATTTGAAACAGAACTTTAAAATTGAAACACCTCATTTAGTTTTAAAATACTAATTGATATATAATAGTAAGTGAGCTAATGATATATTAGTAAGCTTACTATTTTTTTAAACTCATTTTATTGATAATGGTTTTCAATTATAGTATGTTTGAAAAGAATGATTTTTATATATTAATGAAATGAAAATTAGTTTATGTATAGCGTATCTTATAGATTTATGTGAAGAGGGAGTTACCGATGACAAACAGTAAAATAGATGTTAAAGATTTAATTAATATAGGACTCTTTACAGCAGTGTACTTCATTTTTATAGCACCACCAGGTATTTTAGGTATAATACCCATTTTTATGTTGCTACTTCCGGCAATGATAGGGCTTATCGGTGGCATTCCTGTGATGTTACTTATTACCAAAACGCAGAAATTTGGTGCATTAACGATTTGTGGTATTGTTGTAAGTTTATTATTAGCAATCATGGGTCATCCTTGGATGGCTTTAATATTAAGTATCCCAGTGATTGTGATTGCAGATGTTGTTATGGCGATGGGTCAATATAAAAGTTGGAAATTAAATAGTATAGGTTATATCATTTTCTCATTTTGGCCTATAGGTAATTTACTGCCGTTTTATTTTATGAGAAATTCATATTTATCATTTATTCAAGATAAATATGGTACAGATTATGAAGCAACAGTTGAAGGGCTATTTTCTATTGGTATGATTCCAGTTATTCTTATCACTACAATAATTGGTGCATGGATTGGTGCATATATTGCTAAAGGTATTTTGAAAAAGCATTTTAAACGGGCAGGTATTATATAAAATGTACAATCAAGTATTAAGTCAAAACCATATATTTAACTTTGATCCAAGGATAAAAATGGGACTTATGTTAATCATTTCACTTATTTCACTCACCGGCGGGGTGACAGGTCCTAGCATATTTATTAGATTGATATTAATGCTGATGCCTGTCATATTATTGATCTTAATAGGAAAATATAAGATTGGCTTTACCTGTATGGTGATTATCATAGCTGCTTGGTACGGTGAGGCATTTGTGTCAATTGAACAAAGCCAAGTGGCAACGTTACTCGTGTTTGTACCTTCTGGCATTATTACTAGATTTTTACCTGCTTTAGTCATGGGGTACTATATATTTAAAACAACACAAGTAGAAGTGCTTATTTTGGGTTTGGAACGTATGAAGTTATCCAGAAAAATGACCATACCCATTGCAGTGATGTTTAGATTTATACCAACGATCAGGATGGAATCAGCATCAATTAAAGATGCAATGAAAATGAGAGGGATTTCCTTACGATTTGCGTTTAAAAAGCCAATGCAATATATCGAGTATCGTGTTGTACCTTTGTTAAATAGTGTGATTAAAATAGGGAATGAATTAACAATCGCTTCCATTACACGTGGATTGAATTTGACACATAAAAGAAGTTCTATTATGTCGTTGGAAATACGTTGGCTTGATTGGTTATTCATAGTTGGTGCACTACTTTTATGTATAATTTACTATATTTTGTGAGGTTAACATATGATTCAATTTGAAAATGTATCATTTAATTATGAAAATGGCGAAAAAATATTGAACGATATCAACCTTACGATTCATGAAGGTGAGGTTATTTGCTTAACTGGTGCCTCAGGCTGTGGAAAAACAACCATGACGCGCTTATTGAACGGTACGATACCACACTTCTTTCATGGTGATATAGAAGGTCGTATCCTTGTGAATCATAAAAATATTACGAAACAGTCTATTTATGAAATTTCACAAGCAAGTGGTTCAGTCTTTCAAAATCCACGGTCTCAATTCTTCTGTTTAAACACGACAAGTGAACTTGCGTTTGAGCCTGAAAATTATGGTGTGGATCCAATCACAATTAAATCACATATAGCTAATAGCGCTGATGAATTTAATATTAAACATTTACTAGATAGAGGGATTTTTAATCTTTCTGGTGGAGAAAAACAGTTAATAGCTTGTACGACGATTCAAGTAAGTGGTCACGATATCATTATTTTAGATGAACCTTCATCAAATTTAGATTTCAAAACAATCATCAAACTGCGGAAGATGTTAAAGATATGGAAACGAGAAGGAAAAACGATTATGATAGCTGAACATCGATTGCATTATTTAATAGATGTTGTTGATTGTTTTATCATAATGGATCAGGGCAGAATTAGTAATAGTTATGACCAAGCTACCTTTGAAAAGCTTAGTCATGATACGTTAGCAACGTTAGGTTTGAGAACAACACACTTAGAAAAAATGAAACCTAAACGTCATTCCAATAGCACATGGGGCACATTAACATTAAGGGATTTTAAATTTAAATATAAAAATAGTCTGCCTTTATCAATTAACATTCCTAAAGTGGAACTAAGTAAAGGTAAAGTAACAGCAGTCATAGGACACAATGGCTCAGGGAAATCTACATTTGCGCGATGCTTAACAGGCGTGGAACGTAAATTCAAGGGAACCGTTGATAATGATGACATTACATTGAAGCGAGGGCATAGATTGAACAATGTCTATTTGGTTTTTCAAGACGTAAATAACCAACTATTTGCAGAAAGTGTTGATGAAGAACTGCGTTTAAGTAATGTTGAGTTAGATAACGAAACCATTCAAGAACGGTTGCAATATTATGGCATTTCACAGCATGTTGAACGGCATCCGCTCTCATTATCAGGAGGAGAAAAGCAACGTTTAGCTATTGCTAGTGCTGTAGAAACCAATCGCGATATACTTATTTTTGATGAACCATCTAGTGGTTTAGATGGTCAACGTATGCGAGAAATGAGTGGCATCATCGATAGCCTAGCAAATAAAGGCCATACCATTATAGTGATTACTCACGACTATGAGTTATTATTATCTTGTGCTGATGATATATTACATTTAGAACATGGTCACGTTAAGGATCAATATACACTGAATGATGAAAATTTGGCGAAACTGCAAGCTTTCTTTGAAATTTAAAATTACTGGGTACGGGCTACCACAGTGTATAAAAATGACGAGATTTAAAGGGGATATTTGAGTTGACGTCATGCAAAAAGCGCCTAGGATATCAATTGATGTCTTAGGCGCTTTTTGAATTTAATTGATAGAAATCATAATGTTAAGTAATGTAGATTTTGTTAGTTTGAAAATCAACGGATCTTTAAAATAATGCATTGTTAACTTTAAACGTGGATAGTTCATTTTGTTTATTTGTTTTAAAAGTGATTGATCTAAATGCGCTTGATTTATATTTTGGGGTATTAAATTGTTAATCAGACCATAATCATTATTGATTAAACTAGAAAGTATTGGGAATGACTTAATGAAATGATGATTAATATGAACTGAAAGTGTTGATTCACTATGATTGTTGAAAAGTAATATGTGGTAGTGCGTTTTGTTTTTTGTGACGATAGCATAGGGCAGTATAGTAATTTGCTGGTTGTAATAAGGCAATAACAAACCGTAAATATGAACCACTGGCATAGCACTTTGATATTGATTGAATAACATGATACAGTCATCGTCATCAGAATAGTAAGGATAACCAAAACCCCCAATAAGGTGATTAAATTCAATGATAAATTCAGTTAATGCGATATGTGTATCTTGTTTAGCACAGGGATAGAAACTTTTTATTGCGGCATGTGTTATATGATTGAATATCAATTTCTTAGCATGATCAGAACCAATACTGTGTAGAAACCATACGATAAGGGCTTTTAAATCGAGGCTTTGACGAGTATTTAAGCCTTTTTGTGAGATTAATTCTGCTAATGATATTAAATTTAGGTTGATATAATAGAAATCAGCATCTAATAAAGACATGAAGTGTCGAATCTGCACGATTTCATCGCTATTTATAATCATCGCATCGAGTATAATGCCAATTTTTATTTGTGGATAATCTTGTTTGATATGGTTGATCAATTTAGGCAAATGCTTCGCTTCGTTATAACTAAAATCTAACTGTAATGTAATATGAGTTAAATTGTTTTTGAATTCAGTTAACAATTTACTGAGTATTGTATTTGATGGGTGCATTAAGATTTCTGGCGTTACTCTAAGTGTAATGTGATAATTGCTGTTAATGAGTTGATGTATAGTTGATAATACTTGTTGTAATTTCAATGCATTTAAATGAATGATGTGAGTATCTAAGATAGATATATTTACTTTTGGAAATATAAGCATATCTTTTTGTTCCGAAATCATAGTATCTAAGTGTACTAAGTCATCAAGTCGCTCTAACTGTATTAATGTATGAGGTTCATTAAACGTATCGTCAAAAGTTAAAGATGATACGTTTATTGTTTTGATAATACAGTCTACACGAGTAGTTGATTTTTGAATTTGAGTCAAATAAGGCATCATCTTGGATGCGTCTATTTCAATTTGTTTAGACTTGTTATAGGTTTCTTTCCTGAAATTATAAATATATTTTTTAGGCGGTATCTGAATATAATATTTAAAATGCTTTGAATAAGTACTTACATTTGTAAATTGATATTTTAAAGCCACAGCATAAATACTCTGATTGCCTTGTATTAAATCAAATAAAGATAAAGCGATTTTTAGTGAAGTTGTGTAATGCTTAAAGGTCATATTTAAAATGTTGGAAAATAATATTGAAATATAGGATTGTGAAATATAAAAAGCTTTAGACACATTTTTCGTACTTAATTTCTGGTTGATATTGTTATGTATATATTCGGTTATTTGCTGTAATAGCGGATGTTTGGTATGAAATGGTGGCGTATAGACTGTATTTAAAGTTACTATAGCCTCCTTAATTAAAAAATCAATGATATTTGAAATATAAAGGTTAGCAATGGCTTCATCTTGTAAAGATGAATGTAAATTCTCTAATATTAAATTTCTAAATTGATCTACGAACTGGATGTGGTTGAAATCATAATAAGCTGTTGAAAGACAAGGATCTTTTTCCAAAAATAACGGTAAAGGCAATGTTAGCTCTACTAAGTCCTGAACATCGAGCATTTGAAATAAATCAGCATTGTTAATAATCATACCATCTTCAATAGTCATTATTGATCCATTTAAATTGATTTTACAAGGTTTATTTAAGGGCAGCAGTATAATTACTTTGTTTATACATCTTTTTAATTCAGTTGTGTAATGATTTCTAATTGATAAGGAACTAATCACAAATATCACCTTTGTCTAGATAAATAACGATTGATTTAGATAATAATATTATTATTGTACAACTTGATTGTTTAAAAAGGTTGAATATCTAAATTTATTAATAAAAGGACTATTTAAAATAATTAATAAGGTATGAATGTATTTATTTTTTAGATTTTGCATAGAAGTCGTTAAAAAAATGGGGTCTTGGATTAATAAAACGATGATTAAGAAAATTTGAAATAAGAAAATCTGAATTTTTGTTGGTAGCGCTTGCAAAAATAAAGATTAGTTCTTATAATGTATATATTGACTTGTAAAAGTCTACTGTAAAACTTAAACGTTTAAGGTGAGAGAGATGAAAAAGAATAAACCTACTTTGCATGATGTAGCAAGTGTGGCAGGTGTTTCCATTGCCACGGTATCCAATGTGTTGAACCATAAAAGTTCAGAATTAAGTGATAAAACCAAAGATAAAGTGCTGAATGCCATAGAAACATTGAATTATGAACCTAATCAATTCGCTAGAGGTTTGAAGACAGGACGATCCAATATTATTGCATTCATTGTTCCTGACCAGAATCCCTTTTTTACAGAAGTACTTACGGAGATAAGCAATGAGTGTCAAAAACACAACTTACATGTTACCGTAGCATCTTCAGAAGAAAATGAGGACAAGCAACAGGGTTTAATAGACACATTTGTAGCACAAAATGTAAGCGCTATTATACTCGTGCCAGTAAAATCAACCTTGTCTATGAAGCGTGAATTGCTGAAAACACCGATAATGACTTTGGATAGAGAGCTTGAATCAACAAGTCTACCGTCCATAACGGTTGATAATGAAGAGGCAGCTTATATTGCTACGAAACGCGTATTAGAAAGTACATGCAAAGCGGTGGGCTTACTACTTGCGAATCCTAATATTAGCACTACCATTGGTAGGAAGACAGGCTATGACAGGGCACTTTCTGAGTTTGATTTAAGTTCTAATCAGTCACTCATTTATTATAGTGATCAACAATTAGGTACTAATGCTCAAATCCATAGTGGTTACAAGGCTACGAAGACTTTACTAAGTAAAGGCGTTAAGGGCATTGTTGCTACGAATCATTTATTATTGTTAGGAGCGTTACAAGCTATAAAAGAAAGTGAAAAAGAAATAAAAAAAGATGTAATTATCGTAGGTTTTGATGATAGTTATTGGAATGAAATTTATACGCCTAAGCTTACAGTAATCTCTCAACCAGTCAAAGAAATGGGGCAGGTTGCAGCTAAAATGATTTATAAGTTGATTCAAGGTAAAGATGTGACGTCAATGAAGTTATCGACAAAATTGATTATCCGCGAATCGTGTTCATTCAATAAAAATCCATAGTCTGATGGATTTTTATTGAATGAAACTTAAACGTTTAAGTTTAGATGGTTAATCATAAAGGGGGAAATTAATTTGGAAACTTCAAGTAATAGAATGAAAGAAAATACTTGGATGGGGATACCGCGCATTATATTTGCAGCACTTATTGCGATATTCATTTTTATGACAGGTGATGGTATAGAACAAGCATTTTTATCAAAAAATATTGTTGATTTAGGATTTTCAGGAGGACAAGCATCACTTGTATTCACGGTATATGGCGTCATGGTAGTTGTAGGTTCGTGGTTAGCGGCAGTCTTATCAGATGTCTATGGTCCAAGAAAGGTAATGGTTTTAGGGACAGTTATTTGGTTAGTATTTCACATATTATTTTTAGTTTTTGGACTGGGTTTAGAGAATTACAGTATGATGTTAGTCATGTACGGTATTAGAGGTTTAGGTTATCCATTATTCTTATATGGATTTTTAGTTTGGGTAACCTATATTACGAATAAAGCGCGTTTGGCAACGGCGATAGGCTGGTTCTGGGCAATGTTCTCAGTCGGTATGGGTGTAATTGGTACCTATTTACCAAGTTTCACGATTCCGCACTTAGGATTTATGGGAACACTTTGGATGTCGGTCATTTGGATCGGTGTAGGTGGATTAATCGCATTCTTTGTAGTAGGTAAGAGAAATATTAAACCTAATGCAGATAAGCCTATTAAAGAAAGATATGTAAAAGTACTTAAAGAAGTTGGCATTGTCTATAAAAATCCAGATATTATCAAAGTCTTTATAGTAAGGATTATTAATCAGCTTTCTTTATTTGGCCTAGTCGTTATTTTCCCTGTTTTATTTACAGACACGATTGGATTTACAATGCAACAATGGTTATAGACATGGGGAACGATGCATATCACTTGTATTGTTGGAGATGTTATATGGGGTATTGTAGCAGATAAAATTGGATGGAAACGCCAAGTCATGTTATTTGGTTGTATAGGATGTGGCATTACGACGTTACTTTTCTATTATTTACCTGTATTAAGTGGCGATGTATTTGCGATTGCTATTTTATGTGCTGTACTATTTGGTATTACACAGTCAGCATTTGTTCCAATTTTTGCTATATTTACTGCATTAGAACCGGACCATATCGGAGCAACATTGTCTTCACATAACTTAGCTGCAGGATTGAGTAATTTTGTTGCGCCAGCTATTGCAACACTTTTCTTACCAATATTTAATGAGGTTGGTGTTGTATGGGCATTTGCAATATGTTACTTCGTGGGTGCAGTCATTACTTACTTTATAAAAGTATATCAACCGGGTATAGATGATCGTAAAGTCAGTGAAATGAATAAACAAACACAAACTAATTAGTAAAGGAATGATTCGAGTGGAAGAGGTCGTTCTAGGTATCGATTTAGGTACTAGCGCAGTTAAAACAATCGCTGTCAACAAACAAGGTCAAGTCGTTGGTCAAACAAGTGAATCATTGTCATTAATTCAAACTGAACCTGGATATAACGAACAAGACCCAGATTCGTGGGTTGAAGCGGTTATGGAAAGTATTAAAGAACTACTGGGATTAGATGAATTGAAAAACAAAAAAGTATCTGGTGTATCGTTCTCAGGGCAAATGCATGGTTTAGTGGCATTAAATAAAGAAGGTAATCCAATTAGAAATGCAATTTTATGGAATGACACGAGAACGACACAACAATGTCAATCAATCAAAGAACAATTTGGAGATACATTGTTGAAAAACCCAATATTAGAAGGATTTACTTTACCTAAATTATTGTGGTTAAAAGAACATGAACCAACACATTGGGAAGCATTAGATGTTTTCTTATTACCTAAAGATTATGTTAGATACAAAATGACTGGTGACATTTCAATGGAATATAGTGATGCTGCAGGGACGCTATTATTGGATCCAGATACAAAACAGTGGGATAGACAAGTGGGATCACAATTAGACATAGGGGATATTTATCCTAAGTTAATACACTCGCATGATTTTGTTGGTAATTTAACAGAAGATGTAAAAGCGGCATTAGGCCTCGAAAATGAAATCGCTGTTTTTGCTGGCGGTGCTGATAATGCTTGTGGTGCTTTAGGTGCAGGAGTGATTAATGAAACTCAGACCTTATGTAGTATAGGCACATCCGGTGTTGTATTAACTTGTTCACAAGAAAATGAACAGTCATTAGGAAACAATATACATTATTTTAATCATGCTTTGTCGCATATGACATATAAAATGGGTGTGACACTAAGTGCAGGAGATAGTTTGAATTGGTTGAAACGGACAATGTTTGAAGATGAATCCTTTGATGATATCGTGCAACAAGCTAGTGAATCTCAAATTGGTGCTAATGGTTTATTATTTGCGCCCTATTTACAAGGTGAGCGAACACCTCATGGTGACGCATATATAAGAGGTAGCTTTATTGGATTAAATAGTAATACAGCGAAAGCTGATTTTGCCCGAGCAACAATTGAAGGTATCACTTATTCGCTTTATGAATCTTATCGATATATGACGCAAGCGCATACTAAACATAACCGTGTTATTTCCATAGGAGGAGGATCTAAAAGTGATTTTTGGTTACAACTGCAAGCTGACATCTTTAATGCAGAAGTCACACCGTTGAAATATGAAGAAGGGCCAGGTATGGGGGCAGCAATGCTTGCAGCGTACGGTTTAGGATGGTTTGAATCTATGGAAGCCTGTGTAAATACATTTATTGAATATGATAAAACGTATTATCCAAATAGTGAGAATCATAAAAAATATGAACAATATTTCAATGTTTATAGACAGATTTATGAACAAACACAGACATTAACGCAACAATTATTAAATATTAAATAACATAGGAGGAGTATAATGATGACAAACAATACACCAGAAATGATGAATATATCATTATTAAATAAACCATTTGATATGGAAATGAAAGAAGTTAAAGTACCACAGATAGGAGCAACAGACGTCTTAGTAAAAGTTATGGCTGTAGGTGTATGTGGTTCTGACGTACATTATTATGAGCACGGACGTGTAGGAGAATTTGTAGTTGAAAAACCACTTATTCTAGGACATGAATGTTCAGGTATAGTGGCAGATGTAGGGAGCGATGTTACAAACTTTAAAGTCGGTGATAGAGTAGCTATCGAGCCTGGTGTGCCTTGTGGCGAATGTGAATATTGTAAATCAGGTAAATACAATTTATGTCCAGATGTAGAATTTCTTGCTACGCCGCCAATTGATGGTGCATTTAGTCAATATATTAGTCATCCTGAGGGCTTTTTATTCCATATTCCAGATACATTATCATATGAAGAGGCAACACTTAATGAACCATTTTCTGTAGGTGTTCAAGCTTGTAAAAGAGCCAATGTTCAGCCAGGCTCAACAGTGGTTATTATGGGAATGGGTCCAGTTGGACTTATGGCAGTTGTAGCAGCCAAGGCATTTGGTGCTACGAAAATTATTGTATCTGATCTTGAAAAAATACGTCTTGATGAAGCATTAAAATTAGGAGCAACACATGCAATTAATATTAAAGAAGAGGACGTAGCTACACGAATAAATGAAATTACAAAAGGTAAAGGTGTAAACTATGCATTTGAAACAGCAGGAAATCCAATTGCATTACAAAATGCTTTAGCTGCTCTAAATAATGGTGGCACATTGGCCATTGTTGGTTTACCACAACAGGAAAATATTGAACTGAACATTCCTTTTATAGCAAATCATGAAATCAATATTGTAGGCATTTTTAGATATGCTAATACTTATGACATGGGTCTAGAGATGTTGGCGTCTACATCAGCAGATTTAAATACGATGTTCACAGATGCATACGATTTAAGTGAGGCAAAAGATGCGATGGAACAGGCGAGAACGAATAAGAGTGGATCATTAAAAGTAATGGTTTATCCTAATGGGAAACCTGAATAAAATTGAAGATATATAGAAGAACTAAAGTCACAGCCTGAATGTGACTTTAGTTCTTTTTTAATGTACGAACAATTAAGCGTACATTTTAAGAATGCAGTTTTATATCCTAGATTAAAATGGGTGCAAAAAGTTTAATTCTGGGAATGGAATATAACTATGATAATTAACGGCACATCACAAGCCTTGATATAAACACACGCATTCTATAAGGATATTATATAACTTTTAATGTATCATTACAATATTGAATCAAAAACATTTTAAAGACATTAAAATTTTAATTGTGATAAATAAGCATTGTTTTGTAACGCTTTATTAAAAGGCTGTATGGTTAGTAAGGGAACACTTATTTACTTTTTAAATATAAATCAATTGATTTATATATGAAGAGTAAACAAGAAATTATTAAAAATAATGTAAACAATCCGTTAAATACTGAATTACTAAAGATATTAATGAAAGTCATTTGACTCAATGCGATTAAAAATACAGAACCAGTAGTGTTAATTTCCAGTAAGTCGAATGAAAATAGCAGAATTGCAATGATAATTAAATATCCAAGTGCTACGAGGAACAAGTTTAATAAATCTACTAGAAACAGTTTTTTCATGTCAACCAGCCTCCTCCCTTATAATACTATAACCGTTTTTTTGAATGTGTAATGCATTTTGGTGTAATTTTACAAACTCTTAATATTTCTATGCTGACTTAAATTAGCACAGTTATATAAAGCGCAGGATTGTATGTATTAAAAAATTAAAGCATAAGGATTAGTAAGCGATATATTTAATTTAAGTAAAAACGGTTTCGATTTACTCAATTGGTGCTAAATAGTAAGTAAGTTTGATTTTTAGATGAAGGGGAGGTTAATGATGTATAAAGCGATTATTTTTGATGTGTATGGCACAATTTTTGATATATCATCACTTGAAAAGCATATGGACCAATTTGACGAAGCACAAGCATCTTCTATCTCACAGTTGTGGAGAAAAACACAATTACAGCATATGTTTTTAAAACAAATTATGCAACGTTATATTACGTTTGATGATTTAACGAAAGACGCTTTGCGTTATACCTTAGATGAACATAACGTACAATATAATCGGGAAGACATTAATCAATTATTTGATGCCTTTTTAGATTTAGATTATTTTAAAGAAATACCAAGAGTATTTTCAGATTTAAAAGATAAAAATATAGATATCGGTATTCTATCGAATGGTAATGACAGCATGTTAATGCCTTTAGTTGATAATTCGAAAATTAGTGATTATATTGACACTGTCATAAGTGTGGACGAAATAAAACAGTATAAACCTAGTCCTGCGAGCTATGCTTTAATATTAAATTATTATCACTTGAATAGAGAAGAGATTTTATTTGTCTCTTCAAATTCATGGGACATTACAGGCGCTGCAAACTTTGGGTTTGATACTGTATGGATAAATCGTAGTAAAGATTTATTTGATTATAATGGACAGTCACCTACGATGACAGTAAGCAATTTGAATGAGTTAGTAAAATGGTTAGAAATGAATAAATAATTAGAGTGCTTTTTGATGACAATCGGGCATGTTTGATTTATTTAAGTTGTTATCCACCGTCTAAGATCGAATGAAAAATGAGCAGAAGTTTACTTATGTTGCCCAATAAGAAAAAGCGTCTGAGATAAAAATAGATGTCTCAGACGCTTTATCGTTTAGGCATTAGATGACTGAATTGAAAATACGCTTATATCAAGCTTTTTCAAACCTAGTCATCCTTGCCTCGATTGCATAGGTGGGACTACGAAATCTCTATTAGAAAAATTGATTTCTGTACCATTCCCTTTTTGCAAACTTTTCTTTAATAACAAAATATTTAAAGATTGGCTTAGGTTATTTAAATTCATTCAAGTATTGTGGGAACATTTGAGTGTACAGATCAATGAATGTTAAATAAGTGTCTTTATAAACATATTCATCAACTTGGTGCGCTTGTCCTGTTTCACCTGGGCCATACATAACAAATGAGAAATTTTCGTCTTTATCTTTCATTAAATAAGAAGCATCTGTAGTTGCTGTAGACGACGTAACTTCTAAATCTCTGTTGAAGTATTCATCACCTAAAGATTTTGCTAATTTTAAGAAGTCATTGTCACCAGTCGTATATACAGGATCACGGTTAACATAAGGATTAACTGTAATTTCACCATTATCTTCTTTTTCAACTTTATCTTTGATACTGTTGAATAAGTTTTCGAATTTTTTATTATCATATGAAGGAATTGTACGCATGTTAAATAATGATTCTGCGTATTCAGGAATTGAATTGACTTGATCGCCGCCATTGATAATCGTTGAATTCATTGTAGGTGTTCCTAAAAGTTCACTACGAACATCAACTTTGCCATACTCAACGTTTAAATAGTGAATAAAATCAACTAAAGGATTAATAGCGTTAAATCCTAATTCTGGCATTGAACTATGTGCTGATTTACCTTTAGAAATGACTTGGATATCCATTGTGCCTTTATGGGTATAAACAATACCATCTTGTGAAGGCTCAGCAATTAATAATGCTTCAACATCATCCATATAGCCTTTTTCATGTAGTAAGGCAGCACCATTACTTGTAACCTCTTCACCAGCCGTAGCCATAAAGCGAATCGTACCTTGATTTAACGTGCCTGCTTCTTTAATTTCTATTAAACTAATAGCGAGTGCGGCTAATCCGGATTTCATATCAGCAGATCCACGTCCATGTAGTCTACCTTGATCATCTTCTGTCAATTTAAATGGGTCGTAGTTCCATTGATCAGTATCGCCTGTAGTCACTACATCCATATGACCTGAAACGCCAATCACAGGTTTACCGCTTCCAATTTCTGCTACCAAGTTTGCACGAGAAGATTCGTCTTCTAATTCTAAAATTTCAGATTTGATATCATGTTGTTTGAATAATTTTTGTAAATAATGTGCAACATCCAATTCTTTTTTATTTACAGATTGAATTTCAATGATATCTGATAATATTTTTACGCGTTCGTCATTAGATAATACTGTCATGTAAACACTCCTTTAAATGATATATACAGTACTATATACCACGCCTATGCTTTTTTAAAACGCATAAGAGAGGTGAGGTAATGTTGTCATGACATGTTTTATTTACTTAAATCTAGTTGATAAAATGCAAGGTCTAACCATTTATCAAATTTGAAACCAACACTTTGTATCGTTCCAGCATGTTGGAAATTAAATTTTTTATGTAAATCAATACTGTTATCATTTGTTGCATCAATCCCTGCAACAAGTGTTTTATAACCT
Organism: Staphylococcus sp. GSSP0090; assembly: GCF_013391405.1. Classification (GTDB taxonomy): domain Bacteria; phylum Bacillota; class Bacilli; order Staphylococcales; family Staphylococcaceae; genus Staphylococcus. Next base: position 52,885 of record NZ_JACBFD010000040.1, read on the forward strand.
GAATGCTGTGCATGTTGAATGATTTGTTTGAGTAATTGTGAGGCAATGCCTTTACCTCGATGATGTTTATTTACATATATAGAATGTTCAATTGAATATTGGTATGCGGGCCAATCACGGAAAGTACCATATGTAGCAAATGCGACTGCTTCACCTTGTGCTTCGTAGACAAAAATAGGTTCTTTATTTTGGGATTTATTTTCAAACCAAGCTTCACGAGATGCTAATGTCTGTGGTTTATAGGCGTATACTGCAGTTGTATTTAAAATAGCATCGTTATATATGTCCAAAATGTTTGGCAAATCCGTTTCAGTAGCGTGTCTTATCATTATGTGACCATCCTTTGTTTTTATATAAATTTAACTTCATTAAACACCTAATCACAAGTTGAATCAAATTAATGTTATAAAAGTTAACATTTAGTAGCATAATATATATTTTGGTATAGTTAGATTAAGATACATGAATGATTATAAGTTGTGCTATACTTATTTATACTATTTGAAGAAAAGATGTTTTGGAAAAGGAGTTACATGAGCATGAAAAAATGGGGTAACCGACTCATTACCTTAATTGGTGTATTATTAATATTAACTGCGATTTATTTATTCGCTAAACCACACATTGATCAGTACTTCCATGAAAAAGAGAGCGAAGATAAAATAGAAAATTATGATAAAGAAGCCGCAAATAAAAAGGACAATCAACAGGAAATTCCGAAAGATAAAACGAAGATGGCAGGATATTTAACAGTACCGGATGCAGATATAAAGACACCGGTTTATCCGGGACCAGCCACACCTGAACAATTAGACAGGGGTGTGAGCTTTGCAGAAGCGGATGAATCATTAGAGGATCAAAATATTGCCATTGCCGGTCATACGAATATTGGCTCTTCTGATTATCAATTTTCAAATTTACCAGAAGCTAAAAAAGGCAGTGAAGTCCGCTTTAAAGTAGGGAACAAGACTAATGTCTATAAAATCACTAAAATATTTGATGTGAAACCTGAAGATGTACAAGTATTAGATGAACAGAATAGTAGTAAAAAACAATTAACATTAATTACGTGTGATAACTATAATGAACAAACGAATACATGGGAAGATCGTAAAATATTTATAGCAGAAGCGGTATAAATATCAATAAAAGACCTTATCATAGAAATGAATGTCACGGCACAATTCATTTTTAAGATAAGGTCTTTTGAATTTTATTATTTATCAAAAACATTGATAAAACGTTTTGTGATTTCTTTTGGTCTCGTTATCGCACCACCTACAACGGTACAATGAACACCTAAATCTGTTACATCTTTGAACATTTCAGGTGTAATCACATTGCCTTCAGCAATAACTTTGGCATTTACCTGATTCAAGACCTCTTTTAAAAACTGATAGTTATTTTCATATAAAATATGGCCTTTAGTATATGATGTATAACCATGTAACGTAGTGCCGACATAGTCGAAACCAAGTACATCGGCATTTTTAGCTTCTTCAATGGTAGAAATATCTGCCATAATTTCAACGTTTGGTGCATTTTTACGTATGTAAGATACAAGCTCTGATAAGGATTCTTTAGGGCGTGTTTGTTTGGTTGCATCCAAAGCAATCACTTCGCAGTTACTTTCAATTAATTCGTCGATTTCTTTAGTTGTAGCCGTAATGAAAACGTCAGAACCTTCATAATCACGTTTAACAATTCCAATTACTGGTAAGTCGACTTCTTTTTTTATTTCAATAATGTCTGCTTTAGAATTTGCTCTGATACCAACGGCGCCACCTTCATATGCGGCTAAGGCCATTTTAGACATAATAAAAGATGAATGTAACGGTTCATCTGGTAATGCTTGGCATGACACGATTAATCCTTGTGGTAACATAATTACACACTCCATAACTTTAGTAGATTTAATTGATGATTTAAGTTTTATTAAATTTGTAAGTTCAATATAACATTAAGAAAATAATAATCAATACATTTCATTGTTATGAAAAACATTTTCATATATAATATAATGAAATCAAAACGTGAAAGTAGGGAATTATATGAAATTTGAAAATCGGATTCAACGTTACCGGCATTTATTCACCAAAACAGACAAACAAATTATTGAATATATTCAAAATAATCAATTTGATGATTCATTTTCAACAATTAATTCATTGGCGTATGCGATTGGCACATCACCAGCAACCATTACGCGTTTTAGTAATAAATTAGACTATGATAATTTCCAAGATTTAAAATTTAATTTACAGCAGGAAATGACGGACAAAGTGATAGAAAATAGTCCGCTGATACAACGTATTCATAAATACCATCAAGATATTATACAACAAACTGGTGAATTTATATCAGATGAAAAAATTCAAAGCTTTGTCAATCAAATCATGAGAAGTAGACAAATTATATATGCGGGTTTAGGTAGCTCTGGTTTATCTGCGACAGAATTTTATTATAGAATGATGCGAATGGGATTAAAAGGGAGTGTATCTACAGACGCGCATCAAATGAAAATCTTTGGTTCGTTATTAACAACTTCAGATACATTTGTAGCTATTTCAAATAGTGGAGAAACGTCCGAATTAATAGCAGCAGCTGAAGTTGCACACGCTCGTGGTGCCTATGTTGTTGCTATAACGAATTACGAAGGGAGTACATTGACAGAGTGTGCAGATTTGGTATTAATTACAACGGACCAATCAAGAATTAATGATTCAAAATTTATCAATACACAAATAGCGACACTTTTTTTAATTGATATTGTAAGCTATCTCTTATTAGATGATGATTATATGCATAATGTCTATCAACATACGAAAAAGATTGTGTTGAATGAATAGATCTTCATATGTCGATGTCACATATAAGATGAATGAAAGATAGTAAATAAAATAATTGATATACAGGATGCTATTACATAGAAGCACACTTTATTATTGCCGAAACTTGGTTTTGATAAAGTGTGCTTTTAAAATTATTAAAATTGTGACACTGCACCAAAGAGTGATGCGTGATTTTTTGTGCGAGTCGTTTTAATTTCAGCATGACCATATTCAGGTGGTAGGAAAGCCTGTATTTTAGGAACGATATACTTAAGTAAATGCTGATCTTGAGCAGAAATACCGCCACCAATCAGTATTAAACCAGGATCGTAAATAATTTGTATTTGTGCGATACCTTCTGCAACATTAAAGCTCCATTCATTTAGAATATCTATGGCAAGTGCATTGTCCTGATCAGCTAATTTAAATAGCATTGGCACATCACCGTCATAAGGAAATGATTTGGATTTCATTAAAGATTTGAGTGCAGTTGTAGAAGCACGTTGTTCAAATGTTAATTGATCTTCTTGACGATATAATAAGTAGCCAATTTCGTTTGCACGATGACGAGTGCCATTATATAAACCTAATGTTTGATTATAAAAAGCACCGCCAATGCCTGTACCTAAAGTAAGGCAAAAAATATTATCTACATCGTACTGATGAAAATAAAGCTCGCCCAATAAAGCAGCATTTACATCATTATAAATTTTGACTTCCGCGTTGAGTGATGATAACACTTTGGGAAAATTTGTTCCCCTAAAGTTAGGTATGGTTGGACCAGTATAATCGACAATACCTTGTGTTTCATCTATAACACCAGCACTGGAAATACCTACATGCAATGGTGATAAGTTATGTGTTATTTGAAAATGCTCTACTAAATTGTAAATTGTATCAACTATAAATTCATTTATGTTATTTGGCGTAGGTGTTTTTAGATAATCTACAAAATTTAACTTGTCATCTAACACTGCGGCTTTAATATCTGTGCCTCCAATATCAATTGCCACTTTATAATCCGTCATTTGTATGACCTCCTGTAATGTATTCAAATATATATGTATCATTTTTTAATTTAAAAGTGTAGCTATAATAATTTTGAAAAATATTTTCATTGAATTTTATTATTAATGATGAATTTTTTCAAAATACTATTGATACAGTTTATGGTAGCGTTTACAATTTGAACTGTAAATAGCATTAAGAAAATTATTTTTAACTTAGATTAGCGCACATAGCATTTAAATAAAAATACTTACAATACAGATGGAGGTTTATATCATGGAAGATAAATTTAAAGGATTATATGCAGCATTGCTAGTTCCATTTGATGAAAAGGGTCAAGTGAAAGAAAAAGGGCTGAAACAAATTGCAAGAAATGCCATTGAGAGAGAAAAATTAGATGGTCTATATGTTAATGGTAGTTCTGGTGAGAATTTCTTGCTAAGCAAAGAGCAAAAGAAACAAGTATTCAAAGTTGCAAAAGAAGCGGTAAGTGATGATGTGAAAATGATTGCACAAGTGGGTTCTTTAGATTTAAACGAAGCGATTGAACTTGGTAAGTATGCCACAGAAATTGGTTATGATGCGATATCAGCAGTGACACCGTTCTATTATCCATTTTCATTTGAAGAAATTAAAGACTATTATTTTGAACTTATTGAAGCTACACAAAATAACTTAATTATTTATGCAATTCCAGATTTAACAGGTGTGAATATTTCAATTGAACAATTTGGTGAACTATTTAACCATGAAAAAATCATTGGTGTGAAATATACTGCACCAAACTTCTTCTTATTAGAAAGAATTCGTAAAGCCTTTCCAAACAAACTCATTTTATCAGGTTTTGATGAAATGTTAGTGCAAGCTGCAGTATCTGGTGTGGATGGTGCAATCGGTTCAACGTATAACGTCAATGGGGTGCGTGCTAGACAAATATTTGAAAAAGCGCAGAACGGTGATATTGCGGAAGCCTATGCCATTCAACATGAAACAAATAATATTATCGAAAATGTATTAGCTATGGGAATTTATTCTACGTTGAAAGAAATTTTAGCATCACGTGGTATTGACGGTGGCCTACCTAAACGTCCATTTAAACCATTTAATGAAGCTAACAGAAATAAATTAGACAAACTGATTAAAGACTATAATTTATAAGACATCATGTAAGGGGATGAAGTAAATGCAACAAGTAGGGTTTGGTATGTGGAACTGGGTAGCTGTCATTGTGTATCTTGTATTAATGCTTTTGGTGGGCGCTTATTTTACAAAACGTGCAAGTCAGAATACAGATAGTTTCTTTACAGCTAGTGGTCGTTTACCTTCATGGGCAGTTGGGTTTTCTATTTATGCAACAACGTTAAGTGCGATTACATTTATGTCGACGCCAGAAAAAGCATTTCTAACAGATTGGTCTTACATTGCTGGAAATATTGCGATTGTAGCAATCATTCCATTATTAATTTATTTTTATGTACCATTCTTTAAAAAATTAAGGGTAACTTCAGCTTATGAATATTTAGAAGCACGGTTCGGACCAAGTGTCCGTGTGATTGGTTCATTGCTATTTGTATTGTTCCATTTAGGGAGAGTAGCTATCGTTATTTATTTACCGACATTAGCCATTACTGCGGTTTCTGATTTAAATCCATATATCGTAGCGAGTCTAGTTGGTATCTTATGTATTCTTTATACATTCCTTGGTGGTTTTGAAGGTGTGGTGTGGAGTGATTTCATTCAAGGTGTCATCTTATTAGGTGGCGCAGCAGCCATAATTATCTTGGGTATTGTACATATTCAAGGCGGTATGGGTACTGTAGTGGCAGATGCGCTAGATCATAAAAAATTAATCAGTGCTGATAATTGGAAGTTTAATACTGCAGCAGCCGCGATACCAATTATTTTCTTAGGAAATATTTTTAATAATTTACACCAATATACTGCCAGTCAAGATGTTGTACAACGTTATCAAGCATCTGAATCAATGACAGAAACGAAAAAATCGTTATGGATGAATGGTGTCCTGGCATTGATTTCAGCGCCATTGTTTTATGGCATGGGCACAATGCTTTATTCTTTCTATAGACATGAAACAGCTTTGCCAGATGGTTTTAATACATCATCGATTGTACCGTATTTCATACTGACAGAAATGCCACCATTTATTGCAGGTCTACTTATTGCGGCAATATTCGCAGCAGCACAATCTACGATATCTTCTAGTTTGAATTCAATTTCAGCATGTTTATCTGTCGATATCAAACATAGATTTTTCGGTAAAGGCAAAGAGAAAGACGAAGTGACTTTTGCGAGATGGATGATTATTATTTCAGGTTTATTTGGATTTGGTATGTCTATCTACTTAATTGCTTCTGATTCAAATGATCTATGGGATTTATTCTTATTAATCACTGGGCTTGTCGGTGTACCTTTGGCGGGTGTATTTGCAGTAGGGATTTTTACGAAACGTACAAACACGCTAGGTGTTATATGTGGTTTAGTATTAGGTATTATCTTCGCCTATATCTTTAATGGTATTGGTGGAGGCAATTCACCTTTCTTTGTCTCTATTATTTCATTCCTAGTAGCATTTATCTTCTCATATCTCATTAGTCTTATTAAGCCTGATAAGAAAAAAGATATTGTAGGTTTAACCATTTTCGATATTAAAGAGCAATCGACTTATGTTTCTAAAGTACATGTGAAGAAATAACAAAGGATAGCTTATCAGTAAAGTATAAAAAAGGGTAGTTCAGACTGTCGACAAAGCAACGGACTTTGTTGACAGTTTTTTGCATACTTTCCCAGAGACACAGGCTCAGTAAGTCATCTTCGGTGAGTGGGATTTTCTCAAGAGGAGGCATATGTTGATATGAATCTGACTGTTTATTAAATAACTTTATCTTCAAAATATAAAATGTCGCCCTAGAATGTAAAACAAATTTGACATTTATGGATATCATCGTTATATTAAAAAAATGTAAAATACTTTTGACATTTAGGAGTGCTAAATATGAATTTTTTACTATTTGGAGTTGTATTGATATTTTCATGTGTTTGGACGGCAGTTACTAATAAATTTTTACCAAAAGAAGCCTTAGACCAACCTAAAGGTAGATCCAAATATGATGAAAGACAAAGTAAAATGTTTATAGAAATTCTTGCTAAAAGTTTCATTTGGCTTGTTTATAGTTTGATGTTTATATTTATACTTAGAATTTTTGGTTGGTTTGACATTGATGGGGCATTAATATCTACGTATCCTGAAATAATATATTTGGCAATCGGTATATTTCTTTTGATATTTAACTATTTAACGACACGTTCAAAGTACACGTTTAAGGATTGAGCAAATGAAAAATAAGATTAAAGCATATAGAAAACGAGATGGAGTTTCACAAGACAATTTGAGTAAAAAATTGGGGGTATCTAGGCAAACGATAAATGCGATTGAAAATAATAAATATGATCCCTCATTAGAATTAGCATTTAAACTTGCTAGGTTATTTGATGTTACAGTTGATGAACTTTTTTCATCGTAAATAAACTGTATCGTCACTTTTTAAGTCATAGGCAAATCATTTTGAATTATAATGCCAGCATTATAATATATAGCTATTAAATATGTAATGAAGTGAGGAATTGTGTTATGTCTACATTGGTCATTATTGCACATCCAGATATTAGTAACTCAACAGTGAATAAACATTGGAGAGACGCGCTTTCTAAAACAGGCGAGTCTGTAACAGTACATGAAATCTATCCAGAATATCCACATGGCAAAATTGATATTGAAAAAGAACAAAAATTGATAGAAGCGCATGATCATATTATTTTTCAATATCCTTTATATTGGTATAGTTCTCCACCGTTAATGAAGCAGTACTTAGATGAAGTCTTTACACATGGATGGGCATATGGTTCCAAAGGTAACGCTTTAAAAGGTAAGAACATCGGCTTGGCAATTTCTATTGGTTCAATTGCAGAAGCATATACACCAGAAGGTAATGTGAAATTTTCAATTGATGAATTAGTGAGCCCGATGATTGCAACGACACGCTTTGTATCGGCCAACTTTATGGGTGCGCATAAGCTTTATAGTGCATTTACCATTACACCGAGTCAATTAGAAGAGAATACTCAAAATTACTTGGATTTTATCCAATCATTCAATCGTCATTAAAGATATACTAAGGTAAACAGTCATTTTAAGTCTACAGTGATATTAAAAATAACGATAGAGCAACGGCAAGGCATGTATTTATAGTGTAGGTTAATCATTGCAGAGTGAAACAAGCCAAATCTTATTAAAAAGGTTTGCTGTTTTACTCTGTTTTTTTATGGTTTCATACAATAAGTAATGGATTTACTTTGAATCAAACCATATTGTCGATATAATAATAGATAAACATATAAATTGATAGATTTGAGGGGACACTATGATAAAAGCAATTGCAGTTGATATGGATGGTACATTTTTAAATACGCAAAAAACATACGATGAGGAACGATTTGAACGTATATTCAAGCAATTAAAATCACAACAGATTAAATTTATAGCTGCCAGTGGTAATCAATATGCTAAATTAAAATCCATTTTTGGAGAACGTGCTATGTATTTTGTAGCTGAAAATGGAGCGGTGATTTATGAAGGGGACAAGCTATATGATTATCAAACATTTGATAGAGACTTTTATCAGCAAGTAATAGATTATTTGAATATTGAAAGAGGTATCAATAACTTAATTGTATGTGGATTAAGTAGTGCCTATATTTTAAAAGAAAATCCTGAGTCATTTAAAAAAGATGCCCATTTTTATTATCGCCAATTAGAAGAAATTCATTCTTTACAAAATCTACCTGACGATGAATATGTGAAAATTGCATTTAATATTAATCGTCAAACACACCCTACACTTGATGAAGATCTTAAAGCGCGTTTTAATGACAAGTTGGAATTTGTGTCTAGTGGACATGATAGCATTGATATTATTATCCCTGGTGTAACAAAAGGTAACGCATTAAAACGTTTATTGAATAAATGGCAACTAGATGCGACAGAATTAATGGCATTTGGCGATGCAAATAATGATTTAGATATGTTGCAATTAGCTGAACATAGTTATGTAATGGAAAATAGTGAAGATCATGCTTTGTTTGAAGCAGCGAAACATGTGGCGCCCTCCAATGATGATCAAGGTGTGTTAAGTGTCATTGAAGCAGAAGTATTAAACTAATCCATTTGATTGTGTGATAAAACAAATTGTTTTTATACAAATTTTAAAATAGCTATACTACATATATAAATAATTAAGTTGAAAGGTAGGTTTCAAAAGTAATGACTCAAATGCAACAAACGATTTTAGAAGCGTTTCATTTCAGACATGCAACAAAGCGCTTTGATGCAAATAAGCATATTTCAGAGAGTGATTTTAATACTATTCTAGAAGCAGGTAGACTTTCACCTAGTTCATTGGGGTTAGAACCTTGGAAATTTGTAGTGATTCAAAATCGTGAAATTAGAGATAAACTTAAAGCAATCAGTTGGGGTGCACAAGGTCAACTAGATACGGCAAGTCATTTTGTATTAATTTTAGCACGCAAAAATGTCACTTCACAATCAGACTTCGTACAACATATGATAAGAAATGTGAAAAAATATAGTGAAGCAAGCATTCCAGCTACAGAAAAGAAATTTGATGATTTCCAAACTAACTTTCACATTAATGACAATGACCAATCTTTATTAGAATGGGCGAGAAAACAGACTTATATTGCACTTGGTAATATGATGACAAGCGCGGCATTATTAAATATCGATTCCTGTCCAATAGAAGGCTTTGATTTAGATGCAGTAACACAATTTTTATCTGAGGAAGGCATCATAGATGAAACACATTTTGCGCCATCAGTGATGGTAGCTTTTGGTTATAGAGAAACAGATCCAAAAGCGAAAGTACGCCAAACACAAGATGATATTGTAGAGTGGTTAGAATAACTAAAAAAAGCTTGGTGCCGTTGCACCAAGCTTTTTATATTATAAATCATGTGCATTTGATTGAATTAAAGCTTTATACCAGTCAAAAGAATCTTTCTTAATACGTTTTTTAGTACCTTGACCGTAATCATCTTGATCTACATAAATGAAGCCATAGCGTTTAGTCATTTCGCTTGTTGACATTGATACTAAATCAATAGGTCCCCATGCTAGATAACCCATTAAATCAACACCATCTTCGACAGCTCTTTTTGCTTCAGCAATATGCTTTTGTAGATAATCGATACGATAATTGTCATGGATTTGGCCATTTTCTATAGTATCTTTTGCGCCTAACCCATTTTCAACAATAAATAAAGGTTTTTTATATCTATCCCACAGTTCGTTTAAGACGATTCTAAGTCCGACAGGATCAATTTGCCATCCCCAATCTGATGCTTCTAAGTACGGATTTTTAAGACTGTTCATTAAATTACCTTGAGTCGTTTCACCCTCAGGAGTAGTCGATGATAGCATAGACATATAATAACTGAAAGAAATATAATCTACCGGATACTGTTTAATAATAGCTAAATCTGCATCAGTTATATTTAATGATAAGTTATGGTCTAGTAAGAATTTATGATAATAATTTGGGTATTCTCCTAATGCTTGAACATCTGTATATAATAAATTCATTTGATCGTCTTGTTGAGCTTTTAACACATCTTCTGGGTTACATGTGTAAGGGTAATGCTTCATTCTTGCGAGCATGCAGCCCATTTGTGCATTTGGTATAATTTGTTTTAATTTTTTAGTAGCTAATGCAGATGCAACAAATTGGTGATGTAATGCTTGATAAGATGTTTCAATTGGGTTTTGTTCTTTATCAGAAATAATGCCACCACCTGTAAATGGTGAGATATTTATAATATTTATTTCATTAAAAGTCATCCAATATTTCACTTTATCTTTATAACGCTTAAATACAGTTTCAGCATAATGTACAAAGTGGTCGATAACTGCTCTATCTGCCCAACCATTGTATTTTTCAGTAAGCCCAAAAGGTGTTTCATAATGACTTAAAGTCACTACTGGTTCAATGTTGTACGATAATAAAGTATCGAACACGTCGTCATAAAAAGCAAGTCCAGCTTCATTTGGTTGATGCTCATAACCTTTAGGGAAGATTCTAGACCAGTGAATCGACATGCGAAATGCTTTGAAACCCATTTCAGCAAAAAGTTTAATATCTTCTTTATAAGTATGATAAAAATCGATGCCTTCTCTTTTAGGGAAATGTCCTTCATGCTCACCTGACAATACTTTTTGAATATGATCTGAAGTGATCTCCATATGATTGTCTCCAGTACGTTGTTCTTTAGGCACATATTCAATAAAATCTGCTGCAGACATACCTTTACCATCTTTGTCATAAGCACCTTCGATTTGATTGGCTGCTGTTGCGCCACCCCATAAAAATGTATCTTTAAAACCTCTGTTTGTACTCATTTACGATTCCTCCTATTATCAATTAAAATGTTAAATCTTCACCATTACTTTCTATAACTTTTTTGTACCAGTAAAATGAATCTTTGCGACTACGATTTAATGTACCTTGTCCTTTGTTATCACGGTCTACATAGATAAAGCCATAACGTTTTTTCATTTCGCCACTTCCTGCAGAAACAATATCAATACATCCCCATGATGTATAACCGATTAATGGAACGCCATCTTTAACTGCTTCTATCATTTGGTCAAGATGTTCACTTAAATATTTAATACGATACGTATCATGAATAGAACCATCATCTTCTACGGTGTCTATTTCACCTAAGCCATTTTCTACAATGAATAAAGGTTTTTGGTATCTATCGTAAATTTGATTCATGGTTACTCTTAAACCTACAGGATCGATTTGCCAACCCCAGTTTGAAGCTTCTAAATGTGGGTTCTTTAAAGAAGCAAAGGCATTACCGGCAGCTTTGTTTTTATTAATTTCTTCGTCGCCGCTTTCAAGCCTACTGGAGTAGTAGGAGAAAGAAATATAATCAACAGGATATTGTTTTAAAATTTCATCATCGCCAAGTTCTTTTTCAATCTTCACACCTAAATCTTCAAACATGCGTTGACTATAATTTGGATATTCACCACGAGCTTGAACGTCTATAAAGATGTATTGCTCTCTGTTTTTAGATAATGCAGCCATTACATCATTAGGATGATTAGAATTTGGATATACTTCACCTGCAGCAAGCATACAACCGATCTGATTAGTGGCATCGATTTCTTTTGCAACTTTAGTAGCTAAACTTGAAGCAATTAGTTGATGATGTGCAGCTTGATACATGATTTGATTTTTATTGTCAGTGTCTTTAATAATTAAACCACCACCAATATAAGGAATGTGAAGTATCATATTAATTTCATTATGTGTTATCCAATATTTAACGCGTTTGCTATAACGTTCAAATAATACGGTCGCATAATTTAGAAAGAAATCTACAGTTTGACGGTTATACCAACCACCATATGTTTTAGCTAGATAATAGGGTGTGTCAAAATGATTGATTGTAACAATAGGTTCAATGCCGTATTGTTCTAAAGTGTCAAAAATTTTATCATAAAAAGCGAGTCCATCTTCATTTGGCTTTGATTCATCACCTTTAGGGAAAATTCTTGGCCAAGATATGGAGAAGCGTAATGCTTTAAAACCCATTTCAGCAAAAAGTTTAATATCTTCTTCATAATGATGATAAAAGTCTATGGATTCATGACTAGGATAAAAATCAAAGGTTTGATTTAGTGAATTGGCTGGATTAAATAATGGCACCTTACGTGATTCTCCGGCAGGCAATAGATCCACAAGACTTAGCCCTTTGCCGTCTTTATCATATGCACCTTCCACTTGATTGGCAGCTATGGCGCCGCCCCATAAAAAATCTTTACTTAATACACTCATTGTTATACCTCCTTAATTTAGTAAATGACAGAAAGCAATGCTTCATTTTGACTTACTTGTGTTTTCTCTTCGTTTAATACATCTTTTGTTTCATTCGTATTTGTAATGACCACCATAACAGTGTCATCGAAACCTTCTTTTTTAATCGTTGATGAGTCAAATTCAATAAGTGGCTGTCCGACTGAAACAGTATCTCCTTGAGAGACAAGCGCATTAAAACCTGTTCCATTTAATTTCACTGTATCTATACCAATATGAATAAGGACTTCAGTACCATTTTGGGATTTAAGGCCGACTGCATGACCAGTAGGGAACAAACTTTCTATTGTTCCATCAAAAGGCGCTACAATTGTGTCTGTTGATGGTTTGATTGCAATACCTTTACCCATGGCAAGTGAAGAGAATACCGGATCATCTACTTTTTCTAATGCTAACAATTCACCTGAAGTAGGTGATGCGACGAAGTCATCTTTTGGTAAGTCAGTTGTCTCATCTACATGTTCATCAGAATTTAAATTTTCGTGACTATTTGTGGTTACCACCGCATCTTCTTTTTCAGAAGTAGGTGCAGTTGCCGCTACAAGTTTTTCTTTTTTATCTGAATGCGCAAGGTATCCGACTATAACACTGACAATTAACGCTAAAATTGAGGCGATAAGTATAAGCCAAAATGAAGCATCTAATCCAGAATCACCGATGAAAGTAGTGTAACCAAATATACCAAGTCCTCCCATAAAGTACATTTTTGTGCCAGCTAATCCAACGAAAGCACCAAATATCCCAGCTATAATACAACTGTATATAAACATTTTTTTACGAGGTAACGTTATACCGTAAATAGCTGGTTCAGTTACGCCAAAAATACCAGAAATTGCTGCTGGGAGAGAGAGTGATTTTAATTTTGTGTTTTTAGTTTTTAAGAATATACCAAAAACAATACCTGTTTGTGCAAATGATGCTGCAAAAATGAGAGGATTAATAATGTCATAACCAGTAGTAGCAGTATTATTAATCATAATTGCAACGAGTCCCCAGTGTAATCCGAAAATGACAAACACTTGCCAGAAAGCACCTAATAATAAACCAGCTATTATAGGGCTTAATCCATAGATACTAAGGGCTCCTGCACCAATCCAATTTGCTATCCAGGAAGCAATTGGACCTATAACTAAAAAGGTTAATGGTACTATAATTAATAATGTAAAAAATGGAACTATGAAAGTTTTAATCACTTCGGGTATTATCAATTTCAATTTTTTCTCTAAAATACTTGCACAATAAACTGCAATGATAATGGGAATGACACTGGATGTATAAGTCATTGAAATAACAGGAATCCCTAAAAAGGATAAATTAGATTCTACTTCAAATAATGTGCCAGCAAAAAGTGTAGTTGCCCCTTTTGCGCCCATTGCCATAGCATTAACAAATACCGGATAAACTAAAGCTGCACCAATAGCCATCCCAATAAAATGATTGGACCCAAACTTTTTAGCAGCCGTTAATCCTAAAAATACAGGGAAGAAATAAAATAATGCATCACCTATACCGAATAAAATTTGGTAAGTACCAGAGCTTTCAGTTAGCCAACCTAATGCTAAAAATAGTGCCGCAAATCCCTTAATCATACCTGCAGATACAAGTATGCCTAATATAGGTTGGAAGATGCCAGAGATCAAATCAATAAAGCGATTTAATAGATTTTCTTTCTTATTACTTTGCGTTTTGTCCTGTGATTCTGCGCTATCATCTAAATGAGCTACTTTATTGATTGCTTCATAGACATCGGCTACATGATTCCCAATGACAACTTGATATTGCCCTCCTGAACGCATAACCGTTACAATTTCATCATTATTTTTAAGATATTCTGTGTCTGCTTTATCTTCATCTTTAAGTTTAAAACGGAGTCGTGTAATACAATGTGTTAAACTGTTGATATTTTCTTCGCCGCCGACTTTATCGATAATATCTTTGGCTAAATTTTCATATTTCATAATTCATTCACCTCAATGTTCATTTGAAATTATTTAAGTTTCCGTGAGCAGTTTATAACAAATACTGATTATGCTTTCCAATTGTGGCCACAAAAATAGATGAAAACATAAAATATTTGCATAGATAAATATCGAAAGCTTAAATAAAAACACAAAAAACCCAGAACAACACATACGACGCCCTTAGGTATCGATATGCATTACTCTGGGTTTTGCCTACTTAAAGTTACAACCCCAAACGTTAGAATATAACGTCTAAAGTAACAATATATAAGTTTGAATATTATTATAGCGCTTACATAAAAAGTTGTCAACGCTTACATTATGATTTGAATAATCTTGCTATGTGTAAAATAAGATAAACACGTTCATCATTGGATAACTGATGATCATAATGTTTCTTAAGAAAGTCGGATATTTTATCTACACATTCATCTGATTTCACATGCTTTTTTTGTAGTACATGCAGCAGTGATTCATCAGTAACTTCGTTTAGTGACTCATGATTAATTAGCCTTTGACTGAAAAATTTAAGGTGGGTCATAAATCGAGAGTAGCTTAGGCCTTCTTCATTAATGTGTAAATTAAAGTGGTACCGCACAATATCTAAAATACTTTTGGTAATCTTTGTGATTTCATATATATTTGCGATATTTTCATCCATACTTGCGTTGACAATATGCATTGCAATAAATCCAGCCTCATCCTTAGGTAATTCAATATCAAAGCGTCGGTTAATTGTCTCGACTGCGTTTATTGATAAATCATATTCTTTAGGATAGAGTCTGTTGATTTCGTATAATAGTGGGTTTTTAATAATGTGACCTTCTCTGGTTCTTTTAATAGCATAATCTATGTGGTCCGTTAGTGATAGGTAAATCGATTCTGACATAGGTTTTTCATAAAGCTGATTAGCTTTGATAATAATATCTTGAGTCGTTAATAAGACATTTTGATCGATTTCATTAAGTAACGTGAGCATACGTTCTTGTTCTTCGCTTGTTAGTCTAAAGACTTTATCAATTTTGTCTTTTTCTAGCTCTTGACCATTTTGTTTGCCAAAAGCAATCCCTTTTCCCATGACAATACGTTCTTCATTGTTTATTTTTGAAATAACCACATTGTTATTCAGTATTTTAGTAATTTTCATAATAAATATAACATCCCTTATTTATTAACTTAGTAATAAAAATAATTATATATTTAATATAGTGTAGATGTTTGTCATAAGTCAAAAAGAAACGTCGATATGATTTTTGGGTTATGACAAAAAACAGCGCTCTTTCAAGTTGAATGAGCACTGCTTTGTAAATTAAATATCTCTTTGCGTAATATCAATTAGTTCTTATCAGCAACAAGGTTCGTATCACTATGCACTAAGATTTCGAAACCTTCTGGTCCAATAAATTGTACTTCTTGTGCATCAGGTTGATAAATTTCTATATGTGCTAATCCCAAGCTTTGACTATTATCTTGGCGTAGCATATTAGATTGCCAAGTATTAAAGGCGATATGGTGATGATAATGATTTGTCGACATGAATACGGCTTGAGGAAAATCTGAAACATGATCCAAACCAAGTTCATCGATATAATAATGACGTGATTGACCTATATCAGCAGCTTTTAAGTGTAGGTGGCCAATTTTTGCATCGTCTGGCATACCTTGCCACCCATTTTCACTACGCTGTGCAACTAAATCATTCGCATCAACTTCCAGTGTGTCCATTTTTACTTTATTGTCATTCCAAATCCAACCTTCTTTATCTCGATCGTAATAAATTTCAATACCATTGCCTTCAGGATCTGCAAAGTAAAGTGCTTCACTAACGAGGTGATCGCCACCGCCGACTTGAACACCCAAATTTGCAGCATGATATAAGAAATTACCAAGGTCTTGACGAGTTGGTAATAAGAGTGCCATATGGAATAGTCCTGATTCTCTTATAGAGGGACGACGTCCATTTTCAATTTCATGTAATGTCAAAGTATGTCCGTGTGCACCAATATTGAAGGTAACCTCATCAGAGACCTCATTTTTAATAGTTAAACCTAAAATTTGTGTGTAGAATTTAATCATATTTTTCAAATCTGAGACGTTTAATGTGATATTTGTTACTTGCGTTGCATTTTTATCGTGGAAAGTCATTGTTTTGCTCCTTATTCATTGCATGTATTTATAATGATTACAAGTTGAATTCTAGTATAAAAAATATACTAAGTCAACTCGTAAAGCTCTGAAAGTATAAAAAAATATATTTGGTAGCATTAAAAGATTCATTTTTGTAAAATAGATATAACACCATGTATTAAAATAAAGCGAATAGGATGTTAAAGATGACACACTATTATTTTAAAGAAAATTTTTTTAATGCTTCTACATCAGCGATAGATATTTATAATAATAAGGAAGACATCGTGTTTACCATCAAATTATATTATACGTCTACGATACAACAAACCATGGCATATTTAGGCAACAACAAGCAGAATTTTGAAATCACAGATGGCGAAGATACTTATCGCGTGTTACAAGAAGGATCGATAAGTGGTTCAATTAAAACACCTTTTAAGACAGTTTGGACTGTTGAAAAAAATGATAAACCAATTGGCACATTGCGTACAAAAATGAACCTCAAGCCAACTATGTATTTTGAAGGTAATAAAGGCGATATCATAAAATTCCAGTCAGGATTTTTTTCGAGAAATATAAAAGCAATCGAACAACATCAACAAATCATGCAAACAAAATCAGAGCGATTTAAATTTGCTTCAAGGCACGATGTGTATATAGAAACGGAAACGTACCATCCGGCTATGTTAATACTATTGTTCCAAGTCTTTTATGAATTTCAGGAAAAACAACGCAAAAATGCGAATTAGATTAAATCGGGCATAGTAATATGATGGAACTTGAGATACTTCGGATGTCTCAAGTTTATTTTTTTAAGTGAACTGAAATATCTTAATAGTTAGAGTGTAATATATCTATTATAATTACAGTTGTTAACTTATGGTAGAATATGAGATATATTTGTGAAGATTAACTTGTGCTGTTTATGTCTATAAATTCATGTTTTAGGAATTAAATTGCAAATGTATGGAGGAGGTGGCGTTATGAAAGTGTTTTTGAAATTAGGTTGGTTTTTTAAGCAACAAAAGGCAAGTTATCTCATTGGTTTAGGCACATTACTTTTAATAGCGTTAATTGAAATCGTACCGCCTCAAATCATTGGTCGAACCATTGATGAGATGACTACTAATAAACTCACACCTCGATTATTAGCCATTTACTTAATCATACTGGTCATTACTGCGATATTAACTTATATTCTCAGATATATTTGGAGATTATCGATATTTGGGACAAGTCAAAAGTTAGGGAAGATATTAAGGACTTATTTATATAAAAAATATACAGAAATGAGTGCCATCTTTTTTCAAAAAAGAAGAACAGGTGATTTGATGGCACATGCTACGAATGATATCAGAGCTGTACAAAATGCTGCGGGTGCCGGTATTTTGATGATTGCAGATTCGTTGATAACTGGTGGTACAGTTATCATAACGATGGCAACAACAGTCAGTTGGAAATTGACGTTAATCGCCATGATTCCTTTACCTTTTATGGTATTACTGACGAGTATTTATGGCTCACTATTAAGTAAAGGATTTAAAAAAGCGCAAGCTGCGTTTAGTAAATTAAATGATAAGACACAAGAAAGTGTGGCAGGCATCAAGGTCACTAAGACGTTTGGCTATGAGCAGAGTGATCAGGCGGATTTTAAAGCGTTAAGTGATGATGTCGTTGTAAAAAATTTGAAAGTATCGAAAATAGATGCACTTTTTGACCCAACGATTACATTAGTCATTGGTATGAGTTATTTCTTATCTATCGCATTTGGTGCACAGATGGTATTTCATAATGATATCACTTTAGGACAGTTAATCACGTTTAATACTTATCTTGGCATGCTTGTATGGCCTTTACTGGCACTAGGACTTTTTTTTAACATTATTCAGAGAGCGAAAGCTTCTTATGAACGCATTGAGGAAATTGGTGAATTACCTAATGATATCGATACATCTTATTCAATTGATGAGCGTCCACAGGGAGATATCAGGTTTAATATGAAACAGTTTCATTTCCCGGGTAATGATGATCAGGGGATATATGATATTCATTTTACAATTGAAGAAGGTTCTACAGTTGGTATTGTTGGACGTACAGGCTCAGGTAAGAGCGCATTGATTAGGTTGTTATTACGAGAATTTGACACAAAACAACCTCACGATATTGAATTTGGCGGACATCCGATTCGTGATTACAATGTTTCCCTATTAAGGGCACAATTTGGTTATGTACCACAAGAACATTTTTTATTTTCAACAACGATACGAAATAATATTGCATTTAGTGATGAAACCATTGACGATGAGAAAATATTTGAAGCTAGTAAACTGAGTCACATTCACGATGATATTATGCAATTTTCTAACGGTTACCAAACCGTGGTAGGCGAACGTGGTGTATCATTGTCAGGCGGTCAAAAACAAAGGGTTTCTATTGCGCGTGCATTACTCCTTAATCCAGAAATTCTCATTTTGGATGATTCATTATCAGCAGTAGATGCGCAAACAGAAGAAGCCATATTGGATAATTTGGAACGTCTGAGAAGCGGTAAGACCAATATTATAACGGCACATAGAATGAGTGCTGTGAAACATGCCGATTTAATCATAGTCATGAATGAAGGTCGAATCATCGAGCGTGGTAATCACGAAACACTCATGCGTAAAAAAGGTTGGTATTATGATACTTACCAGGCTCAAGCCTTACAAGAGCAACTGTCTCGCAACTTGGATAGTCTAACGGAAGGGGATGGTGAACATGACTGAAAATGCTAATCTTACAGCAAAGGATCAAGGTAGTGCACTCATTAGGTTATTTAAATACACCTTACCCTATAAGTGGATTATTGTTTTGGCATTTATTACGCTCATATTATCCACGATTGCTAGCATGATGACGCCTTACATGGTGAAAATCTTCATCGATGATTACTTGACACCACGTCATTTTCCAAAAGATGCAATGGTATGGTTGATTGTTATTTTTATTAGCATTCAGTTGATTGGCGCTATCACCCTTTACTTTAGCCAATATTTATTTCAATATTTAGCATTTAAAGTGATTCAACAATTACGAATTGATGCATTTAATAAATTGGGTAAATTAGGTATGAAATACTTTGATAAAGTACCTGGTGGTAGTATTGTTTCCCGTCTTACAAACGATACAGAAACCATTGTAGATATGATTGTAGGTGTCTTTTCAACTTTTATTATGGCGTTCTTTATGATGATTTCTAGTTACATCATGATGTTTGTGTTAGATGTGAAGTTAGCTTTAATTGCGCTTATCTTTTTACCTATTATTATGTTGATATTAGCAAGTTATCGAAAGTATTCTGCTTTTTTATTTTCAAAGTCAAGACAACGTTTATCCGATTTAAATTCGAAATTAGCGGAATCTATAGAAGGTATGAAAATCATCCAAGCCTTTAATCAGGAACGCCGATTAAATAGAGAATTTAATAAGATTAATGATGAACACTACCAATATATGTTGAAAACCGTCAAATTAGACAGTCTTTTACTGCGACCAGCAATTAGTTCTATTTCAATTTTTGCGGTCGTAATGATTCTTGGATATTTTGGAGTAATTAGTTTTACGACTGGTATCACAGCGGGTGTGGTGTTTGCTTTTGTACAATATATGGAACGCTTTTTTGAACCTATCAATCAAGTCAGTCAAAACCTGAATATATTACAACAAGCACTTGTTTCAGCGAGTAGAGTTTTTGCGCTCATCGATGATGACACATATGAACCACAACAAGAAGTAAACAATGATAATGTGATTGAAGCTGGGGAAATCGAATTCGACAATGTGAGTTTTAGTTATGACGGAGAGATAGATGTGTTAAAACATATTAGTTTTACCGCAAAACCAGGAGAAATGATTGCGCTTGTGGGTCATACAGGTTCTGGTAAAAGTTCTATCATCAATCTCTTCATGCGTTTCTATGAATTCCATCGCGGTGATATTAAAATAGACGGCAAGTCTATTAAAACGATACCTAAAAGAGAGTTAAAAGAAAAAATTGGTTTAGTGTTACAAGATGCCTTTATGTTCTATGGCACGATAGCTTCCAATATTAAACTTTACCATCCTACAATGACATTTGAACAAGTAAAAGCGGCGGCTACGTTTGTCCATGCAAATCATTTTATTGAAAAGTTACCCGATCAATACCAGCATAAAGTGATTGAGAAAGGTAGTGCATTTTCAAGTGGTGAGAGACAATTAATCGCTTTCGCAAGAACCATTGCAACAAATCCTAAAATCTTAATATTAGATGAAGCCACAGCGAACATAGATTCAGAAACTGAGGAGCAAATTCAACAATCTTTGAATAAGATGAGAATGGGACGGACGACTTTGGCGATTGCGCATCGCTTATCTACGATTCAGGACGCGGATCAAATATTTGTATTAAATAAAGGTGAAATTGTTGAACGTGGTACACATACACAATTAATCGCGCAAAAAGGAATTTATCATAATATGTATTTATTACAGAATGGATAAATGAGTTAGCATCATAAATATAAATATAGGCATAGGATAACGAGTGTAAAGCTCGATTTCCTATGCCTATATTAGTAGTTTCAATGTTTCATTATCCTACATATACATCTTGATATTCATCATGTTTTTCAATAACGTTTTTAGCAAATGGACATGTAGCTGATACTTTTAAATTATTTTCACGAGCATAATCTACAACAGCTTTAACTAACTGAGAACCGATACCTTGACCACCCATTTCTTCTGGGACACCAGTGTGATCAATATCAATTTGTTGATCGCTTTGTTGGTTAAATGTAATTTGTGCTTGTGGATTGTTTTCGTCGTCACCAATATAAAATTTATTTGTACCTTGTTTAATTTCAGCCATATTATCGCTCCTTAATTTTGTCTATAGTTATTAAATATCACGTTTCAGCAAATATTAAACAATTTGTGAATGCGTGAAAAGGGAAGAAATATTAAAGAATGAGTTAAAAGCATTGAAATATAGTGAAAATAAGTTTATAGTTTTAACGGAATAATTTCGATTTGGAGGGGCGTTTTTTGAAGAAAAGTATAATCATCATAATAGCATGTGTAATAACCATTACATTGAGTGCATGTGGTAACATGAATAAAAGTGAGAAAAAAGACGTCAGTTCAACTAATAAACTTAAAATATATACAACAGCTTTTGCTTTTCAAAGTTTTACGGAGCAAATAGGCGGTAAATATGTAGATGTTGAATCAATTTATCCACCTGGTGCAGATATGCATTCTTTTGAACCAACACAAAAAGAGATGGTGAATATTGCTAAGAGTGATTTATTTATCTATTCTAACCAAGAAATGGATCCTGTCGCTAAAAAAATTGCTGGTTCTATTAATAATGATCATCTTAAATTACCTGTAGCTGCCAATTTCAGTCATGATGATTTATTAGCAAATCATGATCATGACCATGAACACGAAGGGCATGAAACGCACGAAGCACACGAAGAACATGCAGAACATGAACATGAGGAAGGCAATAATGATCCACATATATGGCTTGATCCAGTATTAAATAAAAAAATTGTAAAAACGATCAAAGATGATTTAGTGAAAAAAGATCCACACCATAAAGCATATTATGAACAACATTATAAACAACTTATTGCTGATTTGAATGATATTAATCAAGAAATGAAAGATATTACGTCACATCCTAAACGTGATACCGTCGTGATTTCACATGATTCTATTGGTTATTTAGCCCATCGATATGGATTCAAGCAAGAAGGTGTGAGTGGTATGAATAATGAAGAACCAAGTCAAAGAGATTTAATGGCTATTGTTCAGCGAATTGATGACACAGAACAGCCTTATGTACTTTATGAGCAAAACATCTCTTCTAAAGTAACAGATGTGATTCAGAAAGAATCTAATACAACGCCACTGAGCTTCCACAATATGGCTACATTATCTAAAAAAGAAACGGATGATAAAGATATATCCTATCAATCACTGATGAAAGAAAATATTAAATCATTGGATAAAGCATTAAATCATTAATTAGAAAAGGTGCACATCACTATTTATGAACGTCATAAATAGGCGATGCGCACCTCTTTTTTTTAATTATTCACGCTACGCTAGTATGAAACGAATTCGCATATGTTCTGAAAATAATAGTGAAGTCTCGACACAAATAGGTATTTCAGACTTTTCCATGAACTTCATCTCAGATAAACTTATTAAATAGTCTTCTTTACGGAGAATGCAACGATATTTCAATTATAAAATTTGATTTATGTCGCACTTCCATGGGCTAAGTTCGTTAATCGTATCTAATATATGAAACAGTTGTATTATAATACTCTTCTAAGCCATGAATACCATCAGCGCCGCCTAAGCCAGATTCTCTCCATCCGGCATGGAAACCATTGACAACCTCTTCGGCTTCGCAATTGGCATAAACTTCACCAAATTTAAGTTTTTCAGTAGCTAACATAATTTCTTTTAAGTTTTCGGAAAAGATATATGATGATAATCCTGCATTTGTATCATTCGCTTGGTTAATGGCATGTTCAAATTCAGAATATGTCACAATTGGTAATACTGGACCAAATATTTCTTCTTTGAAAGCAGTATCATCAGGATTGATATTGTCTAAAATAGTAGGTGCATAAAAGAAACCAGCGCGCTCAATTTTATGACCACCAGTGATTAAATCCGCACCATTTTTCACAGCGGTTTGTACTTTGTCATCTATACTGTCAAGTTGTTGTTGATTAATAATAGCACCATAGTCTGTAGATGCATCAAATGGATCACCAACTGTGAGTTGTTCCATTTGGGTCTTCAATTTTTGGATAAACGTATCATGAATATCTTGATGAACAAAGACACGCTCGGGACAAGTACAAACTTGGCCGGCATTATTTATTCTCGCTGTAACGATATAATTCACTGCTTTATCTAAGTCAGCATTGGGTGTAACAATCACTGGTGCGTTACCTCCAAGTTCTAAGTTCACTTTTTTAACTGTATTGGCACTTTCAGCATAGACAGACTTGCCAGCGCGCATACTACCAGTTAATGAAATGAGTTGGATATCAGGATGCTGCGCAAGTTGTGTTCCTACAGTCTCTCCTTTACCAGGTAATATTTGTACTAAACCAGCAGGTATGGTTGAGGCACGCAATAATTCAGCGATTTTTAATGTAATTAAAGAAGTTGCTTCACTTGGTTTAATGACTACAGAGCAACCAGTGATTACTGCAGGAATAACCTTGCGCATTAAGACCATAATTGGCGCATTCCAAGGTACAATGCCGGCAGTGACTCCGATTGGCTTTTTCGTTAGTAAAATGGTTTCATTTTCACGCGTATTTTGTAAAACTTCGCCCTTATTATTCATACTCAAACCAGTCATGTAATCAATAAATTGAATGGCTTTGTCAATTTCTCCTTTTGCTGAAGCGAGTGTTTTACCTTGTTCTTTAACATAAAGCTCAGCTAATGTATCTTTGTTTTGTTCTAATAATGGAATGAGTAATTTAACATGATCCGCGCGAGTGGGTTCCGGTGTTTTTTCCCATTCTAATTGGGCTTGTTTTGATTTTTCAACAGCATCATTGACTTCATCTTCAGTTGCAAATGTAATCGTATCTATTTTTTCTCCTGTTGCAGGGTTGATAACATCCATTGTGTCAGTAGATTTACTTGCTATAAATTCATTGTTTATAAATAATTGATTCAATTGTGACACCTCCACTAGGTATATACCACTCAAGTAACATTGAAAAACGAAGCGGAAGCTTTTCATTGAAATGAATATCATATATATAATGATATGTAGCGTAATGAAGGGTTTTT
Source organism: Staphylococcus sp. GSSP0090 (assembly GCF_013391405.1). Taxonomy (GTDB): domain Bacteria; phylum Bacillota; class Bacilli; order Staphylococcales; family Staphylococcaceae; genus Staphylococcus. The sequence goes on from NZ_JACBFD010000040.1 coordinate 77,659, forward strand.
AATAGAGGATGGAAAGCATATTTCTATTTAGTGATATATTTTTTATACTCATGTGTTGACAGAAAATCAATATAGCATTATAATTCATCTCGAATTCGAAATAAATTTAGGGAGTAGGTGAATACAGTGGATCGTACACAAGTATCTTTAAATACATTTGTTGGGTTAAATCGAACATTAGACCATTTAATGAAAATCGTTAAAACAGATGTTCAACGTTTTGGCTTGAATGTAACAGAATTTGCTGTTATGGAACTACTTTACAATAAAGGTGATCAACCTATTCAACGCATCGGTCATCGTGTATTAATCGCAAGTAGTAGTATTACGTACGTCGTGGATAAATTAGAAGAAAAGGGCTGTGTCATTAGACAACGCAATGAAAAAGATAAGCGTGTGACGAATGCTTCTTTAACTGAAAAGGGTCGTCTTATGATGGATGAAATATTTCCAGCTCATGCATCAACATTAGAATCTACTTTTTCAGTATTAACAGACGAAGAAATAACCGTATTACAACAAGCTTTAAAAAAATTAAGTGCTCAACCTATTGAATAGTAGCAGCACTTAAAATTTTTATCGAAAATTACTTCGAAATCGAGATAAATATATAAAAGGAGTTTTATTATGACAAACAATCAATTATTAGGTATTCACCATGTTACAGCTATGACTGACGATGCTGAAAGAAATTATCAATTTTTTACAGAAGTTTTAGGTATGAGACTCGTTAAAAAAACAGTGAATCAAGATGATATTTATACGTATCATACATTTTTTGCGGATGATGTAGGTTCACCTGGAACGGATATGACATTCTTTGATTTTCCAAATATTCCAAAAGGGTCAGCAGGTACAAATTCAATTACACGTCCTTCATTTAGAGTGCCGAATGATGCAGCACTTGAATACTATGAACAACGATTTAATGAATTTGATGTACAACATGAAGGTATCCAAGAATTATTTGGCACAAAAGTATTACCATTTGAAGAAGCAGATGGACAAAGTTATCAGCTTGTTTCTGACGAACATAATAAAGGTGTTGCACCAGGTAAACCATGGAAAGATGGACCAGTTCCAGCTGACAAAGCCATTTATGGTTTGGGACCAATTGAAATTACTGTAAGTTACTTTGATGATTTTAAGAAAATTTTAGAAACAATTTATGGCATGAAGGCAATGATTGTTGAAGAAGACGTAGCGATTTTAGAAGTTGGTGAAGGTGGTAATGGTGGTCAAGTTATTTTAAGAAAAGATACAGAAGGCCCTGAAGCAAGACAAGGTTATGGTGAAGTCCACCACGTATCTTTTAGAGTAAAAGACCATGAGGCAATTGAACAATGGTTAGAATCATATAAAACAGCTGGTATAGGCAACTCCGGTTTAGTTGATAGATTTTACTTCGAAGCGCTATATGCACGCATTGGTCATATTTTAATCGAAGTATCGACAGATGGACCAGGATTTATGGATGACGAACCGTACGAAACTTTAGGTGAAAGTTTGGCACTACCACCATTTTTAGAAGCACAACGTGAGTATATTGAATCTGAAATACGTCCTTTTGATACGAGAAGATAATTTAATCAAACCGGCATTTATAATAATGAAATTATTAAGAAGTTAGGAGGCATGGATATGGAAGCTATTCAACATATTCATCATATTTCAGCGATTGTTGGTAATCCAGAAGAAAATATAAAATTTTACAGAGATATATTAAACTTGAAGCTCATCAAAAAAACAGTGAATTACGATGATCCATCTACTTATCACTTATATTTTGCGAACAATTCAGTCGATAATGGGACAATTATTACTTTTTTCAACTGGCCAAATATGCATAAAGGACGTATAGGTAATGGTCAAGTAGAGCGCATTGCATTCAGGATTCCCAAAGGATCTTTAGAAGCATGGGCAAAGCATTTCGAAACGCATCAAATAGAAACAAAGGTTACGCAATTATTTGAAGCCCAAACATTAGAATTTGAAGATACACACGGTTTACCGCTGGCATTGGTTGAAGATGATGAGGCACATGACAATCAACAAGCCATTATAGGTTTTCATGGGGTAACCTTATTGTCTTTAAATCCACAAAAAACAGTCAATACTTTAACAGCGGATATGGGTATGATTAAAACGAATGAAGATGAAGATTATCTTCATGTTGAAACACAAAGTGCTTGGCGTCATCATATTATTGTGAAAAAACAAATTGCGAATACAAATGTTCGTTGGGGTGTTGGCGTTGTACACCACATTGCATGGTCAGTTCCTACAGACCAAGCACAACTTGATTGGCAATCATATATGCGTAACCATGGTTATCATGTAACAGAAGTTAAAGATCGTAGTTATTTTAATGCAATTTACATGAAAGAGCATGGTGGTATTATCTTCGAATTTGCAACAGAAGGACCTGGATTTACGATAGATGAACGATTTGAACAGTTAGGTCGTCAGTTAGTGTTACCACCACAGTATGAAGATAGAAGAGAGGAATTATTACTTGTATTACCACAAATTCGTATTTAACTTTAAGCATTAAAAAGGAGAGAAATATTTATGGAACATATATTTAAAGAAGGAGAAGCGAATGCACCAACCTTCATCTTGTTACACGGAACAGGTGGAGACGAACATGATTTATTACCATTAGCGCAAGTACTTAATCCCAAATACAATGTCCTCAGTGTAAGAGGAGAAATTTCTGAAAATGGCATGAATCGTTTCTTTAAACGTCATGGCGAGGGTCAATATGATATAGAAGATTTAAAATACCGTACGGAGAGATTAATTTCATTTTTAAAAGAAGCTGCTGAAAGCTATGGTTTTGATTTAACACGTACGATTCCAGTAGGTTTTTCAAATGGTGCTAATATCGCAATTAGTATGATTTTACATCAAGATATTTCATTTGAAGCGGCATTACTATATGCACCGCTTTATCCAATAGAAATTGTACAGGATAAAGATTTAAGTAACATGCATGTCTTACTTTCAATGGGAGAACGTGATCCGATAGTAACGACTGAAGATAGTGCGCATGTTATTGATATATTTGAAAGTCGTGGTGCAAACGTAGATCAAGTGTGGGTCAATAGTCATGAATTAACACAAGCAGGCGTTAAAGCAGGGCAAGATGTATTAACCAAAATTTTTAGCTAAGATACTATCATAAGCCACTATTTAAGACATTATTTGATAAGCAAAGAAGACTGGCATAGATTTCAATTTTAGAAAATGAAGTCAATCTAGACTATAATATAGTGATAATAGAAAAGGTGGCGTTCATAATGAATCATCAAGCATTGATAGTGATGGATATGCAAAATGGTATTGTAAATGGTTTACAGCAAAAAGAAGCGATTATAGCCAATAATCAAATAGCAATTGAGACAGCACGTCGTCATAGTATACCCGTTATTTTTGTACGTGTTGCGTTTACAGGCGAGTATATGGAAGTTTCAGCCAATAATAAAATGTTTTCACAAATGAAAGCTAAAGGCATACCTATGAATAGAGATGACAAATCAACTCAAATTGTTGAAGCGTTGAAACGACAAGTGAATGAACCACTTGTAACGAAACATCGATTAAGTGCGTTTGCCGGTAGTAATTTAGAAGTGCTATTACGCGGCTTGCAAGTCGATCATCTTGTGCTCACAGGTGTCAGTACAAGTGGTGTCGTATTATCTACGTCAGTTGAAGCCGCAGACAAGGATTATAAATTAACCGTATTATCAGATGCAGTTGCTGACCAAGATGAAGAAAAACATCAATTTTTAATCGATAAAATATTAACACGCTATGCAGATGTGATTACAACAGAAGCATGGTATAACAATTAAAATAACAAAAGCCCCATGTAATGATTTCAGCGACATAATCAATGTCTAGTCTGAAATATGACATGGGGCTTTAAAATTACATTAAGCCGATGAGTTTCATCCATAAAGAGCCAATACCTAACCATACAATAAAGTAAAATATGGCGAGTATCGCGTTCATCGTCCACCATCGATTTTGAGTAACATAACCTGCTGAAAATAGAATAGGTGCTGGCCCGCTACTGTAGTGGGTTGTGGATGCCATTAAGTTACCAAAGAACCCAAGCATTAGCGCACTGAATAGTGGTGGTGCACCTGTTGCAATAGCGACACCTAAAAGTGCTGAGTACATAGCACTTACGTGTGCTGTTGAACTTGCAAATAAATAATGAGAATAGAAATAGAATAGAATGAGTAGTACTAATACGATTGGCCAACTTAAACCGCCTAGGCTGCCGGAAATTGATTTACTGAGCCAAGGAATAAAGCCAAGTTCATTTAGTTGATTGGCCATCATTACTAATATTGAGAACCACACTAATGTATTCCAAGCACCCGTTTCTTTGAGGACATCATTCCACGTGAGGACGCCCGTAATAAGTAATAACGATAATGCGATAAAAGCGGTTAGTGTCGCATTGATATTCAATGTACTGCCTAATACCCAAAGGGCAAGCGCAACTAAAAAGATGCTAATCATAAATTTTTCACTTGTGGCCATATTGCCCATAGCTTTAAGCTCATTTTCAGCCCACGATTTAGCATTAGGCGTTTCTTTTATTTCTGGAGGATACATTTTATAAATAATTAATGGAACCAAGATTAATGATATGATACCAGGGATTAGTGCTGCTAAAAACCATTGCATCCAAGTAATATCAACACCTTGATGTTTAGCTAAAGATTGCGCCAATGGATTGCCTGCCATAGCAGTTAGAAACATGGCTGCTGTAATCAGGTTACCGTGGAATTCTGTAAAGATAAGGAATCCACCCATTTTACGTTGCGTACCGTCTTCAGGTTTTGAACCAAATGAACGAGATAACGCATTAATAATTGGAAACATAATACCACCTGCACGTGCAGTATTACTTGGTGTTGCAGGTGCTAGGATTAAATCTACACCTATCAATGAATAGCCTAAACCTAATGTTTTTTTACCGAATAATTTAACGAATTGTAAGGCGATTCGTCGGCCTAGGCCTGTTTTTACAAAACCTCTTGAAATAAAAAATGCCATTGCAATCAGCCAAATACTACTATTTCCAAATCCAGCAACAGCAGTATCTATTTTAACGGTTTGGGTTAATACCGCGAGTGTGAAGCCAATCATTGCTACGGCACCTATAGGAAGTGGTTGTGTAATACAACCAATAATTGTTGCTACAAATATTGCAAACATATGCCATGCTGCAACATCTAAACCTTCTGGTCTAATTGGGGTAAGTAACCAGATGATTATACCAATCAAAATAGGGAAGATAAATTTTTTGTAATTAATACCACTATTCATATTATGATGCACCTTTCTTTTCTTTTTATTTAATAAAAAAGACATAAAAATAATAAGTGTAAATGATATTAAAATTGTATTTAAGTACTACATAGTAGAAAGGGTGATTAAATCACTAATCATACTAGATATAACATCATATCCTATTACTTTATTATAAGATTTTTCATAATAATTATAGTTCTACCAAAACATGATGTAAAGATAGCTTTTAAGAAAATAATGACAACATCACTAACTTTATCTGATGAAAGTTAATAATATTGTCATTTATAGTAAATCGTCATTAAATATATTAGGTAGATTTAGAATGATACATTAAATTGTTTTATTTGTGTGAAAAGCCCTTTTTTAAAATTGGAAATAATAATATAAAGCCAAAGATACCCATAATTGGAAATACTTTGCCTATTAAATCAATAAAGCCAATAAAAGTCGTAGCAAAGGTGATTAAAGCCATGCTAATAATCATTATATAATAATGCTTGCTATAAGGTGTTGTAAATCTAGAAGCAAATGCATACATCAAACCTACAACAGTATTATAAATCACTAATATCATCACGATAGACATAAATAAGCCAATCGCTGGAGAAATTTCTTTTGCTAATAATAGAGAAGGTAGAGCAACATCCTTGATTTGGGTGAATTGCGTCACCATGCCTAGGTTTAGCATAAGTAATAAGAAAGTAATGATTATACCACCTATCATGCCTCCATAAATCGTTGAAGATTTAAATTTCAAACGTCCTCCCATGACAGATAAAAAGCTGAACGCTGCTGCAATTTGTAAACTACCATAGTTGATCGCATCGAACCACCACCATTGATCAGTGCGCGTCGCTGTATTCGCATATTGATCAGCATCATTAAAACTAAACGAACCAGTAATTAAATAATACATTGCAATGATGGTTACGATAATAACTAAGAAAGGTGTTACCATACCTAAGATGGCGATGAGGCGTTCAAATTTTAAAAATAATGTTAGTAATATGATTGAAATTAGTAAGACAGAACTCAATGCATACGGAATATTAAAACTTTCATGAATTGTAGAAACACCACCTGCAGTCATAATCATAGCAAGTGCAAATAAAAATAAAGTTAGAATAATATCGAATAAAGTCGCAATACGTTTGGGTAAATAATACTTTATTGGCTCAGTATGGCTATGTGCATTTAATTTATAGCCGGTTTGAAGTACAAATATGCCCCCAACAGTAACGATGAAGCCTGTGATGATGACACCCCAGATACTGTAGTTGCCATTGCTAGTAAAAAATTGGAATATCTCTTGCCCCGTTGCAAAACCAGCACCTACAACGACACCAACAAAAGCAAATGCCACAATTATTATTTCTTTTAAATTTGTCATAGTAATATAAATCCTTTCGGAGATGCAGATTTTAAAATACAATGCTTATAAAAAATCTCACAATTTAATATTTTAGCTTAAAATAAAGGGAATTGAAATGAAAAAGTTCATTTGATGAAAACAATTGTATTTTTAAGGAGAACTTAACGTTGTTTAAATAAGTCATTTAGATTAATGGTTTATCAAATTGGGTAAATGATGAAGGTTCATTTAATGCGTTAAATTAAATAATCTGATAGTATGTTTTCTTATTATTCTATATATGTTTAAAGTATGAAAAGTAGTACTAGAAAATGATTTGAAAGATCATGTGATAGGAGAGAGGGAACAAAGTGTCATTATTAAACTTACCGTTAACATTACTCATTGTTATCTTTTTGGCATTGGGTATATTTAGCCAATGGTTCGCCAATAAAATAAAATGGCCATCCATCGTAGTTATGGCTATTGTAGGATTACTTGTGGGGCCTATCTTTGGATTGATTAATCCTCAAGAAAGTCTTGGACAAGATGTATTTAGCCCACTTGTTTCATTAGCAGTTGCAATCATCTTATTTGAAGGCAGCAGTAATTTGGATTTTCGTGAAATAAAAGGGATCTCTAAAGCTGTAACAAGAATTATTACTGTGGGTGCTGTGATTGCATGGATTTTAGGAGCCATTGCGTTGCATTTTGTATTAGGTTTTTCTATAACGATTTCACTTGTTTTAGGTGGATTGTTTTTAATTACTGGGCCTACAGTAATACAACCATTATTAAAACAAGCTAAAGTTAGGAAAAGTGTAGATTCCATCTTAAGATGGGAAAGTATCATTCTTGATCCTATTGGTCCAATGCTTGCCTTAGGTGCCTTCTATATTTTTCAAATTATAGAACAAGGTTTTGAAGTTCAAATTATTTTGACTTTTGTATTACGTTTAGGCGCTGCTGTTGTTTTAGGCTTTGGTGCTTCTTATTTATTTATGTGGTTGATTAAAAGAGATTTAATTCCACAAAATTTAATGCCACCCATTCAATTGGTATTTATTTTGCTTATCTTTGCAATTTGTGATGAGATATTGCATGAATCGGGTTTACTCGCAGTGACGATATTTGGTTTAATGATGGCACGCATGAAGCGACATGATTTGATTTTTAAAGAATCGGATCATTTTATAGAAAATACGTCATCTATTATGGTCTCCACCGTGTTTATATTAATTACATCTTCATTAACATTAAATGTGTTGGCGAGCATTATATCATGGAAATTATTTATTTTCTGTGTAGTTATGATTATGTTAGTAAGACCGATTTCTATACTATTATCGACAATCAATACTGAAATTTCTAAACGAGAACGGGCAATGGTTTCAATGATGGCACCAAGAGGTATTGTTGTACTTACAGTTGCACAGTTCTTCGGTGGTTTATTTGTAGAAAAAGGTACACCCATGGCAGAATATATCACACCGGTCACATTTGGATTGGTATTTGTGACTGTTGTGATTTATGGTTTCAGTTTCATACCTTTAAGTAAAATGATGCATCTGTCTAGTACAGAACCATCAGGCGTCATTATTGTTGGTGAAAGTGAATTTTCATTTCATTTAGGAGCAAAATTGAGGGAACATAGTATTCCTGTCATGACATTTAATTTATTTAATAATACATCAAAACGCGCACACGATTTAGATTTTGAAGTATTTGAAGGTAATTTATTATCTAGCAATGATCGTATTTATGCAGATATGACACGTTACAATAAATGTTTGTTAATGACACAATCGTTCGTGTTTAATAGTTTGGCATTTAATGAATTAGTTCCTGAATTTGGTCTGAAAAATGTCAATATGATGCCAGTTTCTTTTAGTGATGAACACGCACGAAGTAACGTTGATGGTCCAATCAAAAATCATATTCTTTTTGATACACATTTTACGTCACATTGGTTTAATCGTTTCATCGTAGAACATAATATTTTAGAAATGCCCGTATCAACTAAGCATCAATTAACAGAAAATGATATGGTGCTCTATCATATTGACGATAACAATGAAGTCACTTTCAAACGGGAAAATCAAAATATTACAAATTCAGAAGAAGGCATTATTGGTTATTTAAAAGATGCTTATTTACATGTAAATATATAAAAAGTCCCCATCTACATCAATGTGTTTGTAGATGGGGATTGCTTTTATAGATAAAGTTTAGTTAACATAACGGTCGTGCATAAGCTCTTTTAAAATATCGATTTTCTCTTGGATATCTTGGCCGGTATTGGTATCTCTTATTTTTTGTCGTTGTAATTCTTTATCAACAACGCGGCGGATAGAAAGTTCGTCAGCGCCATTCAGTAAGACATGTTTTTTAGAATTAAAATGTTGGTGTGCTACAAGTTGCATACCAAATGAATTATAAAGCAATGTATAACCAGCGATTCCTGTTGTTGATTGATAAGCTTTTGAAAAGCCACCATCAATAACAATCATCTTTCCTTCTGCTTTAATCGGGTCTTCACCATCTATTTCTTTGACGGGTGTATGGCCATTGATAATGTGCCCTTGTTCTGGATCTAAGCCGAAATCTTTCAGCATTTTTTTACACATATTAACATCTTCACGCAAATGATAATAAGGATTTTTAGTTTCTTTATGCGCTGTTTTATCTTTAATAAAGTAGCGTTCGAATGTCGTCATAGCGCGTTTGCCAAATAGTGAAGAGTATTTACCAGTCCATAAGTACCACACTAAATCAGTGGCTAAGTCATCTTGAACATCTTTATGATCGAAAGCTTCTCTAACATAATTTTCAAAATGGTCTAACAAATCTCTGCCATAACATTTCACATCGTCAATGACCATTGATTCCATTTCGCCATTTTCATCTACTGGAATACAACCATGAATCAGTAAATTCCCGTTATAAGGTAAGTAAAGTGTACCTTTTTGCATTAAGAACGTCATATGGCGTTTTAATTTTTCTGATTGTTGAACAGATAATAATAGTTTATCCATCACTTCTGATTCTTCATCTGTAAGTTTATTTGGATCGCTAGGATCAATCGTTTGGAAACAAGTATTTTCTAATGGATATGTTTTTCCATAGAGTGTTGCTTCATTTTTTTCATAGTTAACACTTTCTAATACCAATCGTTCTTCCATTTCGAAAGTAGGGCGTCGTTTAATAATAGGCGCCTCTAATTTAAATTGTATGATGGCGATGGCTTGATGGATTTTTGTGATTTGTTCAAGTTCTAATTCAGTTAAACCTTCTGCATTTTTAGGTCTGAAAGCTTTGTTTTTTCCGTCATAATATTTTTCTGCAAGTGTTAATAAAGGTCTTAAATTAATACCATAAGCATCCTCAATGATGTCTAAATTATCATAACGTGCACAAATGCGAAGTAGGTTTGCAAGACAAACTTTGGAACCTGCATATGCACCAATCCAAAGCACATCATGATTTCCCCATTGAATATCTACGGAAGGATAATCAATCAATGTTTCCATGATTTTATCCGGTTCGGGTCCTCTATCGTAAATATCACCAACAACATGGAGGTGATTCACTACAAGGTGCTGAACTGTGAAAGACAAGCCAATAATCAAATCATCAGATTGTTCTAGCTCTATAATTTGGTTGATGAGTGTTTCATAATAAGAATGTTTATTGTTATATTTATTACTTTTATATAGCAGCTCTTCTATGATAAAGATGTAATTCTTAGGCAAAGATTTGCGTAACTTTGTGCGTGTGTATTTTGATGAGGCATAGGTGATCAATTTAATCAGGCGATTAATTGTCGTGATATACCATTCATTAAGCTCGGATTTTGAGCTAAAGCTGTTCTTAATTAATTTAAGTTTTTCTTCAGGATAGTATACTAACGCAGAAAATTCATTAATTTCTTTGCGCGTTAAAGTATCTTGAAAAATATCATTTATTTTTGAACGGACATTACCAGAACCATTGCGCAATACGTGTTGAAAGGCATGAAATTCACCATGTAAATCACTCACAAAATGCTCCGTACCTTTAGGCAGTTCTAGAATAGACTCTAAATTAATAATTTCAGTTGCAAGTTCTTCTTTGGTATTAAATTGTTGTGAAAGTAAATCTAAATATCTATCTTTTAGGCTTTTATCTGCTGATTTCTGCATTGTTATGTCACTCCAGTTGTATAAATATCGTAATGATGAAACGCATATTGTAAAACGCTTCCATTTTATGTTTCTTATTGTAGCATTAATTGGTATGCCTTTGTCTATTTCTTATTATATTATGAAGTTGAGTTAAATTCTAAAAAATGGATTAAGTTTATCAGTCAGTTTGTTTTATTTACTGAAAAATTAATGCTTATAAATACAGACATAACTTAAAAAAGAGAAAACCGAAATTATGTTACTCAAATATAATAAAATGGTGATTTATATAAAAGTTGTGAGAAACATACATTTTAATGAATGTGAATTTGTGTATTATTATTCTATAGTAGTATTTTTATTATTATTTTTTAGGCATTAAAAATACTATTAAATCAATGATTTATCAATGTAATACTGTGTTTTTTGATTTTTTATTAGAAATAATTGTTAATTTACTGTTTTATTTATCATTTATTTTTGTATAATATATGCATGTAACAAAATTATAAGGGGGCGTTTTGTTTCATGTTTATATTGGGGACATCATTAGCGAGTCAAGTCGACCCAAACTGGCAAACATATATCATGCTTGTCGTTTATTTTTTAGTATTGCTAGGAATTGGATACTATGGTTTTAAACAATCTACCGGTAATGTCAGCGAATACATGTTAGGCGGTAGAAATATAGGACCCTACGTCACTGCATTATCTGCAGGCGCATCCGACATGAGTGGTTGGATGATTATGGGGCTACCTGGTGAAGTCTATACGACTGGTTTATCAGCAGCCTGGTTGGCAATTGGCTTAACGCTTGGCGCATACATAAACTATATTGTTGTTGCACCTCGACTTCGTGTTTACACAGAGAAAGCCGGAGATGCAATCACATTACCTGATTTCTTTAAAAATAGATTAGACGATCAATCTAATTCAATTAAAATTATTTCAGGGGCCATCATCGTTGTATTTTTCACACTTTATACGCATTCTGGAATGGTATCGGGTGGCGTGTTATTCGAAAGTGCATTTGGCATTAACTATCACATTGGTATGTTACTCGTAGCTGTGATTGTGATTGCTTATACATTTTTCGGAGGTTATTTAGCAGTATCATTAACAGATTTTTTCCAAGGTGTGGTTATGATTATTGCTATGGTCATGGTTCCAATCGTTGCTATGCTGCAATTAAGTGGTCTAGATACATTTTCACAAGCAGCAGAGCTTAAACCGACCAACTTGGATTTATTTAAAGGTACAACGTTCGTAGGTATCATTTCATTTTTTGCATGGGGATTAGGTTACTTTGGTCAACCACATATTATTGTACGTTTTATGTCGATTAAATCTGTCAAACAACTACCAACGGCAAGACGTTTTGGTATTGGTTGGATGGCAATTAGCTTATTAGGTGCAGTAGGAGTAGGACTGACAGGTATTACTTTTATCAATCAAAGTGGTACGGATATACAAAATCCTGAAACGTTATTTGTTTTAATGGGACAAATTTTATTTCATCCGTTAGTGGGTGGATTTTTGCTTGCCGCTATTCTAGCAGCCATTATGAGTACAATTTCTTCACAATTGTTAGTGACGTCAAGTTCATTAACAGAAGATTTTTACAAATTAATTCGTGGTGATGAAGCAGCGAAGAAACATGAAAAAGAATTTGTCTTAGTAGGTCGTTTGTCAGTCGTCATTGTAGCGATTATCTCAATTTGGATTGCTTGGTCACCTAACGATACAATTTTAGGATTAGTAGGTAATGCGTGGGCTGGTTTCGGTGCCGCATTTGGACCACTCGTCATCTTATCTTTATATTGGAAAGGACTAAGCAGAACAGGCGCTGTAAGTGGTATGCTATCCGGTGCAATTGTTGTTATTATATGGATTGCATTTGTTAAACCATTAGGTGACGTTAATGATTTCTTTAATTTATATGAAATCATACCTGGGTTCTTAACGAGTTTAATCGTTACTGTTGTAGTAAGTAAGTTCACGAAGAAACCACAAATTGATGTTGAAGCAGATTTAACAGATGTTCGTCGTCTCGTTAAAAGTGGTGAAGATCAAAAAGAATCATAATTTAAAAAGGGGTTTGAATTATGATTTAATGTAGGAATTGGTAATTGGCAATGTCTGTTATCAAAAGGGAGAAATTTTTAAATAGATAAAAGGCTAACTTCAAGGGGAAGTTAGCCTCATACTGTCGATAAAGTCTCTGACTTTGTTGGCAGTTTTTTTATGCACGCTTTCCGCGGGCACTGCCTTAGCCTGTAGTCTTCGGCTAGTGCTATTCTCGCAGGAGTCAGCATAAATCACTGCCCATATCACCCCCCTCAAACCACTGCTTGAATGATTAAAGG
>NZ_JACBFD010000041.1 GCF_013391405.1 Staphylococcus sp. GSSP0090
TCTCCTTAATTTATTTGGTCAGATATTTAAATTATAGAGATTTTTGCGCTTTTTTTGTATCAAAAAACAGGGCTGATTTTTATATCAGTCCTGTTTAGTATAGAGCCTAAAAAAATACCAACATCGTCGGAGACTTTGTCGACAGCTTGACATACTAATCTTACTAATTCAGCATATATTTGGATTAGTGTGCTTTTTTAGAATCTTATGCTTTTCATAAGACATGCCTATTGATTGAAGGTGTGGCTCAAGACTTTATTCTCCTACGATACGAATCTACTCGGTGTGTACGACGAAATAAATTCATCCGAAAATAGCCTGTATTCAAATAATAGGTCATCCTATTTTAAAATAAGATGGTTTGTGTATAAAATGACTTACAAATCATTCAACGCGTTCAATTAACTATGACTTTCGGTTTTTACTTCTAATTTGATAAGAAGCGTTCATTTTTATAAGTTCTGATTTCAAAGTTTTCATTTGACTGTAGCCCATAAAATGATATTTTCTAGCAATCATATAATGATAACGTTCTTCAAAGTTCATTGGCACGACAGGATATGCATCTAATTTTGAAAAATCTATAGTTTGGATATGGTTAATTTGCTTAAAATATTGTTCAATTAAATTGAAATATTCATCTAATTTCAATTTAGCATCAGATGATTTTAATTGCTTTGCTTTTGCATATGCATCAATTTGAGTTTCTAATTCATTAAAATCTTCTTTAGTAATCATAAAATTACGCCTCTTTCAATTTGGCTTTATAACGTTTTTGCCCTTCTCTACAATCATTAAATAGTGGACAAACATCACACTTTGGTTTTCTTGCAAGACAGTGATAACGACCAAAGAAGATAAGTTGATGATGCGTTTTATTCCAGCGCTCTCTTGGTACAACGTGGCACAACTTATCTTCAACTTGTCTCACATTGTCTTTCCATCTACAGATGCCTAAACGTTTAGATATTCTCTCTACGTGCGTATCAACTGCTAATGATGGTTCACCAAAAGCAACACTCATAACAACATTCGCAGTTTTTCTACCTACTCCGGCTAAACTTTCTAATTCTGCATGAGTATGTGGAATCTCGCCATCAAATTGATCTAACAAGGAGCGACATAATTTTTGAATGTTTTTCGCTTTGCTTCTGTACAGACCAATGGTACGTAAATCATTTTCTAATTCAGAAATATCGACATTTAGGTAATCTTCGGGTGTTTTATATTTTTGAAATAAATCTTTTGTTAATTTATTAACAGAAATATCCGTGGTTTGAGCTGATAATAACACAGCGATAGTTAATTCAAAGGCATTGTCGTGTTTTAGTTCACATTCAGCATCTGGAAACATTTGTGCTATGACATCAACCATTTCTAATGCTTTTTTATTACTTATCATTTGGATTCTCCCCATTTAGCCAGTCAAATTTAGGCACTTTTTTAATTGTATGCTTCATTTTAGGTTGATTGAATTGGCGGCTAATTTTTTTAGAATCTTCAATCGTTTTCACATTATTTTTTTTCCAATTTAATAAAATACGATCGATATATTTAAAACTCAGCTTATTCTGGCTTGTAGCTTCATCTAATGCAGCTTGAATGACACTTATTTCATGTTTATCAATATCTAACCATTGATTTAACGTTTCTATTTCAAAAGGAGACAATGGTCTACCGAAGGCTTGTTCTATCTGTTGGAATAAAACATTAAACTCAACTTCTGTATTTTCTGTTTCTACTTCGATATTCATTTGTGCCATTATCTCGCTTAATTTGACATAGAATTGGTCAAGATTCATATATTCGGTAAATTTACCTTCTTCATCTTTTTCAACCTTTAATTCAAGTAAGTCATGTTGTATTAGACTTTGGATAATAGTTGTGACTTCTCTTGAACCAAGTGTCGTCCCTTGTTGCAATGATTCAATCGATGGCTGTTTGTTTGAAGTTTCAGAGGCATGTAATAGCTTAATTAAAATAACCAATTCAGCTTCATTTATCCCTAGTTGATTATAATGATCTAATAGTTCGCGTCTAATTATAACGGGGCGTATTTTAAGTTGTTCACTATTCAAAGATAAATACCTCCTGTTCTATATTAATATTATAAAAACGTCCAGCCATTGATAACTAGACTGGACGAATTCTGCACATATTTTTAAACTTAATTAAGGATATAAACGGTTTAATAAACGTGGGAATGGTGCTGTTTCACGAACGTGTTCAACGCCTGATAACCAAGCCACAGTTCTTTCTAAGCCTAAACCAAAACCACTATGTGGTACACTACCGTAACGACGTAAATCTAAATAATAGCTATAACTTTCAGCATCTAATTCGAATTGATTGAGTCGTTGTTCAAGTAGGTCAAGATCATTAATTCGTTCAGAGCCGCCTATAATTTCACCATAACCTTCTGGCGCGATTAAGTCTGCACATAAAACAGTGTCTTCATTTTCTGGATTAGGTTGCATATAGAATGGTTTGATTTTTGTTGGGTAATTCGTGATGAATACTGGTAAATCATAATGATTCGCGATAGCAGTTTCGTGTGGTGCACCGAAATCTTCACCCCACTCAATATCATCAAAGCCTTGTTCTTTTAAGAAAACAACAGCATCATCATAAGTTATACGTGGGAATGGTGTTGTAACTTTTTCTAATTTAGATGTATCTCTTTCTAAAGCGTTTAATTCTAATTTACAGTTGTTCAATACAGACTTAACAATGTGCGTAACATATTGTTCTTGTACTTCTAAACTTTGCGCATGTTCACAAAATGCCATTTCTGGTTCTATCATCCAGAATTCTATTAAGTGACGACGTGTTTTAGATTTTTCAGCACGGAATGTAGGTCCGAATGAGAATACTCTGCCGTGTGCCATAGCTGCAGCTTCCATATATAATTGACCACTTTGTGATAAGAAAGCATCTTGATCAAAATATTTTGTATGGAATAACTCACTTGTACCTTCTGGTGCACTTGCTGTTAAGATAGGTGGATCGATTTTTGTAAATCCGTTATCATTAAAAAATTCATAAGTTGCACGAATAATTTCATTTCTAATTTTCATAACGGCATGTTGTTTTTTCGAACGTAGCCATAAATGACGATGATCCATTAAAAATTCAGTACCATGATTTTTAGGTGTAATTGGATAATCATGCGCTTCAGAGATTACTTCAATTGATTTCACTTGCATTTCATATCCGATATCAGAACGATTGTCTTCACTAATCACACCTGTCACATATAATGATGACTCTTGTGTAATTTCTTTCGCTGTTTGAAATACAGCTTCATCAACTTCTGCTTTAGCAACAACACCTTGCATAAATCCAGTGCCATCTCTTAATTGTAAGAAAGCGATCTTACCGCTTGAACGTTTATTCGTTAACCAAGCACCGATTGTAACTTCTTGGCCAATATACTGTTTTGCTTCTTTAATCGTTGTCTTCATAACCAGTCTCCTATATAAGTGTTTTCTTCTTTTCTTATCCTTATATATTTTAACAAAATACATATATAAGTTCTAGTTGCTTGTGCTATGTTTATGATTTATTGGTATTTTCTTTTTTTAATTTATTAAGGAGTGTCGAAAATTGTTTGATATCCCCTTTTTTCTGACGATAATGCTCTAGTGATTGTTCAAAAAAATGTTTATAATGACTACGAATTAAACGGTCATCAAATGATACGATAATGCCTTTATCATTTTCGCTTCGAATTAATCTACCAAGACCCTGTCTAAAACGTGTCACGGCATCTGGTAATACATATTCTTTGAACGTAGAAGTAAACTCAGATTCCATCAACCAATATTTCGTATTATTTTGGTTCATAAAAGGTAATTTAGCAATCATGACACATTTAATGCCGTTTGACTGAAAATCAAAGCCTTCGAAGAATGTACCTGTACCTAACAAAATCGCCTTATTAAAACTATTAAATTGTTGAACAATTTTATAATTTTGATTCTGTTGTTGAGTGAGCACTACATAATCTTCAAATTCAGGTAATTCATTTATTAATTCTTGAACCATATGCATCATTTTATAACTTGTGAATAAGATAAGACATTTAGATTCAACAACAGAAACGTATTCAATCACATAATTGACAATGGAACTTACGTAATCGTTGATGTTCTTGTAATTATAAGTTGATACATCATTTGGTATAAAGACTGTCGTTTGATTAGGTGATGCCACGGTTGTATCAATTTCATATGTGTTAAACTCAATATCTTTATTAAACCAGTGTTTAAAATTCTCAAAGGAATGATTAAATGTGAGTGTACCTGAAATAAATGTAAGTGATTTGAATTTGTCGAGTACTTGTTTTGTAAGAATTTCTTTCACATCATAATCTTTCACATTAAGTCTTATAGTAGATTTTTGGTTTAAATTTTTAATAGATAAATAACTTGTATGATTATTTTTAAGACTTTGTTCTATATCTTTAAAACGATCATTAATATATAGGAATTGCTTTCGTACAGATTTAATTGATTTATGGCTCATACCATTAAAAAATTCTAAGGTCATATTTAATTTATGAATAATCGCATGTAAATCATTTAATATAGGTGTAACATCAAAGTGGTATACGAAGTGAAGTTTATGAACTTCATCATCTTGTATTTCAGAAGACTGAATAATTTCATACATTGTCGTAAATAATTGCTCATTCAGATCATGTATTTCATTTACCGTTGTTTTCAATCCAAAAACATCTATCGGTGGGATATCTAGCTTTTCAAGAATACGTTGTTGTTCAAGTAAATCTATAGATTTTAATAATTTTTCGTTTTCAGTCTTACCAATTAACCCTAACTGATATTTGATATCAGCGTAGCTCAGTTCATTTGTTACTTGATTTAAAGCGTAATCGGGTAGTCTATGTGCTTCATCTATAATACAATCATCAAACAATTGATAAATAGAATTATCATGTGCTGCGTGGATTAAGTGAGCATGGTTTGTGATACCAATTTGAATATTTTGTGCATTACGTTTAATAAAATTAAAATAATGTATATCATTTCGCGCAGGAACGTACGTTTCGAGTTTTTGTTCGAAGTACATTTTTTGTCCGCCTTTTAAATCTAATTCTTGAATATCACCAGTATCTGTTTCGGTAATCCAAATAAGCAGTTGCATCTTCAAGATACAAACCTCATAATTACTAGATTCTTCTTTAAGTATTTGACTTATTAATCCTAAAGCAATATAATCACGTTTGCTTTTGATCAGCGTAGCATTTATTTTGAAATCTAGTGCTTTTTTGAGTGCAGGTATATCTTTTTCTAATAATTGATTTTGTAATAATTTTGTATTTGTTGAAATCATGACATGTTTGCCAGTTTCAATGTTATACATCAGTGAAGCAAGGAGATAAGCAAATGATTTGCCGCTTCCTAGTGGTGCTTCAATCATTGCTTTTTCACTATGCATTAGTTGCTCCAAAATAATTTCAGATAAGTATAATTGCTGAGGACGATATGTTAAGTCTAATGCTTTCGTCACTAATGTGTATAGATCTTTTAAATTACCATCAAAATTTACAGTCGGTGCTTTAAAATCTACTTGTTTTTTATAGATGATTTGTTCGAATTGATCAAAACGATCACTCAGTTCGTGTTCATCATAATTACGCACCATTTCAAATATAATGTCGTGTAAATCATATTTGAGATTTTTGCTAAGATAATATAGTTGCTTAAGTGTATCCAATGGTAAAGATTCAAATTTTTCGAATGCAATAATCATTAATTGTGCAGTCGTTGCTGCGTCTTCATCTGCACGATGGGCATTATTCAAGACGATACCATGTGCTTCTGCTAGTTCGCTTAATTGATAGCTCTTATCTGTTGGGAAAGCTACTTTGAATAATTCTAGAGTGTCCATGACTTTCTTTGGACGATAATTGATATGGCATTGTTTAAATGATTTTTTGATGAAATTCAAATCAAATGCCACATTATGCGCGACAAATATACAGCCATCTATTTGGTTATATAAATCTTCAGCAATTTCATGAAAATACGGTGCTTGATTTAACATATCTTCTTCAATTGATGTTAACGCCTGAATAAAAGGAGGAATTTCTAAATCTGTTTTAATCATTGAATGATATGTTCCGATAATTTTATTTTCTCTCACAAACGTTATACCTATTTGAATAATTTCATCATAATCTAATTGGTTGCCTGTAGTTTCTAAGTCTACGACTGCATAGCAAGGTTTTGCCATTCTTTTTCCTCCTTTCATTATTTGAACTATAATTCGATATCGGCGCTCATCAATTGATGTTGTTGGTTATTTTCATCTAGAACAATTAAAAAACCATTATCATCAATATCAATAGCTTCTCCTTTGAATTGTGTGTTATTTTCAGTAAATCTTAACTGTTTATGCCATATATTTGAAGCTGCTATGTATTCATCACGAATAGTTGAAAATGGTTCTTTAATAAATTGTCTATAACGTTCTTCGATTTGTGTAATAAGCACTTGTAAGAAATCATAACGATTCACTTTATCTTGTGTGTGTATTCTCATGCTGGTTGCTTTTTGAGCCAATTCACCAGTAAAATCGGTGGATTCTTGATTCATATTAATACCAATACCACATATAACTGCTTCAATACCGTCACTGTTTGCAACCATCTCGGTTAAAAAACCACAAACTTTTTGATTATTGATATAAATATCATTAGGCCACTTTATAGAAACTTCACTTGATACAAATTTTTGGATCGCATCTCTGATACCCAGCGCCATAAATAAATTAAATTTAGTTATCATATCGAAAGGTACATCTGGTCGTAAAACAATAGACATCCATAGCCCTTTTCCTTTGGTTGATGCCCAAGGTCTATTGAAGCGGCCTTTTCCTTTCGTTTGTTCATCGCTAAGAATTAAAAATGAATCTGTATTACCCACCAATCTTTGTTTGGCTAATAATTGTGTGGAGTCTACTTGGTTGAATATTTCAACATGATCAAATAAATGTTGTGATTGAAAGATTGGCATGACAATACCTTCGTACCATTTATCTGGTAATTGTATTAAACGATGCCCTTTATGATTAATAGATTCAATCTGACATCCATCTGTTTTTAATTGATCAATGACTTTTTTTACAGCTGTTCTTGATATAGAAAGTTGCTCAGCGATAAATTGACCAGAAATGTACTCAGATTCATATTGATATAGAATATTGACAACTGCTTTACTGTATTTAGACACGTGTTTTCACCCACTTTTTAAGTTCAGGTTTGAAATTGTCTACTTCACCTGATATTATAGCGCATTCAACTTCACGTAAAGTTTCTTTAAGCCATGGTCCGCTTTTTTTATTCGCTATTTCTAATATATCTTTACCATTGATATCCATTTCACTTCTTGTAGTCATCGGTAATTGTTTTGCAATTTCAGTTACTATTTGATGATTGACGATTAAAGGTGATACAGACGTAATCTGATTTAGTTTTAAATCTTCTAAATAGCTTAATACTTCTAGTATATCTTTTTTTCCATAGTCATAAACAAATAATTTTAGTTGTGATTTTGTTTTCACCTTATCTATATGTTCGATAAGCTGAACGAATGTTCTAATGCGTTTTTTTTCATTGTTGCTCATTTTCAAATCAGATATATTGGCATTGACCTCAGGTTGTTGCGCCATTAAAAATGCAACAAACGTCGTAAATGACATCTCATGATGTAATGTAATTTTTTCAATATCATAGTGTTTGAAAAAAGGAATATATTTAAATGCCTTAAAATGCTTTAAATTATTAAAACTTTGCGTTACAAATGCACCACATGTCAGTTTCTTTAATTCAACGATAATACGTTCAATTGCTAAAAATTTAATATCAGCAATGTGGTTAAACATTGCCTTATAGGTAGCCGCTTCTATGTTAAAACCGAATTGTGATTGGAAACGTAAACCTCTGATAATTCTCAAAGCATCTTCATCAAAGCGTTCATCAGGATTACCTACAGTTCTAATACGTTGATGTTTAATATCTTTTTGTCCTTCAAAATAATCAAAGATTTGATAATTGATATCCATCGCAATGGCGTTCATTGTAAAGTCTCTACGTTGTACATCTTCATATAGATTTCTAACAAAAAAGACCTCATTAGGTCTACGGTGATCATCGTAATCACCCTCAGCACGAAACGTAGTTACCTCATACTGTTCGCCATTATATATCACATTGATTGTGCCATGTTCTCTTCCAATAGGTATAGTCTTATCAAATATCGCTTCAATTTCCTCTGGCGTTGCACTCGTTGTAATATCTATATCATGAATAGGTCTATTCATAAGATAATCGCGCACTGATCCGCCAACAAAATAGGCTTGGAATTGGTGTGCTTGTAATTTATTTAGAATTGGTTTAGCTGTTTCAAATAAAGAATTAGTCATTGTTACCCTCTAACATTTTTTTGTAATAATACTCATATTGATCTGCGATTAAATCAGAAGAAAATCTATTTGCAACATCTTCTAGCATTCGTGTCTGCATTGTATGATATAGTTCAGGATTAGTTAATAATTGAATCGCATACGCACTTGCAGCTTCATCATCTCCAACATTAACGATATATCCAGTATCTTCATGTTTAATTACTTCTTTAATACCACCAGCAGTTGACCCAATCGGAACCACACCAGATTTCATAGCTTCAAGTAATGTTAATCCAAAGCTTTCTTTTTCACTTAATAATAGAACTAAATCTGAAATTTGATAGAATTGGCTCACCCAATTTTGCTTTCCTAAAAACAAGACCTCATCTTCTAAATTAAGTTGACGTGCTTTTTCTTTCATATCCATTAGTTCTGGCCCATCACCAAGTAAGATTAATTTAGACGTGATAGCTTTATGCACTCTGGCAAATGTATCAATAATTGTATCAATGCGCTTCACCGATCTAAAATTGGATACATGAATCAGTACCTTTTCATCAGGTTGGATACCATAACATGCTTTTAGTTGTTCATCTTCTGAGGTTGGTGTATTGAGTTTCGTAGGAAATTCTTTTTCTCTTACAAAATTATATATAGGGACAATCTCTTTATCCGTTTCGATGATATCATATGTTTGTTGTGCAAGTGATTGACTTACACTCGTCACCACATCACTGCCTTCAATACCGAATTTAATCGCATTTTTTAAAGAATGATCATAACCGAGTACTGTAATATCAGTTCCATGCAATGTCGTCATGATTTTTATATCTTTTTGTGACATATGTTTAGCTAAAATACCACAGACAGCATGAGGTACAGCATAATGCATATGTAATAAATCTAAATCATATTCATTGATGACTTCAGCAATTTTTGTGCTTAGGGTTATATCATATGGAGGATATTGAAAAACTGCGTATTGGTTTACTTCAACTTGATGAAACGTCATATTTGGTAAAGGCTTTCTTATTCTAAATGGTATATTAGATGTAATAAAGTGAATATCATGACCACGTTCAGCAAGTTTGATACCTAATTCTGTAGCTATAATGCCTGAACCACCCATAGATGGATAACAAGTGATGCCTATTTTCATAAGGCGGTACATCCTTTCTTATTTATGTGAAATTATTTTCGTTCGAAACGATTTTTGTCTCGTGTATTAAATTTCTCCATTGTCTCATCAAAGCTTTCAGTTAAATCGATGTCTAAAGAATTAGCAATACACATTAAGACGAATAAGTTATCTCCTAATTCTGCTTTAATTGTATTTTCATCCTCTGAAGCTTTTTTCTTTTTTTCACCATATACATGATTGATTTCTCTTGAAAGTTCTCCGACTTCCTCTGTAAGTCGTGCTAGGTTTGCTAATGGAGAAAAATAGCCTGTTTTAAATTGTCCAATATACTCATCTACTTCAGTCTGCATTTCTTTCATAGATTTCATATTATATGCCTCTCATTTCTAACGGTTTCTTTTATAGTATAGACTAATTTTATGTTTCATGCATTATTCCTGCAACAGTTAAGGCTTATGCTTGATCTTGAAAAAATAAATTTATAAAGCAGTAATTTACTTGTGTATCCAGATGAGGAAAACATACTATACATAAGCAACTCAATAATTGTCTTACAACAGTCTTATTTTGATTATGAGAAAATTGATGGCTTAGCACATAAAAAAACCCAAACATCAAAAGATGCTTGGGACGTTCATATATTATTCACTTGATCTAGCAATTAGAATAAATCTTGCAAGTTCTGCTAATGCAACTGCTGTTGATGCAACATAAGTCATTGCTGCCGCTGTAAGTACTTTTTTAGCGTGGCGATATTCTTTTTCATTTACAATATCTAAACTTTGGATTTGTTTCATCGCTCTGCTACTCGCATTGAATTCAACTGGTAAAGTCACGATTGAGAACAATACTGCAAACGACATAAATGCGATACCAATCCATAGTGCCGTAGAACCTAAAGTACTTTGTAAGCTTGTTAAGATAATACCAGCAAATACAGCTAAATAGCCGATTGAACTACCGATATTAGCAAGCGGTACTAAAGAAGTTCTGAATCTTAAGAAGAAATACCCCTGTGCATGTTGAATTGCATGACCAACTTCATGTGCAGCAATCGCAGTACCAGCGACTGAAGGTCTGCTGAAGTTAGCTGGAGAAAGTACAAGTACTTTCTTTCGTGGATCGTAATGGTCCGTTAAGAAACCTTGCCCTTCTACAACATCAACATCATAAATCCCGTTAGCATGAAGTATTTCTAAGGCAACTTCTTGACCTGTTTTTCCACTTGTAGATCTGACTTGTGAATATTTTTCATAATTAGATTTCACTTTGTGCTGCGCCCAAAGAGGCAGTACCATTAATATAACAAAGTATATAATCATATAGATAAAAGACAAAAACCTCACTCCTTTATAAACATTTTACTGTGTCCTTGATTAGTGGTCAAATATTTTATCCTTTTTAAATCGAGTTAAATTTAAATATAGAATTAACGGAATGGTACTCAACCAGAAAGCTAGATAAGCAACACCTTCAATATGACTTGCAATAAAATCATAGTATGGATATTGCATAAAAACATAATCGATAATATCGTTATGAAATACCCAGACCATCGCAACGATAAATGCTGTGATGGTTATTTTGAACCTAGCATAAAATAGGAATGCCTCTATTGCCATTACCCCATGTGAAAGTATAAGCATGCAGCCTATAATTGTAACTTCATCATATTGTATAAACATGATGATATTCATAATGACTGCCCATACGCCATATTTAATAAGAGACACAAAAGCTAAAGCTTCAAATATAGGTATTTGTTTACCTAATATATAGGCTAGAATGACAAAACATAGAAACAGTGATGCAGTTGGACTGTCAGGTACAAAGGCCTTAAATTGTATATCGGTAACGTAAAGTTGATTACCATACCAAATATAACCGTAGATTGTACCGAGCAAATTACAAATAAGCAAGAAGTAAAGCACACCTTTATGATATATCATTGCTTGCCATAGCGTTTTTATATTCATAGCGTCAGTCCCTCGTCGTTGTATTTACATGTCTTAATTTAAACGTATTAAGAATTTGTGATAATTGATAAAACAACGCTTTATCATGTAATTGTAAACTTAAATCAATGTTGTCTTGTAAATGCGAAATAATAGAAATTTCACTTTGTTTCGATAAAGGAATGCTGTATATATCTTGCATATATACAGCATAATAAGGTGAGTTCATTAATTGTTTTAACAATAAATTATCTAATTTATAATCTCTTTTTTGCGTATCGTTAAAGTATACTTTTATATCAAAAGAGAAAGCATCATTTGCAATTAATTCGAAAATTTCATTGCTATTGATTAATTGTTGATTGTCTAATGTGAATCTTATTGCGGGTTCTACCGTATTTACTGTAGCTATTTCAAGTGTATTATGTTTTGAAATACGTGCATCTACAAAGTGTATTTGTTGCAATAAATTCGGTGATGATTTGATATAATTCAATACCCATACACTAATTCTTGATTTAAACTGATAATGAAATAGAAGGTATTCAATAAAAGCGGCCTTAGATTGTTGTAGGGTATAAGTCATTCAAACACACCTTTTTCTTAATTTAGAAAGATTGCAATCTTTCAGCTTCATCGTGCCAAGTTTCATTACTAGGTTCTAATTCTAATAATTGGTCTAGAATACCTTTTGCTTCTTTAATTTGACTAATTTCAACCAAATAATAATAGTAATCACTTAAAAATGCTGATTGTGTTTGTAAAGTCGTATACGCTAATTCAAAAAAGTGTTGCGCTTCTTTATCGCGTTCTTCTTGACCAAGCGCATACGCTAGATGCCACATAAAGACAGGATCTAGGTCTTCTTCATCAACATATTGCAGTAATCCAATAAGCGATTCGTAGTCTTCTTCTTGTCTATATAAATCACTTAATATCAATAAAGGTTCTTGGTATGCATTATCTACTTCTAATGCTTGAATAAGCAATTGGACACCTTCATTTGCATCGCCATGTTCTATTTGAATTGTCCCTGTAGAAACCATTAATTCTTTATAGAATTGCGTTAAGCGCAAGCCTTCTTTACCAATCTCTATAGCATCTGCATGATTATGCTCATTTTCATATAATTGTTGTAAATAAAAATAAGCTTGTAAGAAGTCAGGATCTTTAGACAATAACGTCTGAACTAATTTAATTGCCTCTTGAGTAAGATCATTTTTTTCATAAGCAATGGCTTTTTTAAAATAATCTTCAGAATCCATTTCATCTTCACTAATTTCATCGAACATTTTTATAGCGTCACTATAATTCCCACTTTGTAAACTACAGTCAGCTAAACGAGAAAATAAATTCACGCCATTTACTTCGTATTCTCCTGTTTCAAGAACAGTTTCGTATTCAGACGTAGCTCTTAAATACTGTCCATCGAAGTATAGTAATTCTGCCAATGCATAATGAATGATTGGATCATTTGGTTCAATATCTATTGCTTCATCAAGTTTGCTGATTGCGACTTCAAGCATATTTAATTGTTGATATAAATCAGCTTCTAACATTAATCTTTCAGTAGATATCTCTACTTCGCTTAAATATTCTAAGGCTTCATCAGTATGGTTCTCAGACATTAACCCTTCGATGAAATAGATTAAGAGTTCACTTTCATCAGGATATTTGTGGTAAAGCGTACGGAACACTTCTAAGCCCTGAGGCATTAAACCATAATTATATAACGTTTCACCAAGAATAAATAACGCATCATCTTTAGGTGAACTTAATGCGTCATTTACCCGTGTATCTAAGTTATCTAATTTTTGTAAGTTGATATCGTCTATGAGTTTGTAGATATCTTCCATACTTTTATCCCTCTTTTTCTAATTGTTTTAACTTCGGCAAGAATCCTGGGAACGAAACATTGACAGCATCGAATTGATCGATTGGTAATGCTTCGTCTGACAACAATGACGCGATAGCTAACATCATTCCGATACGATGATCGGTAAAACTGTTAACTGTTGCGGTTTGTTCAAATGCAGATGGATGTATGATTAAACCATCGTTCGTTGGTTGCAGTCTAAAGCCTAATAAATTGAGCATATTAGCAGTGGTATCAATACGATTTGTTTCTTTAACTTTAAGTTCTTCTGCATCTTTTACAATACTTGTACCATTTGCTTGCGTACATAATAAGGCTACAATTGGAATCTCATCAATCGCTCTTGGTACAAGGTCCCCATCGATATGGATAGGCTTCATATTTGGGGAATATTGTACACGAATTGAAGCTGTTGGTTCTGGATTATCAGTTTGATTAAACAGTGTGATATGCCCTTCCATTTGTGTCACGATATCTATGATACCTGAACGTGTAGGATTAATGCCAACATTGTGTATTGTAATATCACTGCCTGGTGTAATCAAGCCTGCAACTATAAAATATGCTGCGGAAGAAATATCACCTGGTACATGAAAATCGGCGGGTTGAATATGTTCAATACCAAGACTTGGCATTTCAATGATTGCATCATTTACAGTAATCGGTATATTGAAATGTTCAAACATCGTTTCTGTATGATTACGTGTCGTATCAAATTCTTTGATTTGCGTTGGTTCATTAGCAAAAAGACTTGCAAAAAGAATCGCACTTTTAACTTGAGCGCTAGCCACTTCCATTTCATAAGTCATCCCGCTAATTGAAGCCGGTTTAATGATAAGCGGCGTATAATTATCATCGATACCGGTAATATCTGCATTCATGTTTCTTAATGGCTTCATTATTCTATCCATTGGTCGTTTACCAATAGATTCGTCTCCTGATAAAACTGTTTCTAAGCCAAGACCACATAATAAGCCTGCAACTAAACGTGTTGTAGTTCCAGAATTCCCAGTGTATAACACTTGGTGCGGTGTTTTGAAATGTTTATAACCAGGTGAATTAATTTCAATTTTATCTTCATTTACTTCAATTTGAACACCTAATAGTTTAAATATTTCGACTGTACGAAGACAGTCTTCGCCTAGAAGCGGTTTATAAATTGTTGATTTACCTGTTGCTAAAGACCCTAACATAATAGCTCTATGTGTCATTGATTTATCGCCAGGGACTTCGATTTCTCCGACAAGTGGTCCATTGATTTCTATTAATTTACTATTTGACAATTTTTAGGCACCTACTTTTCAAAATGTGATGAGAGTATATCAAAAGCTTGTGAAAGCGTTGCTTTATCTACGTGTTTTACTTGTGGATTACCAATTGCATTTAAAAGCACCATTTGCACACCTTGTTGATCATTTTTCTTATCTTTCAGCATTAATTCATATAATGAATCAAATTCCAATGAATGGATAACATCTAATGGATAATTTAATGCCTTTAAGTATTGAATGTAATGTGAAATATCAAAATGAGTGCTTAAAATGATATTTGAAACAATAAATTGGTAAATGATACCAATCATGACAGCATGTCCATGTGGGATTTTAAATTGATATTCAACGGCATGTCCAAAAGTATGTCCTAAATTTAGATATTTACGTACATTAGATTCTTTTTCATCTTGAACAATGATATTTAATTTTGTTTCTATACCTTTAAATAGAAAATATTCAATATCTTTTAAGGAAGCCAGTGCTTGCTTATTTGGATATTGTGTTTCAATATTTTTTACAGATGTTATATCGTTTAATAAGGCGTGTTTATATACTTCTGCATAACCACTTAATATCTCAGTGTAAGGTAACGTTTCTAAAAAATTCAGGTCATATATAACGGCTTTAGGTCTATAAAAAGCGCCAATTAAATTTTTGCCATGTTTAGAATTAATACCTACTTTACCACCTACGCTTGAATCATGTGCCAAAATTGTGGTTGGAACCTGAATAAAATCAACACCTCTTAATAAGGTAGCAGCTAGAAATCCTGTGAAATCACCAGCTGCACCACCACCCACTGCAACTAGACATGTATCACGTGTGAGTTGTTTGGCCAACAGTGATTCAATCGTTTTTTCATAAAATGATAAGGTTTTTGTCGTTTCTCCTGAAGGTATAATCAATTTGTGTGCATTGTTTTCAGAAGTGATAAAATCTAACAATTCGTGCCAATTATGATTTACATGTTCATCGACAACCAGTACCACGTCTTCATAGTCTTTGATAAATTGATGTAAATGGTCTATAGCTTGATGTTCTACAATGATAGGATAATTATTAGATTTATAAGTTGTTTCTAGTTTCATGTAATCACCTCAGTTATCTATAAATTGTTAAATACACTTTAATATTCTATATTTAATAAGCGACGCTCATTAATTTGTGCTTGAAGTTGTTCAATGTGATTACATTGGAATTCTTCTAGTAAGGCTTTTGCTAATTCAAATGCCACTACATTTTCAACAACCACACTGGCTGCTGGTACAGCACAACTATCAGAACGTTCGATAGATGCTTTAAATGATTCTTTAGTATTAATATCTACAGAGTTTAATGGTTTATATAGTGTTGGAATAGGTTTCATTACACCATTTACAACGATTGGCATACCATTAGACATACCACCTTCAAATCCACCTAAATGGTTTGATCCTCTATAATAGCCATTTGTTGTATCGTATAATATCTCATCTTGTATTTCGCTGCCAGGTTTTTCAGCTGCTCTAAAACCTTCTCCAAAGCTGACACCTTTAAAAGCATTGATACTTACAACGCCCTGAGCAATTCTGCCATCCAGTTTACGGTCATAATGTACATAGCTACCAATGCCAACGGGTACACCTTCAATAATTGTTTGTACAACGCCACCGATTGTATCACCAGCTTTTTTAGCTGCATCGATTTTATCACGCATCGTTTGTGCGATTTCATCATTAATAACACGTACATCATTTTTATCAATATTTGATTTAATCGTATCTAAGTCATATTCTAAATCGTCTTTAACGCCACCAATTTCTACTACTCTACTATAAAAATGAATATCTAATTGTTTTAAAAGTATTTTTGAAACGGCACCTACTGCAACACGTGCAGCTGTTTCTCTCGCTGATGAACGTTCTAACACATTTCTTAAATCTCTGTGATTGTATTTCATACCACCGATTAAATCTGCATGGCCAGGGCGAGGTTTAGTAATCACACGTTTCATATTATCTTGATCTTCTTCACTAATAGGATCTGCCCCCATTATTTTCTTCCAATGTGTGAAATCATCATTTGTAACAATTAATGTAATTGGGCTTCCAAGTGTATAACCATTTCTTACACCTGAAACGATTTCAACAGCATCTTTTTCAATTTGCATACGGCGACCACGACCATATCCACCTTGTCTTTTAAACATTTCTTCATTTATATCAGCTACATTTATTTCTAAATTAGCTGGAACACCTTCAATAATTACTGTTAGTTGAGGTCCATGTGACTCACCAGAAGTTAAATATCTCATACTTTACCCACTCCGTTCTTTAGTACTTTAAATTAATATATGTTCTATATCTTATCATATTCAATTGGTCAAATTAATAGGAAAATTAATAATTGCTGAATATTCATAAAAATCTCTTTCAATATTATTATTTTACAAGTGTAACACTTGAGGTATTTAAATTATATTAAATCTTGTTTATGATTAGTTTTTTGTATAAAAAAGCTGATTAGATACTAGGACCTAATCAGCTTAACTATGTGTATTTACTTTTTTAATGATTATTCGTATAACCAAGGTTCTCTTGATTCAGTATATTCACTTAATTCATCAGTCTTAAACCAAAGATTAATTTCTTTATTTGCTGATTCAACAGAATCGGAGCCATGGATAATGTTTCTTCCAACTGTTAAACCAAGATCACCTCTAATGGTACCAGGTGTAGCTTCTGATGGGTTTGTTTTACCAATGATATGACGCGCTACATGTACTGCGTCTTCTCCTTCTACCACCATCGCAAATACTGGCGCAGATGTTATAAAACTAATTAAATGCTTGTAGAATGGTTTATCAGTGTGTTCTGCATAATGTGCTTCTGCCAGTGATTGTGGTACAGTCATTAATTTACCACCTACGAGTTTAAGTCCTTTTCTTTCAATACGAGAAATAATTTCTCCTATTAAATTTCTTTGTACCGCATCTGGTTTAATCATTAAAAATGTTCTTTCCATTGTGTGTGTTTCCCCCTGTTTGTTATGTATCAATGTACTTATATCAATAGTGAAGCAAAGTACATAAATATTTAGCTAAAATAAAAATATGTTTTGAAGTACATTCATATAGTAACAGGTTATTAAAGCGCTTTCAATGGTTTTCACATAAGTTACACATTTCTTTTGCCAACTTTTTTAATTAATCTTTTGAATAATGATTTTGAATCTTCATTTTCTAATTCATCTATTAAACGTAAAGCTTTATTAAGATATTTATCACTTACTGCTTGGGATTGTGCAATGACATCAGAATTTCTAATTTGATCAATCAGTTTGACGAATGTTTCATGGTCCGATTCAGCAGTTAATTGTTGGATTTGTTGCTTGAATGTTTCGTTTTTTCTCATTTCTAACAGAACAGGCAATGTCAAATGACCGTTCATCAAATCGCTTCCAACTGGTTTGCCTAGTTTTCTCTCTGTACTTGTAAAATCTAAGATATCATCAACAATTTGGAAGCTCATACCTATATAATGACCAATCATTTTTAGATTATGTACTGTTTTTGTATCAGCGCCAGAAGTAATTGCACCTACTTCTGTTGACAATTGGATGAGCAACGCTGTTTTACGATTAATTCTACGTAAATAGTTCGTTATTGATTGATGGCCATTGAATTGGTCCTGAAATTGATAGAGTTCCCCCATACATACTTCCACAATGGCGCGAGATATAACAGCGTGTACACGATTAGCTTCAATATTAGATATATGTTCAAGTCCACGAGCAAGTAAGAAATTACCAGTGAGTATAGCTGTGTTTTGATCCCATTTTTTTGAAATAGTTAAACTACCTCTTCGTTTGTCGCTTTTATCAATCACATCATCATGAACTAAAGTAGCCATGTGAATTAATTCCAGTGTAACAGCGACACGATAAACATCTTCATTCATTTCTTTACCGAATTGACTACTTAAAATTACAAAAGCTGGTCTAAGGCGTTTACCACCAGAAGAAAACAAGTGGTGTGAAGCAGCCTCAAGCACTTTATCGTGACTTTTAATTGACTGTTCTAATCGTTTTTCTATTTTTTTAATTTCACTGTTTATATTTAACTTTGACACGCTAATCACCTTTGGTTGATTCATTTTTATTTATAGCCAAGGTGCATTGCTGCAACGCCACCTGTAAAGCTACGGACTTTAACATTACTAAAACCTGCTTGATTAAATAGTCTTTTCAACTTTTCTTTATCTGGAAAATCAAATGTTGACTGTTGTAACCATTCATATTCATTTTTGGATTTTGCAAAAATTTTACCAAAAATTGGCATCACGAATTTAAAATATAATTTATAACATTGTTTGAATACAGGTGTCGTTGGCTGGCTTGTTTCAAGGCAAACGACCATACCGCCTGGTTTAAGCACACGATTTAATTCTTTTAGTGTCGCTAAATAATCAGGCACATTTCTTAATCCGAAACCAATCGTTACATAGTCAAATTCATTATCTTCGAATGGCAAATTCATTGCGTCGCCGTGAACAAGTTGTATATTATGCATGTCTGTGGTCTTACGTTTACCAACTTCTAACATGTTTTCACTAAAGTCTACACCGATAACTTCACCAGTAGGACCTACAGCTTTACTTAATGAAATTGTCCAATCTGCTGTGCCGCAACAAACATCTAATGCTTTCGCGCCAGATTGTACATCCATTTCTTTCATTACTTTTTTTCTCCATGTTTTATGTTGTTCGAAACTTATGATGTTATTAAGACGGTCATATTTGCCAGAAATATTTTGGAAAACATCATGTACTTGCTCTTTTTTTGCTTTATTATCTGCCATATTCATTACCTCTTTTTGGATGGATTTCAGTTTTTATTTGGTCTAAAAATGTTTCTAAGGATGCTTTAGAGTATTTATTTAAGTATGAAGGATGATTTCTACTTATATTCTCTAGTAATTTATCGTTTATAAAAGAAGTATCAGCATTTGGAATAAATCTTTTTATTGTAATAAGAGGAAATGTATTTTCTATTTTTAATATGTATTCTCCAATAGTGTTAATATCTATTGTTTCGTGGTGAATAGATGATTTCATTTCATTTACTTCTACAATCGCTGTACTTATTTCTTTTTGATATGTCGAATCATTTAAATCTGCTAATAATGTATAAAAATGTGCGCTCAACAAGTCACCTATTAAAATAGATTTTTTAGACGATAGTGTTGTAGAAACTTCATCTAAGTGACGCATTGCTGTATCTATTGTGAGGCAAGCTAATTTAGCTTCTTGTGGTATATCATAAGAATCAAGAATTTGTGCCAACGCTTTATTTATATAAATTGATTCATAATGATTTACACTGCGTAGTCGCTGTGTAATTTGTGTTTCTAATATGTTTAATGTCGTTTCCATGTTCACACCTCACGTTATTATCCATATACATATTAACATTATATAGAGAAAAATAAAATCAACGAAAATCATAGTTACCAATATTTATGCGTTATGTATGAAAAGCGCGTATGAGCTACTTTTATATTTTTTCTGATAAAGATTTTATAATTTCATCTCAGATAAAATAATTAGCGCATGAAAAGGCTGATTTCAAGCATTTTCAATTCATTTATCTGCAGTGCAAATCACAATTCAGACTAAAATGTATGATCTTGATTTAGTCTGAATTGTGATTTATTTAAGTATATGTATTTATTTTTAGTTCATCTTATATTTTATCGTTATGCGTATCTCTGTGATGTAGTTATCACAAATGATATCACAAAGTCGCTAATTATATTTACGTATATTTGAATAATGGCTTAATAAAAAAGAAAAAGCCCCTTAAAAAGGGCTTCACTTTTAGTAAAGAATTATTTTACTGCGTCTTTTAAAGCTTTACCAGCTTTGAATGCTGGAACTTTGCTTGCAGGGATATCAATTTCTTTACCAGTTTGAGGGTTACGGCCTTTACGAGCAGCGCGTTCGCGTACTTCAAAATTACCGAATCCAATTAATTGTACTTTTTCACCTTTAGAAAGTGATGATTGAATTGATTCGAATACTGCATCTACAGCTAAACCAGCTTCTTTTTTAGTTAAATCAGCTTGCTCTGCTACAGCATTGATTAAATCTGTCTTGTTCATTATGAATTCACCTCCCCTAGGGTTTATAATGATACTTTATATCATTATGCTATGACTTTAACACAACGATTACTGCTACTGCAATGATTTATGTGCAAAAAACGTTGAAATAATAGGATTTTGATAGCAAATTGTTATATATTTTATGAAAAGTGTAATTATACCACTTTATTCTGCTTTCTTTCCTCTTCCCATTAAATCTTTAACGCTCTCGTCTACAGGTCTATTTTCAAATAATACTTTGTATAAGGCAGTTGTTATTGGCATATCAACATGAACTTCTTTTGATAAATGATAAACCGATTTTGTTGTATATACACCTTCTACAACCATATTCATTTCATTTAATGCAGTATCAAGTGATTTGCCTTCACCTAATTTATAACCTAATGTATAGTTTCTTGAATGTGTTGATGTACACGTCACAATTAAATCACCAATACCACCTAAACCTAGGAAAGTAATAGGATCTGCGCCTAACTTTTCACCTAAACGACTAATTTCAGCCAAACCTCTTGTCATTAATGCAGCTTTAGCATTATCTCCGAAGCCCATACCTGAAATCACGCCGCTTGCAACAGCAATAATATTTTTTAAAGCACCACCAAGTTCTACACCTACGAGATCTTCATTTGTATATACACGTAAATAATCATTCATAAATAAATCTTGTGTCAGTTGTCGTACAGCTTCTGATTTTGAAGAAGCTGCTACTGTTGTAGGCTGTTTTATGACAACCTCTTCTGCATGACTTGGTCCTGAAAGTACACCAATACCTGCGTTATGTTCAGGTGAAATGGAATCTTCTAACATTTCTGAGACACGTTTATACGTATCATTTTCAATACCTTTAGCAACATGAATAAAGGTCTTCTTACTTGATAACAACGTATCAATTGTATGAGCGACTTCTCTCATTGCTTTAGTAGGTAGCGCCATTAAATAAATATCAGCAAAAGCAATAGCCGTTTTGATATCTAGCGTTGCTTTAATCGTTTCATTTAATTCAGCGGTTTTTAAATATTTACTGTTAATGTGTTGTTCATTGATTTCGTTTACAGTCGTTTCATTTTTCCCCCACATTAATACTTGATGTCCATTTTCGGCTAAGACATTTGCTAATGCTGTACCGAAACTTCCTGTACCAAAAACGGTAACTTTAGACATGATATCCCCTCCGATAATTAATTTCTTTTTCTTGCTATAATATGCACTGGTGTGCCTTCGAATCCAAAAGCAGCTCTAATTTGATTCTCTAAATAACGTTTGTAAGAAAAATGCATTAATTCTACATCATTAACAAAAACGATAAATGTCGGTGGTTCTATTGCAACTTGTGTAGCATAAAATACGTTTAAACGACGGCCTTTATCTGTCGGTGTTGGATTCATTGATATAGCATCAGTGACAACCTCATTAAGTGTAGAACTTTGAACACGTTTTTTATGATTCTCACTGGCTTCTTTAATATAAGGGAATAAGGTTCTGAGACGTTGTTTTTCTTTAGCTGAAACAAAAGCTATTTCTGCATAATCCAAGAATTGGAACTCTTTACGAACCTCATCTTTGAATTTTTTCATTGTATTTGTTTCTTTGTCTACAGTATCCCATTTATTAACTACAATAACGATGGCTTTTCCTTCTTCATGTGCATATCCTGCAACACGTTTATCCTGTTCGATGATACCTTGTTCAGCATCTATGACAATAAGGATGACATTTGATCTCTCAATTGCTTTTAAAGCACGTAAAACTGAGTATTTTTCAGTATTTTCATATACTTTACCTTTCTTACGCATACCAGCAGTATCAATTAATACATAGTCCTGATCATCATAGCTATATTCAGTATCTACAGCATCACGTGTTGTGCCTGCAACATTGGAAACAATAACTCGATCTTCACCTAAGATTGCGTTCACTAAACTTGATTTACCCACATTTGGACGTCCAATAATCGATAATCTTATAGTGTCGTCATCATATGGATCAGGTTCTTCTTCTTTAAAATGTTTAACAACCGCATCTAATAAATCTCCTAGACCAAGTCCATGTGAACCAGAGATTGGATATGGATCTCCAAAACCAAGTGAATAGAAATCATAAATTTCATTTCTCATTTCTGGATTATCTACTTTATTTACTGCTAATACGACAGGTTTTTTTGA
This sequence comes from Staphylococcus sp. GSSP0090, assembly GCF_013391405.1. Lineage (GTDB taxonomy): Bacteria > Bacillota > Bacilli > Staphylococcales > Staphylococcaceae > Staphylococcus. The sequence continues at coordinate 22,984 of NZ_JACBFD010000041.1, forward strand.
TTTATATAACATTTGAGCAACCATTTCATCACTTTGAGTTAAACCTTCTCTTACATTAACCATGAAAATGATAACATCTGCTTCATCAATTGCCACTTCTGCTTGGGCTCTTATTTGAGTCTGAAATGGTGCATCTCCAATCTCAATACCACCTGTATCAATGATATTAAAATCATGCGTTAACCATTCACCGGATGAATAAATTCTATCACGGGTTACGCCTGGCGTATCTTCTACAATTGATACGCGCTCGCCTACTACTCTATTAAAAATTGTCGATTTACCAACATTTGGCCTACCAACAATTGCTACTATAGGTTTAGTCATAACTAACTTCCTCTCTTTTTTAATCTCTATAATTCTATCATACGGCTTAGATAAATAAAAAGAAATATTAAAACAATATGACGGTTATAACTCATACGTTGTAATTTTATGACAAAAAAGAAATCTTGCCCTAGTTAGAATTAGGACAAGATTTAAAATTGGTTCATACATTATATTAAAACTTAAAGTCTTTTAATTTATCGCCGAATACATCACCCAATGTTGGATTATCTTCATCATCAGAACCGCTATCTAAGTAAGATTGTGTTGTTTCACTATCACTTTCGATAACATTTTCATTTGGTAATGTGGCTTTAATAGATAGTGAAATACGTTCATTTTCAATATCTACACCAAGTACTTTAACACTTACTATATCACCTGGCTCCAATGCTTCGCTCGGAGAACCAATATGTGAATGGCTAATTTCAGAAATATGCACTAACCCTTGAACACCAGGTTTAATTTCTACAAATGCACCAAAGTTAGCTAATCTCACAACAGTACCTTCGATTACATCGCCTTCATTGAATTCACCTTTAATTGATTCGAATGGACTAGGTAACGTATCTTTAATAGATAAGGAAATACGTTCAGAATCTTTATCTACGGATTTAATCTTCACATTAACTGTTTCGCCGATTGAAACGACGTCTTCAGGTGATTTCACATGTTCATGTGATAATTCAGATACATGAACAAGTCCATCAACGCCACCAATATCAACGAATGCACCAAAATTGGTAAGACGTGCAACTTTACCTTCGATTACATCGCCTTCATTAAGTGATTCTAATAATTCATCTTTTTTCTCTGCATTTTCTAATGCCTCTACTGCTTTACGACTAAGAATGACACGATTATTTGCAGGATCTAATTCTTCTACTTTTAATTTGAGAATTTTACCTTCAAAATCAGAGAAATCTTCAATGAAATCTGTAGAAATTAATGAAGCTGGAACAAATCCTCTTTGACCAACATCAACCACTAAACCACCTTTAACGACTTCAGTGACTTTAGCCTCAATTGTTTGATTATTGTCTAATTGTTCTTGTAAAAATTCATATGATTTTTCAGTTTCAAGTTGACGTTTAGAAAGGATATAAGCACCAGTTTCATTCTCTTCGTCATATTCTACTTTAGTAACATATGCACCAATTTCATCACCAACTTTGACAGCATCACTTGGGTTATCAATATGATGCGTAGAAAGTTGACTTATTGGGATAATACCGTTAAATTTTGCACCATTAACAGCAACAATTACTTGCTTATCTTCAATTTCTTGAACTTCGCCTGTAACTTTATCCCCTTCTTTAATGTCATTAATCATTGATTCGTTAAACTCTTCAGTCATCTTGTCTGCCTCCTTATTACACTACATATTTATAACATCTTATAATCTGACATAATTGTCAAGAAATTCCCCTTTATTTAAAGGATTCAAATATTAATTGTTAAATTGCTGTAAAACAGGGTATTTCAGCTAACTAAAACTTTAATAACTTTACCTATTTTTTACAATTTCACTTTATATGCAGTTCGAATTAGTATAAAAATTCATGTATATTTTATACCCGATAATTGTATTATATAACCTTTTTACACAATTTTGAAAGAAAGGGCTTTATATCTTTGATCATTTATGAGATTAACTAATTTGTTGAACAAGTGATAATATTTCTTGAGTAACCATTTCGATACTCTTTCCGGTTGTATCAACTGTAATAGCATCGTCTGCTTTTTTTAAAGGAGATATGTCACGATTCATATCATATTGGTCTCGGTCAGCAATTTCTTGTTTAAGTTGTTCAACATTGGAAATGATACCGCGTTCTTCATTATCTTTTTGTCTTCGAATTGCACGTTCTTCTACTGAAGCAATCATATATACTTTTAAATCAGCATCAGGTAATACGACAGTGCCAATATCTCTACCATCCATAACAATACCTTTTTTAGCTGCCAATTCTTGTTGCTTGTTTACAGAGAATGTTCTAACAGCTTCTTTCGATGCTACATAAGAAACATGATTAGTCACATCGTTTTCTCTTAAATAGTCAGTGACGTCTTGATTATCTAAAATGACTCTTTGGCCTTTGTCTTCATCATAAGTTAATGATAATTCAGTAGTTTCTATAAGTTGTTCAAAATCTTCAGGTTTGTTTTGTTGTAAATATTTGTAAGTAATTGCGCGATACATTGCGCCAGTATCTACATAAATCATAGATAATTTAGCGGCTAATAACTTTGCGATGGTACTTTTACCAGCCGCAGCAGGTCCATCTAGTGCGATATTTAATAATTTCATTTTAGTAACCCTTCCTTGTTGTTTTATGAATAATATTTTATCATAAATATGTATATTATAAATAGGAGGAATGCCAGCATGAAAAATGTTCTTGTTATACATACCGGTGGAACGATAAGCATGTCACAGGATGAAGCTAATAAAGTAGTGACAAATAAAGATAATCCTATATCAAATCATCAAGATGTGATTGCGCAATACGCAAATGTAACAGAAATAACACCGTTTAATGTGCCTTCACCACATATGAATATTGCATATGTGGAGCAATTGAAAGAAATTATTGAGGAGGCAGCAAAAAATGAATCTTTTGATGGATTTGTGATTACCCACGGTACAGATACGCTGGAAGAAACAGCCTATTTATTAGATTTAACTATAGATATTTCTAAGCCTATTACAATCACAGGTGCTATGCGGTCATCAAATGAAATTGGTTCAGATGGTTTATATAATTTCATTTCTGCTATTCGTGTTGCAACATGTGATGCGTCCTCTGATATGGGGGTCATGGTGGTGTTTAACGATGAAATTCATACAGCACGTAATGTTACAAAAACGCATACATCAAATACAAATACTTTTCAAAGCCCAAATCATGGCCCGTTAGGTGTTGTCACTAAAAATAGTGTTCAATTTCACCACAAACCCTATGAGCATCTTATCTTAAATGAAATAGACCATACTTTAAATATTCCATTAGTTAAGGCGTATATGGGGATGAACAGTGATGTGCTGGCATTTCATAGTGATCATAATGTTGATGGTATTATTATAGAAGCGCTAGGACAAGGTAATCTACCACCAACGAGTATCGAAGGCTTAGACAAATGTTTAGACAAAAACATACCTATTGTTTTAGTGTCTAGATCATTTAATGGTATTGTAGGACCGATTTATGCTTATGAAGGTGGCGGTGCAACCTTAGAAGAAAAAAATGTAATTTTCTCAAATGGTTTAAATGGTCCTAAAGCTAGGTTAAAGCTTCTAGTTGGATTAAGTAATCATTTAACATTTGAGCAACTCAAACAATATTTTGAATCACAACTTTAAAATGATTTAGTATTCTATTTGAATTATAAAAAGCTGAGACAATTTTTATTTGTCTCAGCTTTTTATATGATAAAGATTTAAGATTCTAATGGTGTTTGTTTTTTTGATAAGATACTTTGTGTAATGATACCACCATGGTATTTACCATTTTCAATAAAAATTGTATTCGCATCATTGCCAGCTGCAATAACCCCTGCTATATAACAATTTTCAACATTAGTTTCGTATGTTTCTTTGTTGTAAATAGGTGCTGTGCCATATTCATTATGATTAATTTCAATGCCGATAGATTGTAAAAATTCATAATCTGGATGATATCCAATCATTGCAAATACATAATCATTGGCAATCTCATATGTTTGACCATTTTGTTCATAATAAACACAATCTTCGGTGATTTTTGTAACATTTGCATTAAATGCCATATCGATTTTTTCATTACGAACGAGTGATTCAAAATTAGGGAGTATCCATGGTTTGATTGCTTTTGGATATTCACTGCCACGGTATATAACTGTGACATTTGCGCCTGCTTTTTCAAGTTCTAAAGCAGCATCTACTGCTGAATTTTTACCACCTATGATGACAACATTTTGATCGAAGTATGGATGTGCCTCTTTAAAATAATGCATTACTTTTGAAAGTTCTGCGCCTTCGACTTCGAGGTGATTATGATGTCCATAGTATCCTGTTGCTACAGTCAGAAATCTACACTGATAAACATCTTTTGTAGTTGTAATTGTAAAACGATTATTGATTTTTTTAACAGTGAGGACTTCTTCGAAAGCATTGATTCTTAATTGATGGTGCTTAACCACAGCTCTATAGTAAACCAATGCTTGATTTCTATGCGGTTTGCTCTCTTCAACTATAAAAGGTATGTCCCCAATACTTAATTTATCACTAGAAGAAAAGAATGTTTGATGTGTAGGATAATTATAGATTGCATCAACTACATTACCTTTTTCGATTACTAATGTATCTATGCCTTTTTTCTTTTGCTCAATAGCAGCACTTAATCCACAAGGGCCGCCACCTATGATGATACTTTCAACTGTTTGCATACTTTATTCGTCCTCCTTTTACCACCCATATATTATACCAATAGTTTTAAAAATTCCAAATGAAAGAATTTGAAAACTTTATAACAATTGCGTTTATTAAGATTTTGCTTGAAAGAAAATATTTTCGTTGCATAATGAATTCGTTCATAAACGTAGATAAACCCTACGCGGATATATGCGCAGGGTTTATCTATAATCTATCAACTACCCTATTTAGGTAATTGACCATCACATTATCAGTGATATAGAAAATTATTGTGGAATTACAAGGCGTTGACCATTATGAATATCGTTACCTTGAATATTATTTGCTTTTCTAATCTTTTCTACATTTTCTGGTGTACCTTCACCATAATATTGGATCGCAATTCTATATAAATTTTGACCATTTACAACGTGAGTTTGTTGTCCAGAGTTACTATTTGATGATTGATTATTTTGTTGGTTATTAGCGTTTGAAGTACCTTGTGACTGATCTGATGAATCACTTTGATCACTATTAGCTTGATCATTTTGTTGTGATTGGTCACTTTGTTGGTCTTGATTATTTTGACTGTTCTGTTCATCTTGATTGCTTTGATTTTGATTGCTGTTTGCTTGATCTTGTGAATCATTGCTCGCTTGGTCAGAATCAGAGTTGGCACTATCAGAGCTATCGTTATTTTCTGAATCTGATGTTGCTTGGTCTTTTTCGTCATCTTTATTTGATTTACTATCTTTATCAGAGTCTTTAGCTTTATCAGAATCTTTATCTTTATTGTCAGCTACTTTTTTATCATCATCGCTACCTTTATCGTCGTTGTTACCAGTTAGTGCCATACCGCCAAAGATACCTATAGCTGCCAAGATTAAAACAGCTGCTATAATTGGGAGGAGTTTACCGAGTAAACCGCCCTTTTTCTTTTTATTATCATCAGAATCATGATTATTGTCACCGTTATTACCATTACCACCGTTACCATTACCGCCGTTACCATTACCGCCGTTGCCACCACTTGATTTAGCGTGTGAAGCAGCAGCGGCTCCAGTACCAGCAGCGGCAGCACCACCGGCTACAGCGGCACCTTTTTTCTTAGAATCATGTTTATCGTCGTTTTTAACGTCAGATTTTGATTCGTTTTGTTCTTCTGCTTTATCATTTTGATTTTTTTTGCCTTTATGCTTGCCAGCTGCATATGCACCGGCTCCAGCAGCGGCAGCGCCACCAGCTACAGCAGCACCTTTTTTCTTAGAATCATGATTGTCTTGATTGTTTGTATCTTCATTATGCGGTTCTTTTGATTCATTTGACTGCTTAGATTGTTCTGAACCTTGATCTTGTTGAGATACTTTATCGTCTTTAGCATTTGCATTTGCATGCGCATCGTTATGTTTGCTAGCTGCATATGCACCAGCGCCTGCAGTAGTACCACCGGCTACAGCAGCACCTTTTTTATTTTTGCTATCTTCGTTAGTTGAATCGTTTTCATTTTTTGTATCATGACGATTTTCAGACTGATGCTTGTTCGATGATTCGTGAATTAAATTGTTGTTTTGTGAAGGATCATTTGATGCTTTGTCTGAATTTGAATCTCTCGAAGCATTGTCTTCGCGTTGTGAATCATTATCACGATTACCAACTTCATTATTTTCGTTGTAATGCTCCTGGTTAGATTGCTCATCTTCTCTTTGATTTGTTGCTGTATCTCTTCGACGTTGTCTTCGTTGAGCATTTCTAGGAGGAAATTGTTCATCTGACTTATCAGACACTTCCTCTTTTACATTGTCAACTGAATCGTTAACTGAGTCTTGCGTATTATCTTGATGTTCTTTTGGATCAATGGATTGACGATTTTTTTCAAAATCATCTTTAAAATTGTTGTTAGACAAATTCATCATCCTTCCCTTTTTTATTTAAGTATATACTGTTTTACCCTAAAAGGTTGTAAATATGTATATCTTTTTGAAGAAAAATTACTATTAAATAAGTGTATACACCGTATTATAGCTTGATTGAAAATATTAAGTAAAGTAATTGTCTATTATTTAAATAAATTTTGTATTTTTTCATTAAAATCCATTTTTCTTTTAACTTTTTTTCTATTTAATATATTTATTGCATTAATTTCAGAGTCATTATCACAGCACTGATTAGGTTTTCCTTGCAATTGTTCATTAAAAAATTCGGTCATGTATGCGCGTCGACATTGATCAAGCTGTTTATACCCTAACATTCGCATATATCCTAAATATTTACGTTTGTATGATATCTCAAAAATATTACGTAATTGTTGGTATGTATAATAACTGTAGAGTATTTGTAGCACTTCAGCTTTTTCAGGAGGCAAAAATTGACCGATTTCGAATGTTTCAACATCCTCTGTAGTTATCATATCGGTAAATAATAATGTTTCTAATAAAAATCGATCATCTGGTTGATATAGACTAATCGCTTGGCTTTGTTGACCGTCACGACCAGCTCGACCTATTTCTTGCATATAATTGGAAGGGCTTGTAGATAAATGGAAATGAATAATTGTACGAATATCTTTTTTATTGATGCCCATACCAAATGCACTCGTGGCAACAATGATTGGAATTTCATTATTCAAAAATTGATGTTGTACGGTATGACGTTCTTGGTAAGATAAGTCACCATGATAAATGCCAGTTAAAAAACCATAGTTGTATATTTGCTGAGCTAATGATAAACACATCTTTTTAGATGAAACATATATAATTGTTGGCCCTGCTTGCTCTAATGAAGGTAATAACCATTTTAATTTTTCGTCATCATTCTCAAAGTTTTTATGTGATAACGAAATATTATCTCGATTCATAGTGGTCTTTACGATATGAAAAGATTTATTCAATATTTGTTCTAAATCAAAGGTTAGATAAGATGGTGCTGTTGCGGTTAAAGCAAGTACAGTAGCGTTCTTAAAATGGTTGATGATCTTGCCAACTAATGCGTAATGAGGTCTGAAGTCATACCCCCATTCTGAAAGACAGTGTGCTTCATCTAATACGATGATCCCTAAACTTAACTGTTTGATCAGCTTAAAATTATGAGGTTGTAGTAAAAATTCGGGACTTAAGAAAATGAAACGACTTTGCTTTAATTGCTTCATATTTTGAGCACGTTCATGTTCATCCATACCTGAATGAATACAAGCTACTTGATGTTCACCATGTAGCTTGAGTTGCATGACTTGATCATCCATTAATGATATTAATGGAGAAATAATAAGTGTTGGTTGTTGATTGATATATGTTGGTAATTGATAGCAAAGGCTTTTACCACTTCCTGTTGGTAAAATACCTAATGTATCTTTCTTATCAAGTACGTACGTTATGATTTCTTCTTGACCTGGTTTAAATGTATCAAAACCAAATCGTTCTTTTAACGTTTCATGTAGCATGTAATTCACCTCTTTCTATGCCAACAATAATCAATTTAATTTCAAAATAACTCAATTCTGGAAAAATGGTTTTATAATTCCTTAAACGTTCACTTCGATTTGATAAGTAATATGGAATAAATGATTCATAAGTTTTATGTATTAAAAATGGTGTGTATTCTGATAAATAGCCTTTGATAAATAACTCTAATATATGATCTTGAATGGTATTGTGTTTAACATTTTGCTGGGCTGCCAATGCATCAAAATCCATGCCTTGTTTAATACCTTGATATGTTAATGCCGTCTTATGTAATAAAGCTGGTAATATGATAAGTTGATTTAATAATGGATATTGCGTATTATCTTCTAGTTCATACATTAAAGTGACTAAATCTCTTATTTCTAGCTCATACAATTGTTCTTGAGGTATTGATTCGATTAAACTTACTTGTTGTCTTGTATACATGCTTTCTTCAAAACCTTGTAAATAGTAATGGAGATAGACATGATTGTTTATTTCTGATAAAGATTGGAATATGTTTGTAAGTTCTTCAATGTATTGAGATTTTAGATTTTCAGCTATGATTTTCTTATATAGTCGTTTGACTTGCTTCTGTATAGCACTATGTTGTGTGATAGGTACAAAATTATAAACATCATGACTCGTGTTGGACAGTGTTTGAGTTAGCAATTGAATTGCATGAAACGTGTTTACAAGACTGTCATATGTGTGTCGTGGATGATTAATGATACTTTGATATTGCGCTGTTTCAATGTTAAAATTATTAGAATATCGCTCAAACGACGGATATTTTAAATTAGGCAAGCTATGATACAATGTTAATAGTTGTTGACTACAGGCATCAAAAAAGGTTTGATGAGACTTTTTCCCTGTGATAATATTAAATATACTTTTTTCGGTTTTGTAATTATGTGCATTTGTGTATGCAAAGTGAATTATATTATACATAGACGCTCCCTCATCTTATAAATCGAAAACATTTGAAAAAACGATAAACTGTGATTACAATAATATTTGTGTAATTATTGTAGCATTTTTGTCAAAGGAGGCGAAGAAATTGGCTAAATATACAATTGTAGATATGGATACATGCATTGCATGTGGTGCTTGTGGTGCCGCTGCCCCTGATATTTATGACTATGATGACGAAGGTATTGCATATGTTATTCTAGATGATAATCAAGGTACTGCAGAAGTACCAGAAGAATTATATGAAGATATGGAAGATGCCTTAGATGGTTGTCCTACGGATTCAATTAAAATTGAAGAGGAATCATTTGATGGTGATGCATTAAAATTTGAATAATACTATTATGACGCAATAGTATTTATATACGACAATGTTAGTAACGTCATCACTTTGGCAATTACTAACTTTTTTAATTTTTTCTCAGACTGTCGACAAAGTCTCCGACTTTGTTGGCAGTTTTTTATGCACGCTTTCCGCGGGCACTGCCTTAGCCTGTAGTCTTCGGCTAGTGCTATTCC
>NZ_JACBFD010000042.1 GCF_013391405.1 Staphylococcus sp. GSSP0090
GATGGCAACGCAACAACAGAAGAAGTGACAACAGCAACGGAAGCGTTAAACGCAGCAATGGAAGCGAAAGAAACACAAGATGCGGCCGATGCGAAAGCAATAGCAAAAGAAGAAGTTGAATCCTTAGATAACTTGACAGATAAAGCGAAAACAGATTATAAAGATCAAATCGACAAAGCAAAATCACAAGCAGAAATTGATGGAATTGTTCAAATTGCTAAAAATGAAAATCAAGTGACAAGCCATGGTGAAAGTCCTTCATCATACAATCATCACAGCAATAAACCATCTGTTAACATTGATGACAATCATCAAGACAAAGATACCGTTAATCACGGCTCTGAAAATACAACAGGTATAACAATTGACCACGCTTCTATGGAAAAAGCTCAAGAAGAAGCGAAGCAATTTATAAATCATTTACCAAAATTATCTGAACAGCAACAAGGTCATTTTAATCAACGAATTGAAAATGCAGAAACAGTGCAACAAATTCAGGATATTGTTGATGAAGCAAATGTTGTAAATAACGATTTACCTGATACAGGTATTGATGATAATCAACCAACAACTATCTTTGGTTCGGCTATTGCGTTATTAGCAGGATTATTCTTATTAAGAAGACGTAAAGATAAGAAAAATGAATAAATAATATAGTGATTAAAATAGCGTTATATTATGTTTATAGGGGCCGAGATATTAATAGTTGCCTCAGACTCGCTTTCATTAAGGCAGTAGATGTCTGAATTGACCATACGTTTAAAACAAGCTTATTTCAATTCTATTCATATGGGGCTATGAAATTTTTATTAAAAGATGTGGGCTTTGTCCCACGTACCCCTATATTCAACAACTATGCTATCTTTCATTAATATTCAAGAAATCAAAAAAATAGGCGAACATTTAGCAAGGATATGCTAGATGTTCGCCTATTTTAATTTTTAAATGTTATTGTATTTTTTGTTTAGACTTACGATTTCTGAAAAACATGCTAATTAATACGAGTGCAATACTACATCCTAATAATGTAAATGCATTATGAATTGCATCAGCTTCAGTTAAGATTTGGGTAGGTTTAACTGAAATATAATATTGATTCATTGAATCTGAAATTCTTGAAGCAATATTTTTAATTAGATAAGAAAAACCAAACGTAATGACCAACATAATAGCAATAACAAAGATATTTACTACTTTTAATACGGTTCTGTTAAATAGTAAGGTAAAAAAAGTTAATACTAAACTTAAAATACAGGCGATAAAGAACACGTAAAATACTAAAATTAATCGATCGATACTCGTTTGTAAATTATCAATCGAGGAAATATTAATATTTAAGTTGGAAATATCATTTATAGTTGTTTGGAAATTAGTGAGCTTATGAAAATTGATTGTCTCTTGAGCGAAGACTAAATTAAATATAGGTTCTTTATACATGCTATAACCAGTTATTGCTACTAAAATAAGTACAATAATTTGGATAATCATGCTGACCCAAGATTTTTTCTTTTTTTCAAAGCGCACCCCACGTTGCATTGGTTCGCTTGTAAGGGTATGTTCAAAATCTTTAAATTGATGGTTCTGTTCTGCCATATGTTACTCCTTTCGTTACTGTAGCGTGCATCATCTACTTATTTTATGACTTTTGTTTCTATTTTGTTATAATATGCAATAACTGTGACATTTAGTTATTTGTAGGTTCGTTTAATAAGTAACTCAAATTATATTATAACTGTATTTTTATGTCATCGTGTTCATTTTACCATACTATTAATTTTGATTAGTGAGTAAAATAAAACATTCTAAATACTTGTAGAATAAACTTAGATTGGATGGATTATAAATGAAATCAAGACTGGCAACTAAATTTGTGAATAAGTACCTCTTACCACATCGTTCTATTATTTTTAGTTCAGATCAAGCATTTGAACAATTTTTAAATGATCGAGAAAAAATCAATGAAAAAAAGCATAAACAACCTGAAACATTGAATGTTAAGTCTGATCTAGAGAAACAGATGCTTGGGGACATGCAAGTTTTTAGATTTCGATTTAGACATAGTCACGAAAGAAAAATACTCTATATACACGGTGGTTACAATACATTGCAACCGTCTGCATTTCATTGGCGGTTTATGGACAAGCTTTCATTGAGTACATTAAGTGAAGTTGTCATGCCTATCTATCCAAAGGCACCTGAGTTTCATATAGATGATACGTATAATGCTATATTTGAGATGTACAATAAATTACTAACTGAAGTGGACAGCGAGGCAATCATTATCATGGGAGATGGTACTGGCGCAGCATTAGCACTGAGTTTTGTGCAACAACTGAGAGAACGTCAACAACCTCTACCAAGTAAATTATATTTATTTTCACCATTACTAGATGCCAAATTAGATAATGAAGGTATTACAGATGCCTTAGATAAGAAAGATGTCATCGTTGATAAAACAGGTGTCCAACGCATTTTAAATGTGTGGTCGAACAATTTGCCATTAGATGATGCAAGGGTGTCGCCAATTAATGGCGAACTGAGTGGTTTACCTCCGATATATATGTTCGGTGGGGCATATGAAATTTATCTTCCTGACATGCAAAGGTTTGATCATGTATTAGCAGAAAAATCACAAGAGATACATTTTTATGAATATAAGAAAATGGTTCATGCGTTTCCGTTATTACCGATTAGAGAGTCGCATAAAGTGGTTAAGCAAATTGTAGCAACGCTAAAAGATTAATGAAATTGAAAACTAAATAATATAAAACAAGCTGAGACAGTGAAGTCAAAGCTTGTTTTTTTAATTATTGATAAAAAAAGATATAACGATAGAGATAAGTTCATTAAAGTGCATATGCCTAATGGTAAACCCATAACTGGCAATTAATATATTTATAAAACCATTAAGTAAGTAACACATATTATTTAGAGTACGCTACTTTAAAATGATTGGTTTAATATCGTTGTATGAATTGTGTCGATAATTAATTTTTGTCCCATTAATGAATAATGATGGGCAAGTACAACATCGTAATCTTCAGTCGGTTGCTCAAGGTTTTTAAACTTTGATGCAGATGATTCGAATGATTTGATAACTTGTGCGCTATATTCAGTAAAATTAAGTTTAAAGGCTGCATCTTCAGATTCATTTTTGAGTATAGAATCTATAGCATCAATGGCTTTCTTCTGACCTTGTAAATAACTGATATCTAAACCACGTTTAATTAATTTATTGTCTGGCCCGTTTAATACCAATTGCTTAGATTGATTTAATTCGCTTAGTTCATATTTAGTATCATCGAATAAATCATATAATTGTGATTCTACGACTGTGTGTATTGGGTTTGTCATTGTCTGATTTAAACTCCTTTTCTTGAAATTTGTATACGATGACCTAATTGTTCTGGCCATTCAATTAATTGCTGATTATCATAATAATTGCTGATTTGTTGTGCATATTGATCTGGGAAAGGTGCAGTTTTTTTAGTTTCACGATTAATACCTAACATGAGTGCTTCATTCGTAGCAATTTTAGAACCATGTTCGTTTGTCATAATAGAAAAGAAATGGACGCTTTTTTCATTATAATCATATAAATAGATGGTAATGTGATAGTGTTCACTTTGTTTTAATTCAGAGAGATAAGCAGTGTGCTCT
>NZ_JACBFD010000043.1 GCF_013391405.1 Staphylococcus sp. GSSP0090
CATATATTACTTGTCTTCTATATTTTGGTTAAAAAAATAGGTGTTCAAAAGCAAACACAACAAGAAAAAATTGCTCAGAGTGAAATTGATAATGCACAGGTGCAATCTTTGACAAGAGTTCCTGAAGTAATCATGTCATTGAAGAGTGGTAAGGTAAAAGGAATGGTAATCGAAGGCCCTGTAGCTGAAGCGTATTTAAAACAAAATAAGGATTTAACATTTGCTGAAAATGTTAAATTTAATGAAGGAACAAAAAGTACTGCAATTGCAGCTCCGAAACATTCTCCGAAACTAATGGAAAAATTGAATGCATCTATCAAGGATGTTAAAGAAAATCATTTAATAGAAGATTACAAAGCTTCTGCAGCAGAAGCAATGAAAAAAGATGACGGTAATTTCTTTACGAAATACGGAAACTTCTTCTTAAAAGGTATTCAGAATACGATATTAATTTCTATTGTGGGTGTATTATTAGGTACTGTATTTGGGGCTGGAATAGCTTTACTTAAGTTAAGTAAAATTAAATTATTAAGCTGGATTGCTTCAGCATATATAGAATTTTTAAGAGGGACACCGCTTTTAGTTCAAGTATTTCTAGTTTACTTTGGAACAACAGCAGTACTTGGGTTAAATATATCTGCACTTATATGCGGTATGATTGCTTTAGTAATCAATTGTTCAGCATATATTGCTGAAATAATAAGAGCAGGTATTAATGCGGTTGATAATGGACAAACAGAAGCAGCACGTAGTTTAGGATTAACCTATGGTCAGACAATGAAGTCAGTTATTTTACCACAAGCGATTAAAAATATTTTACCGGCTCTAGGAAATGAGTTTGTAACGGTCATTAAGGAATCATCAATTGTTTCGGTCATTGGTGTCAGTGAAATTATGTTTAACGCACAAGTTGTGCAAGGTGCATCATTTGATCCATTCACGCCATTAATCGTTGCGGCAATACTATACTTTATTCTTACATTTACGTTATCTAGAGTGATGTATTACTTTGAAGGGAGAATGAAAGTTAGTGATTAATATTAAAAATTTATATAAATCTTTTGGTAAAAATGAAGTACTCAAAGGGATTGATTTGACAGTTAATCAAGGAGAAGTCGTCGCAATTATCGGCCCTTCTGGTAGTGGGAAAAGTACATTACTTCGTTGTATGAATCTCTTAGAAACACCGACTAGCGGAGAAGTTGTATTTAAAGATCAATCTTTAACAAATAAAAGTACTGAATTAGAAGCGTTACGTCAACAAATGGGCATGGTATTCCAAAATTTTAATTTATTTCCACATAAAAAAGTCATTGATAATGTCATACTAGCACCAAGTTTATTGAAAAAAGATAATATCACTAATTTAAAACAACAAGCAAAAACTTTGTTGGAAAAGGTTGGTTTGAAGGACAAAGCTGAAGCCTATCCTTCACAATTATCTGGAGGACAAAAGCAAAGAGTTGCAATTGCCAGAGCCTTGGCAATGAATCCTGAGGTATTATTATTTGATGAACCAACGTCTGCGCTTGATCCTGAAGTAGTTGGTGATGTGCTTAAGGTGATGAAAGATTTAGCAAAAGAAGGCATGACAATGGTCGTGGTCACACATGAAATGAATTTTGCGAGAGATGTCAGTGATAAAGTAGTCTTTATGGCAGATGGTGTGATTGTGGAATCAGGAACGCCAACAGATATATTTGATCATCAACAACATGAAAGAACTAAAAATTTCTTGAGTAGAGTATTATAAATCATAATAACCAAGCACTTGCGTTTAGATTAATGGACAATCTTAATGTTAGATGCTTGGTTTTTAGTTTTATTATTAAAAACTAAAATACGTCATACGCTAAACGCTTCAGAATGTGTTAAACTATGGAATGTATGTTTTTAATGTGGGGTGTAATTAAATGGATTTAAACCAATTGAAACAAGATGTCATAGATTATGCTCATACAATTGGTATTGATAGTATTGGTTTTACAACTGCTGATCCTTTTGATGAATTGAAACAAAAATTAGCTGACTATCATGCCAAAGGTTATGCATCTGGTTTCGAAGAATCGGATATCGAATTGAGAACTGAACCAAAGCTATCACTTCCGACAGCTAGATCAATCATTGCAATTGCTGTAGGTTATCCAAACAAATTGAAGGGTGCACCTAAAAGTGTTCGCGGAGATCGCCGTGGCATGTTTGCACGCGCATCATGGGGCCAAGATTATCATACAATTATGAGAAAACGTTTAGATAAGTTAGGTGCATATTTAGAAGAGCGTGTACCTGGTGTGGAAATACAATCAATGGTGGATACAGGTGTACTTTCAGATCGAGCTGTTGCTGAACGTGCAGGCTTAGGCTATGTGGGTAGAAATGGCTTTGTTATAAATCCAGATTTAGGTACATGGACTTATTTAGGGGAAATGCTAGTGAGCGTACCTTTTCCACCAGATGATCCGTTAATCGATAGTTGTGGCGACTGTACGATTTGTGTTGATCGTTGCCCAACCGGTGCGCTTGTTGGAGATGGACAATTAAATAGTCAAAAATGTATCAGCTTTTTAACGCAAACCAAAGGGTATTTAGCAGATGAATATCGTTATAAAATTGGGAACCGTTTATATGGTTGTGATACATGTCAGCAAGTTTGTCCGAGGAATAAAGGAATCAATACACAACACGATGATATCGTATTAGAACCAGAAATATTGAAACCGAGACTAGTACCATTATTGCAAATGAGTAATAAAGAATTTAAAAATACTTATGGCCATTTAGCAGGTGCTTGGCGAGGTAAAAAACCAATACAACGTAATGCAATCGTCGCATTAGCACATTTTAAAGATGAAACAGCAATATCAGAATTACAAGAAGTAGCTTTGAATGACCCTAGACCAATGATTCGAGGTACAGCATACTGGGCAATAGGACAAATTCAAGGTGAAGATGCAAGGCCTTTCATAGAACAACATTATAATAATGAATTAGAAGAAGTCCAAGTAGAAATGATCAAAGGGCTTGAAATGAGGAGCGAATAAGAGCATGACAAACCATATAGTATTATTTCAGCCACAAATACCAGGTAATACAGGAAGTATTGCCAGAACTTGTGCCGGTACGTATACACATTTACATTTAATTAAGCCCTTAGGTTTTAGTACAGACGATAAAATGTTAAAACGAGCTGGCTTAGATTATTGGGAATCTGTAAATATTACGTATTATGAAAATATAGAATCATTTTTTGAAAGCACAGATGGTACATACTATTTGTTAACAAAATTTGGTGAAAAAACCTATTCAGATTTTGATTTCACAGATACGGAACATGATCACTTTTTCATATTTGGACGTGAAACTACTGGATTACCTGATTGGGTAAAAGCATCTTATGCAGAAACAGCATTACGCATACCTATGAATGATAATATTAGATCATTAAATCTATCGAATACAGCTTCATTACTTATATATGAAGCTTTAAGACAACAAAGTTTCCCTGGGCTACATTAATTTATTTAAATGAATGAAATTATCGTTAAAGCTTTGTATAATGAAAGTAAGCCTTAAAATGGTTTAAATAAGTTGAATCGTTAGTTAAAGTAAATAAATAGTTTATGCTAACTATAACAAGGGTATTAATAAAAATAATGCTAGAACGCGTATTAATAGACAAAGAGGAGTGTAATTACTATGGCAATGAACTTTAAAGTTTTAGAAAATGAACAAGTTGTAGCGGAATATGCTGCAGATATATTAAGAAAGCAATTTAATAATAATCCAACAACAATTGCGGGCGTACATCTTTCAAGTGATAATGCACCAGTCTTGGATGAATTAAAGAAAAATGTAGATAAACATGCAGTAGATTTTAGTCAAATTAATATTTTGGATTATGATAATAAAAAATCATACTTTGAAGCACTTGGTGTTCCAGAAGGTCAAATTTTCAATGTTTCATTTGGCGAAGATACAGAATCATTTATTAAAGATAAAATTAAAACTAAAGAAAATAAAGGGAAATTGATTACACAAGTACTTTCTATTGATACAAACGGCAAATTAGATGTAAGTGTGAATCAAGGTCTATTCTCATCACGTGAAGTAATCTTAATTATTACAGGTAACGATAAAAAAGAAGTCGTTCATAAACTTTATGAAGAAAATGGTAAGACAAGTTTTGAACCTTCTGATTTAAAAGCACATCGCATGGTAAATGTTATATTAGACGAAGCGGCTGCTGAAGGTTTACCTGAAGATGTTAGACATTATTTCACTGCACGTTTTGCATAATTTAGAAATGTGAGGTGATTACTATGACTTTAGATAAAAATCAAAAAAATTCACACAATGATGAATTAGAGCCAGAAAATGAAATGGTTGATGATTTTGACGATGTCGTAGAATTAGGAAAAGAAATGGAACAAATCTCTGAAGAAAATGATGAAGATAAATTAGATAAATCACATGATCCAGCGGTACGTTCCGATTTAGATGAATAGTTTAAGCAACCTTTGTGAAGCATTATGTTTCACAAAGGTTTTTTGTGTCAATGGCGTTGTGATTATTTTCAAAAATTGTAAGGAAAGCAATGCCATGTTAAATATGAATGTGTTATTATTAAAGCATTATTGATTTAAGGAGAATTACATAAATGTTAAGTAAATATTGGAAATATATCATGATTAGTGCTGTGATTGTCAATTTAATTTCTATAAAAGGTTTTCCTATGGCGATTGGTGCACTTTATCTCCCAGTATTATTCAAAATTATTAAATTACAAATAAATTTATCACAGGGTCTAGTTGACCAAGTGAATGCTTCCACTTTTGTCAAAGGTAATCAAACAGGAGTCATTATTAGTGTATTATGTTGTATTGTTATAACTGTATTATTATTTAAGCCTTTAGGTAACTTTTACGATAATTTAGATGGCTTTTTAGGTCTTTTAATAACAATTAGCCCATTTACCTTAGTGATAGGTGCGATCTTATTAATTTTAACTGCGGTTGGCATAATTCAAGCTGCAAAATCACAGTTTAGAAGTGTTAATATCACTAAAACACGTTAAGTTATTTTCAAAAAGCAAAGCGTTTAATTTTAATAAAATATAAAATTTAACTGTATTTTCCATTATCACAGTCTTATGTATTTTCATAAGGCTGCTTTTTTATGGAATCGTCAAATATGACACAAACGATGTCACTGACACATTTTAAATTCATAAGTAAAATAATTTGAACGATATATATTATATTGCTTTAATGCATATTGATTAAAGTGTTAAATTTATTCATTGAATTATGAAAACGCTATATAATACGATTGCTCCTATAAAATGTTTAATGCTATACTAATAGCGAACAATGAATAATGAAGGGGAGAATTATAAATGCCAGTAAGAATAGAACATGATACATTCGGTGAAATTGAAGTACCTGCAGACAAATACTGGGGTGCGCAAACAGAAAGAAGTAAACGTAATTTTCCAGTGGGTAAAGAACGTATGCCAATTGAGGTTGTATACGGATTTGCGGAATTAAAAAGAGGGGCAGCATTAGCTAATCATGCATTAGGCAAATTATCAGATGCGAAAAAAGATGCAATTGTTTATGCATGTGATCGTGTATTAAATAAAGAATTAGATGAACATTTTCCACTTGTCGTTTGGCAAACTGGGAGTGGTACTCAAAGTAATATGAACGTAAATGAAGTTGTGAGTTATGTAGCAAATATGTACTTAAAAGAGCAGGGCATCGATGAGTCTATTCATCCTAATGATGATGTAAATAAATCTCAGAGTTCGAATGATACATTTCCAACAGCAATGCACGTTGCATTATACAATGAAGTTGAAACTAAATTAGAGCCTGCATTAAAAGCACTTAGAGATACGTTTAAACAAAAAGAAACGCAATATCATGACATTATAAAAATCGGTCGCACACATTTACAAGATGCGACACCGATTCGTCTTGGTCAAGAAATCAGTGGTTGGCGTTACATGTTAGATAAATGTGAAACGTTGTTAAATGAATCAAAAGCACATATTTTAAATCTAGCCATTGGTGGGACAGCAGTAGGTACTGGTATTAACGCACATCCAGAATTTGGTGACAAAGTAGCAGCATTTATAGCAGAAAATACAGGATATCCGTTTGTATCATCTGAAAATAAATTCCACGCATTAACTGCACATGACGAAGTTGTACAATTGCATGGTAGCTTAAAAGCACTTGCAACAGATCTAATGAAAATTGCCAATGATGTAAGATGGTTAGCTTCAGGTCCTCGTGCAGGTCTTGCTGAACTATCAATTCCAGAGAATGAACCTGGTTCATCTATTATGCCGGGTAAAGTTAACCCAACACAATGTGAAATGTTAACAATGGTAGCAGTTCAAGTAATGGGTAATGATACAGCAGTAGGTATCGCTAGCTCACAAGGTAACTTTGAACTTAATGTATACAAACCAGTTATTTTATTAAATACGTTACAATCTATTTATTTATTAGCAGATGGTATGGATACATTTAATGATAATTGTGCTATCGGTATTGAACCAATTCCAGAAAACATTGATAATTATTTAAATCAATCATTAATGCTCGTAACTGCTTTGAATCCACACATTGGTTATGAAAAAGCAGCTAGTATTGCTAAAAAAGCCCATCGTGAAGGACTTACTTTAAAAGAATCAGCTATTGATTCAGGGTATGTTACTGAAGCACAATTTGAACAATGGATTAATCCGGAAGATATGGTTGAACCTAAATAAAAATTTTATAGAATACTGAGCATATAAATTTTTATACTCGAAACAAGAGAGCCAATCCAATTAAAAGGATTAGCTCTCTTTATTTTCGACTTATATAATTGTAAGGAAGGCCTTTGCCTATAACCAAATTAATGTAGCCCGTTTTCATAAATTATGGTATTATCGTCACTTTTCATCGATTGTATTTCGATAAAGTTAACAATCTAAAAATTAAACTTCATCATCTAAGCTAACAGAAATAGTTTCTTGTGTGAGTGGATGAATAAATTCTATTTTAAAACTATTTAATTCTAATTTTCTTAACGTAGAGTTACCATATAATGGATCCCCAATAACCGGGTGGCCAATTTCTGCTAAATGCACACGTATCTGATGTGTTCTACCGGTATCTAATTTTAATTCTAATTCACATACGTCTTCTTTGACCATTTTTGAATTCAAAATATGCGTGATCGCAGATTGACCCGTTGGTGATACGCGTCGTTTATTGGAATGGAATTTATCTTTACCGATAGGCATATCTATTGTCTGGGGTTTGATTGGTAATAAACTGTGTACATTCGCTTTATATATACGGTCTATTTCATTTTCCTCTAGCATACGGTCTAAGATTTTTTTCATTAATGGATTTTTTGCGACGATTAATAATCCTACTGTTTCTTGATCTAGACGATGGATGGGTTCCACATAATCACTTTTAATTGTATATATGACATGGTTCATTAATGTATTGCTCTCTTTTAAATCATTTGGATGTGTTTTCACGCCTTTTGGTTTCATAATAATTGCGATATCATCATCTTCATAATAAATTTGAGCGAAGCGGTAACTAGGTAAGTAATTACTCACTTCATCTGGTGTTGGAATATATACTTGATCACCAGTGTTTACTTTAGTCATCAATGTGCCAGGTAATTCGTTAATGGTAATTAATTTCGACATATTCAAATTGTGTAAATCTTTTTTGGGTAAGTGTAGTTGTTGAAATATTTCTCTCAATGTTAATTGATTATATTTATTTGGGATTTCAAATTTCATAATATCCTCCTTGATTATCAACTATTATCATACCATAAAGAAAGCATTAAAAATATTAGACAAATGAATTATATATTTAAAATTTAAATGAGCGTCTAGATTAAAGTTGTAGTAGCAATATTTTAAAATTTAACATGAAGCAGGTATAATATATATTAAAGTAGTAACGGAATGGAATGGTTAAATGGAAAAACCGACAAGACTTGCATTACTTAAAGAAATCGCTGAATTTTTAAATGAAGAAACTGAAACATACAGTATGATGGATGGCGCCTTGGAATATCTAATAGAAGGAACTGATTTTACGACTGGATGGATTTTCTTTATTGATGATGTAGGCCAACATGAACTCGTCTCACATTTTGAACTTCCAGACGCGCTAGCAAAAAACAATTGTCAATATATGTGTGAAGGAACCTGCTGGTGTGTACAAGCCTATCAAAATAAAAAACTAACGAAGGCATCCAATATTATAAATTGTTCTCGTATAAATCTAGCTAATCGTGCACATCATGCTGAAACAAATGGTATTACACATCATGCAACGGTACCTTTACGTTCAGGTGATGAACAGTTTGGACTGTTAAATGTGGCAACACCTTACAAAACAAGTTACAGTGAAGAAGATTTAGAATTACTAGAGTCGGTTGCTTTTCAAATAGGTTCTGCAATAAAACGAATTATATTAACAAATAAAGAGAAAGAAGCTGCTCGTATCAGTGAAAGAAATCGATTAGCTCGGGATTTACATGATTCCGTGAATCAATTATTATTTTCTGTGAAATTGACTGCGCATGCAGCCCAAGGTATTACCAAAGAAGAAGTATCGCGTAATGCTTTTAATGTTATAGAAGATACAAGTCAACAAGCGGTTAATGAAATGCGCTCATTGATATGGCAACTTAAGCCTGTTGGTTTAGAACAAGGATTAGTCAATGCATTAAATAACTATAGTGATATCTTACAAATTAAGTTAAGTGTGAAAGTGGAAGGCCTGATTAATTTACCAAGTATGATAGAAGAAAATGTCTATCGTATTATCCAAGAAGCTATGAATAATACTAAAAAACATGCAAATACAAGTGAGATTAATGTTAAATTAACACAAGGCGATCAATATTTAAGTGTGGAGATTAAAGATTTTGGTAAAGGCTTTAATATGAATCAATCAAATTTTAATTATTCACATGGTATGCATAATATGCGACAGCGTGCGAAAGCGATAAATGGTAAATTAAATATTGAATCATTTGAAAATAAAGGCACTAAAATACATATGCGTGTGCCGTTATCGTTATAGAACGGGGGAAAGTTATGAATCGAGTTATACTTGTAGACGATCATCATATCGTTAGACAAGGATTAGAATTTTTATTATCAACCGTAGAAGATTTAGAGGTGATAGGTGGTTTTTCAGATGGTCGAACTTTTTTGGATTATCTAGAAAACAATACCTTACCCGATATTGTATTATTAGATTTAGTCATGCCAGAAATGAATGGTATTGAAATTACAGAATGGATGAAGCAAAAATATCCAAAAGTAAAAATATTAGTATTAACAAGTTATATTGATGATGAACATGTTATCTCTGCAATCGACAAAGGTGCAGATGGTTATGAGATGAAAGATGTTGAACCTGAGCAATTAATAAAAACGATAAAAAATGTACTTTCAGGAGAAAAAGTCATACATCCACAAGCACAACATGTCATTGAAACAGTAAGTAAAAAACCGCATTATGCTAATAAACTGTCAAAAAGAGAATCGGAAGTACTTACAGAAATGGCAAAAGGTAAAACCAATAAGGAAATTGCAGAATCTCTTTTTGTATCTGAGAAAACAATTAAAACACATGTTAGTCACATATTTAGTAAACTTCAAGTAACTGATCGCACACAGGCAGCCATATATGCGATGCAAAATAATTTAATATAGCGAAATAGAATGAGAACCAATCGTGCCATAGTATAGTAATATATCCTGTTTTGTGAATTATTACTTTTATTTATATAAAAATACTATATAATAAATAGTAATAACTAAAAGGGGGTTATTGCTATGAAAACGAAGAACCTTTCATTAAAGATCGTCATAGCGTTAGTATTAGGTATTGCTATTGGTTCTATATTTAATATTTATGCGAATACAGCTTGGGTAGAAAACATAGATAAATACCTATTTAATGTTATCGGACAAATTTTTCTGAATTTAATCTTTATGTTAGTTGTACCTGTTGTCTTTGTATCCATCGTCTTAGGGGTGGTCGGTGTAGGTGATCCAAAGTTATTAGGCGGCATTGGTATAAAAACGATTGCTTTCTTTTTAACAACGACAGCAATCGCAATTATTATTGGTATTACTTTGGCATCAGTGTTACAACCGGGGGCTGGGAAATCAGAATTGTTAAATAGTGAAGATGTATCTAGTTATCAACAAACGCTAGATAAAGAAAATAGTTCACAAGATTCAGCTGCTAAGCAAACATTTGATCAAACTTTAATTAATTTATTTCCGAAAAATCCATTACAATCGATGACTGATGAAAATATGTTGCAAATTATTACATTTGCCATATTCATCGGTGTAGGCATTATTATGGTTGGCTCCAAAGCGCAAATGGTACATAAATTTTTGGAGCAAACGAATGAAGTATTAATGTATATTGTTACTATGATAATGAGTGTCTTTGCACCAATTGGTACGTTTGGCCTTGTAGCACACGCCTTTACAGGTGCTGGATTTGGCGCTATACAACAATTAGGTATGTATTTCTTTATTGTCTTACTTGCACTAGCAATACATTTCTTTGTAGTATACGGCGCTGCTGTTAAATTTATGGCAAAATCCAGTCCATTAAAATTTTTCAAAGATTTTATTCCAGCAATTACATTAGGTTTTAGTGCTTCAAGTTCTACGGCAACTTTACCTGTATCATTAGAATGTACAAAGAAAATGGGTGTTAGACGTGAAATTGCTTCATTTGTTCAGCCATTAGGCGCAACAATCAACATGGATGGCACTGCCATTATGCAAGGGGTTGCAACGATATTTATTGCACAAATTTCAGGCGTATCATTGTCCATTACTCAAATAATTACCGTTGTGATTATTGCGGTTGTTGCATCTATTGGTACAGCGGGCGTTCCAGGCGTAGGTTTGATTATGCTCGCGATGGTATTAAATGCAGTTGGTCTGGATCCAGCCGCTATTGGTATTATATTAGGCATAGATAGATTACTTGATATGACAAGAACTTCAGTTAATATAACTGGTGACGCAGCTTGTGCATTGGTTATTTCAAAATCTGAAGAAAGAAAATTAGCAAAGAAACAAACGGCTAATGAATAAAAAATAGATTAAAAAGCCTGTCCTTTAAATAAGGAGAGGCTTTTTAATGATACAAGAAAAGGTTGTAATAGAGTTGTATTTCCGTAATTATAAATATCAAAACTGTATATGCTTATATTAACAGGGGTTTGGACCTTATGTTATTGTGTAATTGGATTTAAACTGAAAAGGAAGATTTCATATGAATAAAAATAAATTATACGTACTGATCGTCTTAGCCATTTGCTTTAGTATAATATTGGTATGCTCAGTATTTTTTATAAAACGAGGTAATTATTCTGTATTTTTAACGGCGTCTATACCTTTTATCATTTTAATGATTAATTATTTTTGGGATCGAAAAGATGACAAGGATAAATAGGGACGATCGATGACGTTAATTAAAATATATGAGTAATCACAACAGTACGTTGCACATTTATTTGATAGTTAATGCTAGATTAGTGTTATGAAATGGCATTATACAGTTCTACAAATTTTTTTGCATCTTTACGATGTATTTGATCGAAAATCCACGTTTCACCATCATGGTCCATTATTGTAATTCTAAAAGGTGAAAGCGAAAAGCCTGTTTTCAAACTTTTAATATTGGCAAATAAAAAAGTCTCTTTAACAGTTTCAACTTGCATGGACTCAAGAGATTTAAAGATAATACGGTCATCTAATAAAATGAGGTGTCCAGAAATTGTTTGTAATTGAAAAAATTTTAGCGAAGCATTGATAGTGATGACTGGATGGTTGATGTCAATTTGCATAATGATTTCTCCAATCTGAATTTTATTTTATCGTCATTAAATGAAACATCTACGAATAAATTATTTTATTCGAGTATAACATGAGATCAAACCATAACAAATTTCAAATACATAGCATGGGACAGAACTAGTGATATTCAGTAACGATACTTAGTATCTTTGCAAAAATAAATATATAAAAACCAGAGTGGGAGAGTAATCCAATTTTCTAATTAGAATTTCGTAATCCCATTCCGGTTAGGGTCTCTTATCGTCGTTTAACAAAGTAATGACTATACAGTAATAACTCACATAAAATCAGCAAAATGATCCCTATAACGCATGTGGACGATAGCTCCTACGACAAATAAAACCATGACAAGTATAAGATTATAAACGGCTACATGCCAATGGTTAATAACATACCACTCTTTGTGTAATAGGGCAGCTCGGTATCCTTCTGCTAAAAAATAAATAGGATTTAATTTCATTACCGTTAATACAATTTCATTTTTAGGTGCGTATAAAATAGACGATACAAAAAATATGATTCTCATTAGGGCTTGAATCACCATTTGTGTATCCCGAATCAATACACTCAAAGTGGATGTTAATATTGTAATAATAACCGTTAATATCAGGGCATAAGGTACAAAAATTAATAGTTGTAATGAATAGATCGATGGATGATATCCGCCTGCAAAACAGATGATGAATACAATTAGCAATAAACCAAGATGTCCATAAAATCTGCTAAATACAATGTAACTAGGTATCACAGATAGTGGAAATTTCATTTTTGCAACTTGATTATATTTGGATACAATCGCTTTTGTTCCTTCTAAAACGCCTTGATTAACAAAAAACCACATACTAATACCTACAATAAGCCAATAAATAAAAGGTATCCCATCATGCGTCGCATTATTACGTAATCCTAGTCCAAATACAAACCAGTATACCGCAATTTGTATGGCAGGATTAATAATCTCCCAAGCGACACCCAAGTAGTTATTATGGTTAGATATACGTAATTGAAAATCCGCTAGTCTTTTAATTAAATAAAGGTTCATCAATTGTTCCTTTAATATAAACCATATTGAATTCATTTGATCATATCACGCTTTCATATTTAGTTTTTATTCATATTAGTGAAAATAATTATACATTATTTTTGAAATGTAAGTAAATCCTTATCAATTAATACATGTGATATTTTTGTGTCGATTATAGGTTAATAAAATATATAGATGAATGACTGATATGAAATCGCTTTCTAATACTCATGAACTTTTAATATTTGTAGTTAAAAAAATAATGAATCTTATCATAAAGCTACAATGATAAGATTCTGTTATACAACAGAATTGAAGGAAATATCGTTGTATTTATTGTAGTAATCAATAGTTTAATATGATAGTAAATTGATATTTATAAATAAAAAAAGTTATCTGAAGCCAATAAAATGAGCTTCAGATAACTTACAATCAAACTACTTATAGATAGTAGATTTTAGAAAATATAGTTTGTATAAAAAATGTGTTATTCACTTGCGTAACAGTGACTAGTACACATAAATATCAATGCCTAATTAAATACGATGGTTTTATTTCCGTCATTAACGATGATTTTATGTTGCACATGATATTCAACTGCTTGTGCTAGGACGGATGATTCAACATGACGGCCAATTTTTCTTAAATCTTGAACATTGTAACGATGATTTATGCGTGTAACATCTTGTTCGATAATAGGGCCTTCATCTAAATCTGACGTTACATAATGACTTGTGGCACCTACAAGTTTAACGCCACGTTCCCAAGCTTGTTTATAGGGATTTGCACCTATAAATGATGGTAAGAATGAATGATGGATATTTATAATTTGATTTGGATAATGACTAACAAAGTGATCTGTGAGAATTTGCATATATTTTGCTAATACAATAAGATTTACTTCGTGATAGCTACAAATATTGAGTATATCTTGTTCTACATCTTCCTTGTCTTTATTATTAGGCACATAATAAAATGGGATAGATAAAGATTCTGCAAAATGCCTGTTTGTTTCATGATTACTCACGACACATACGATTTCTGCAGGTAACTCACCACGATGAACTCTTAATAGGACTTCGTTAAATGCGTGGTCTTCTTTAGAAACAAACAATGCAATTTTCGTTTTGTCATTATTATCAAAAAGTTCAAATTGAATATCGTATTGATTTAAAGCTGACTCTAATGATTCTTTAAGTTCTTCAACTTGTTCAAACTCTAAACGTAAAAATAATTGACCACTCTCTGATTGATTGCTTTCATACTCTGTAAAGTGATCTAAATGTAAAATATTAGATTTATGATTAGCAATAATAGTAGTAATAAATGATGTTATACCTACGTTGTCAGAACATCTAGCTAGTAATATATATGTATTTTTCATGATAAGCACCTCAAAATTTTAAAAGTAACTCAGATTATAATGAAAATTCAGAATAATGTAAACAAAAGCTACATTTAAAATTAATTTGAAGAATTTTAAAGTTTATCTATGCGTAAATACGAAAAATGGTCTATAATAAGAAATAGTGTTTTTATCTTAAAAGAGTAATAAGTAATTTGAGTTAATAACACATTTCACAAAAATAATACGCTTACAAACAAAATGATTTTTGTTTTAAAAAAATTATAAGATATAAGATTGATTATTTTGATAATTGCGCCAATGATAATTAACAATGAAAATTTCATTTCACTCTTTTATTTTCTTGAAAATTGTATTATGATGTAATTTGTGTTTCAAGAAGCGTGTATTATTGCAATTTCTTGTGTCCGGATAAAATATTCTTTTATGAAAGGTAGATTAAAGTAATGGATAGACAGAGTTTCACAGATTTAATTCAAACAAAATTTAAAATGGTACGTATTGAAGCAGGTTATACGCAAGATACGATGGCCCAAACAATAGGTCTTTCTAAAAAGACATTAGTACAAATAGAAAAAGAGAGAGTACTACCTAACTGGACAACATGTGTGTCAATTTGTGCATTATTTAGAGATTCAGATGTACTAAATAGTACATTTGGATGTGATCCTTTAGAAATGGTACAAACAATTTCTCGTAATCATTGTGCATATCCTAACCATTCTACAACAAGTGATATCTACTGGAACACTGTTGATAGTCGTAATGGCTTCATCTTACAAAGCAATAAAGTAAGTGATATCTATCGTGTGCTTAATCAAGAGACACAGCCGATATTTGGTACTTCAAAATTAAGAGAAGCTGAGACATATTTTGGTAGAATTTCTAAAGAAGAATTAATGCACGTATAATATTAATTCGATTAGTGATAGAAGAATCATTATTTATATAATTATCAGGTATACATCGCTATATTATATATGAATGATTTAGTCACTCTACCTCTACTTGACCTAAACATAGATTTAGGTCTTTTTTTGTTTGTTTTTACAAGTCGATTGTTAGAAAGTTTTTCCTACACAATTTACCGTTATATGTTATACAATGTAAAAATAATTATAAATTTTTTTGAATCCATTTAATTGAACAAAGGAGTCATATACATGCAGACGTTTTTAGTTATCATCTTTATGATGGTTATTGGCGCACTGATTGGTGGGGTAACCAATGTCATTGCCGTCAGAATGTTGTTTCACCCGTTTAAAACATATTATATTTTTAAAAAGAGAGTGCCTTTTACTCCAGGATTAATACCTAAAAGAAGAGAAGAAATAGCGGATAAAATTGGTCAAGTTGTTGAAGAACATTTACTTACAGAAGAAGTTATTCAAGCCAAGTTAAATGCGCCAACTTCTAGAGATGCAATTGAAGATATTATATTTAAGCAAATCGCTAAATTAAAACAGAATCATACGACTATACAGTCATTAGCAGACATCGTAGATATTGATTTTTCTAAAACAGCAAATCAAAAATTAGATTCACTAATTTCAGATAAAATGGATAACTTTTATTTTGATTATCAAAATACGCCAATACAGCAACTGATACCTAATGATATTGAAAGCAGTATAGATGACAAAGTGGGTCTATTACCTGAATTGTTATTTGATAGAGCACGTGTCTATTTGAAATCAGAAAAAGGTGGGGCAGATATTGCTTCCATGTTAGATACATTCTTCAATGAAAAAGGAAAGATTGTTGGCATGTTACAAATGTTTATGACAAAAGAGAGCATTGCAGAACGGATACAGCACGAACTCATTAGATTAACGAGCCATCCTAAAGCAAAAGCGATTGCTACACAGATTATAGAAAATGAATACGCAACAATGAAATCGAAACAATTAAATGAATTAATAAATGAAGACCAGTATCAATCTTTTAAAACTTCAATAACGGCATTAGCATTAGGCTACATTGATATTGAACAAACTTCAAACAAACCATTGCATACAATCATGCCAAGCTTTATTACATTCTTAGAAACAAAAGTGGCTACAACATTAACAGATGTTATTATTGACAATGCGTCAAAACATTTATCACCTATTATGAAAAAAATAAATTTAAGACAAATGGTTGAAGAACAAATTAATACATTTGATCTTGCTTATATTGAAAAATTAATTATTGATATTGCTAATAAAGAATTGAAATTAATCATGCTTTTAGGATTTTTACTCGGTGGCATAATCGGTTTATTCCAAGGGATAATTGCAATTTTTGTATAACATATTAAATTATGTTATTGTAATATCGATGTGGTTTTCACACATATACAAAAAAGGAGTGAAGCATAGTGGCAGTAAATTTATACGATCATGCAAATCAATTAGAACAAGCATTAAGAGAAAGTGATGAATATCAAGCTATTCAAAATGCTTATGCAAAAGTTAAAGAAAATCAAGAATCAAAAGATTTATTTGATGAATTCCGTGAAACACAATTAAATTTCCAACAAAAACAAATGCAAGGTGAAGAAATCGGTGAAGAAGAGCTACAAAAAGCACAAGAACAAGCTCAAAAAATCGAAAATGATTCAAACATTTCTGAATTAATGGCTGCTGAACAAAACATGAGCCAAGTATTCCAAGAAATCAACCAAATCATTGTTAAACCTTTAGATGAAATTTACGCTGACTAATTATTAGTACAATGTAAATTTAATAATATAGTCGTATGAGAAATTGTAATTCAATCTTTATAAATTTGAATGTATACTTCAATTCCGAATACGACCTAGATGGTTAATTAGATCGAGACATACTTTTGTCTCGGTCTATTTTTTTGAATAAATCGTTCGTTATGTTAGGGCATGAATTTTAGTATTGCTACACACAAGACAAAGAATAAATAAACAAAGTGATTGCGCGCTTAGTTTTATCGACTGTCGAATAGACAATATGGTAAAATATAAAGATAAAAGGTATTGGCATGCATACAATTTAACAATTGACAGTATAATTTAGGTATGACTAGATTGTGCTACATGCATTCGTACAAATTAACCTTTCAATAAAGGAGAACTATACTGTATGGTGAAATTTATTCATTGCGCTGACTTACATTTAGATAGTCCTTTTAAATCTAGAAGTTATCTTAGTCAGTCTATTTTTGATGATATGCAAAAAAGTGCTTACGAGAGTTTTAAAAAAATAGTAGATTTAGCATTAAACGAAGAAATAGATTTTATGATTATTTCTGGTGATTTATTTGATCAACACAATCGTACGTTACGTGCTGAGGTATTTTTAAAAGAACAATTTGAACGATTAGAGAAAGAACAAATATTTGTTTATCTATGTCACGGTAATCATGATCCATTATCTGCAAGTATAGGCACAGTTTGGCCAGATAATGTTTCGGTTTTCTCTGAAAATGTTGAAACTTATCAAACCATTACTAAAAATGGGGAAGAAATTTATTTACATGGTTTCAGTTATCAAAATGATGCAAGTTATGAAAATAAATTAGATGCATATCCTTCTAGTCAAGGTCAAAAAGGGATACATATTGGTATATTGCATGGTACATATAGTAAGTCAAATACCAATGATCGATATACAGAATTTAGACTGGAAGATTTGAATAACAAGTTATATCACTATTGGGCATTGGGTCACATTCACGAACGTCAACAACTGAGTGATATGCCACAAATCCATTATCCTGGTAACATTCAAGGAAGACATTTTAAAGAACTTGGTGAAAAGGGATGTTTATTAGTTCAAGGAGACGATTTAAAACTTAATGCACAATTCGTTCCAACTCAATTTATAAGATTTGAAAAAGCAACCATAGAATCGGATAAATCATCTAAACAAGGTCTGTTTGATGATATTCAATCATTTAAATCTCAAGTTAGAAAACATGGAAAATCAATCTATCAGTTGAACGTAGTTGTGAATTCAGATCAATTGATATCTGAACAAGATATATTGCAAGTACACGAAATGATAAGTGATTTTGAAGAAAATGAACATGATTTTGTATTTGTAGAACAACTCTCAATTAAAAATAAATATGAAGACAAAAACACATTAGTTAAAGAATTTTCACCTGATTTAATAGATGACACAACTGTTTACGACAGAGCGATGAATGATTTGTATTTAAATCCCAAAGCGTCTAAATATCTAGAAAATTACAGCGATTTCGATAGAAGAGCATTAATTGAACATGCTGAAGAATTATTGAAGTCAGATATGAGGGGTGAATAATATGAAAATCAAATCATTAGAAATTTATGGATATGGTAGGTTTATTGAGAGGAAAATAGAGTTTGATGAATCATTTACTCAGATTTATGGAGAAAATGAAACAGGTAAATCTACAATACAAGCATTTATTCATTCAATTCTTTTTGGATTTCCTACAAAAAAAGAGAACGAACCACGTTTAGAACCAAGGTTAGGTAATCAATATGGTGGTAAATTAACTTTAATACAAGATGATGGATCACTTGTTGAAGTTGAACGCGTAAAAGGCAGTGCAACTGGCGATGTTAAGGTATATCTACCTAATGGTAGTATTAAAGATGAAAGTTGGTTGAAAAAAGAACTGAACTTTATCTCTAAACGTACTTATCAAGGGATTTTTTCATTTGATGTTTTAGGATTACAAGATATTCATAAAAATATGGATGAAACTCAATTGCAAAATTATCTTTTACAAGCTGGTGCATTAGGATCTACTGAATTTACGAGCATGCGTGAAATATTAAATGATAAAAAAGAAGTACTTTATAAAAAGAATGGTCGCAATCCCATTATCAATCAACAAATAGAACAACTGAAAGAATTAGAAGGTCAAATTCGAGAAGAAGAAGCAAAGCTAACTTCTTATAAACGTTTAGTAGATGATAAAGATAAGTCAGAAAGACGCCTTAACAATTTAAAACAAAATTTGGCACAATTATCTAAAATGCATGAACGTAAACAAAAGGAACTCGCCTTACATGAACAGACACAAGAGTGGAAACAATTAGAAACTCAATTGAATGTAGAACCTGTTGTTTTTCCAGAACAAGGTATAGATCGTTATGAATCGGCAAAGTTACAAACACAAAATTTAAAACGAGATATCAGTTTAAGAACAGAACGTTTAGCACATCTTAAAGCTGAGAATGAAAAAATAACAGTACCAAGACAAAGTGATATTGATGCTTTTAATCATTTGCACCAACAAGAGAATGAAATCAAACAAAAAGAATATGAAGTTAAGGCTTTAGATAAAGAAATACAAGATAAAGAACGTGAAAAAGAAGGTTTGAAATCAAATATTGGTTGGCAAACCGTACATCATGAAGTAGATGGTTCAGAAGCCATGAAGAGTCATGTTAGTAATCAAATCAAAGAAAAACAAGAGCAAACGGCATATATTCAACAACTTGAACGTAATATTGAAGAAAATAAAATAGATAAAGATACGAATCACGCAGAAATGAACGCGCTTGAAGCAGATATTGTTCCAGAAGAGAACTTCGAAAAGAAAAAACAATATAATAGACAAGTGTTTGAGCTTCAAGAGAAGAACAATCTTTATCAAAAAATGAAAGAAACATTTGATAAAGAACAGCGAGAAAATGAGAAAAAACAAAATCTCATGCGCGTAAGTCTGATTATATTAGCTGTTATTGGCGTTGGACTGACAATCTTCTCATTTGTTTCTGCAAATATCATTTTTGGTATTATATTTGCTGTACTATCACTCGTTTTTATTGTTGGTATTTTCTTTGTTAAAACAAAAGAAGTTGGACATAGTGAATCCTTCTCTAAAGAAATTGAAGATTTGCAACAGCAAGTAACACAACTTGAAGATAATTATGATCTTGATTTCGACTTGGATGATCAATACAGAGTGAGAGAACAGTTACAAACGACAATCAAAACAAAAGAAGCAATAGATAAGAAAGCTGAATATTTAACCAATACATTAATGCAAGCCAAGCAACAATATCAAAATGCGCAACAAAATATTGATAAAGTGAAAGCTGATCTGTATTTATCTGATAAAATGTCTGATGAATTGATTGTAGATAGCATCGGAACAATGAATAAAATTAAAACGCATGAACAACACATTGATGAGTTACAAACACAAGTACAAGCATTGAAACAACAATTGAGTGATTTTTACGAACATGCACAGGAAGTAACGAAAAATCAATTTACCTATTTTAATGAATTATCGTTATTTCATGATATAAGACAATGGCTAAAAGAAGAAACAAATAATTTGGAGAAATGGTCACGTAATGAGGAACAAATTAAATTAATTGAAAGTGAAGTTTCACAACTGCATAGTAGATTAAATGAAAATAACAATGTGATTGACCAATTGTTCAATTTTGTTAATGTTAATGATGAAGAATCTTATTATCAGCATCATGTGCAATATCAAAATTACCATCAAAATATGTCACGATTTAATGATTTATCGAAATATCTAGAAAATCAAAATTATAATTATGATACAAGTTCAAGGTTAAGTGAGAAAACAGCTGCACAACTGACAAACGAAGATGAAGTATTGGCACGTCAAGTTGATGAGTATAATGATCAATATTTAGAAATGCAAGCTGAAGTCAGTGATTTGAAAGCGAAAATTACAGATATGGAAACAGATAGAACATTAGCTG
Source organism: Staphylococcus sp. GSSP0090 (assembly GCF_013391405.1). GTDB lineage: Bacteria > Bacillota > Bacilli > Staphylococcales > Staphylococcaceae > Staphylococcus. Next base: position 21,029 of record NZ_JACBFD010000043.1, read on the forward strand.
ATTTACGACACAGATTCCATATATTAAAAAATAAAGTGAATGATGAAGCGAAAGATTGGGCAAGTTTAAGCTATTTACAAGCATTAGTGGAAGGGCATATCAAACAAATTAAAGATAAGCGATTACCACAAGTGATCAATGAAGCGACAGAAATCTTTTCGCATTTAACAAATGGTCATTATGTTCAAGTTACTTACGCAAATGATGATTTAATGGTTAAACAAATGAATGGTCAAATGTATGAACCAGTAGAATTAAGCCAATCAACGAAAGAAATTTTATATATTGCATTGCGCTTAAGTTTAATAAAAACATTAAAACCTTATTATCCATTCCCAATTATTATTGACGATGCTTTTGTTCATTTTGATAAGCAAAGAAAAGATATTATGATGAATTATTTAAGACAAATGCCTAAAAGTTATCAAATCCTATACTTTACATGTGTGAAAGATAATAGCGTGCCTTCAAAACAAACCATTACATTAGATAAAATTCAGGAAGGCGGTAAATAATGAGAAATGTAGAAAAATTAAACCCAGGTGATTCAGTAGATCATTTTTTCCTTATCCATAAAGCGACACAAGGTGTTACGGCTCAAGGTAAAGACTATATGACACTATACCTACAAGATAAAAGTGGCGATATAGAAGCCAAATTATGGACTGTAAGTAAAGAAGATATGAAAATATTAGAACCTGAGAAAATCGTCCATGTTACTGGAGATGTAATCAATTATCGTGGTCGTAAACAGATGAAGATAAATAAAATAAAATTAGCAACAGCTGATGATAATATGAAAACGCAAGATTTTGTTGATGGTGCACCACTGACGCCAGATGAAATTCAAGAGGAAATATCACATTATATGTTGGACATTGAAAATGCAACATTACAGCGTATTACTAGACACTTGATTCGTAAACATCAAGAAGCATTCTTTACTTTCCCAGCTGCCAGTACACATCATCATAATTTTGCGAGTGGTTTAAGTTATCATGTACTGACTATGCTACGTGTAGCAAAATCAATTTGTGACATTTATCCACTGCTAAATCGCAGTTTGTTATACAGTGCGATTATTTTACATGATCTAGGTAAAGTTAGAGAATTAAGTGGTCCAGTAGCTACTTCCTATACTGTCGAAGGTAATTTATTAGGTCATATTTCAATTGCGAGTGATGAAGTCGCTGAAGCAGCGAGAGAGCTGAATCTAGATGGGGAAGAGGTCTTATTACTACGTCACATGATTTTAGCTCATCATGGTAAAATGGAATATGGATCACCGAAGTTACCTCATATGAAAGAGGCGGAAATATTATTCTTTATTGATAATATAGACGCGAAGATGAATATGTTTGAAAAGGCTTATAAAAAAACAGAAAAAGGCCAATTTACAGAACGTATTTTTGGTTTAGATGGCAGACAATTTTATAATCCTAAGTCATTAGACTAGTCACAAACCTATTTTTTGTGGCTCTTTGTCAAAGAGGACTGATACGTTTTTAGAGATTAGGCAACCTTAGGTTGCTTAATCTTTTTTTTATTGGAGAAGCATAAAGCCGTGAAGTT